>NZ_JAFCTI010000012.1:0-140187 GCF_049895945.1 Pseudarthrobacter sp. DSP2-3-2b1 | reverse complement strand
CAGGCATCGCCGGCTCCTTAAATCAACAGGTAATGAATGACTCACAACCAGCCTGACGGAGAGGGGCTCTCTCACTTGCTGCAGGAAAATCACAGATGCTCTCTCACTTTCTTCAGGAAAGTGAGAGAGCATCGCCGGAAAACCCGCAGGTAGTGAGAGAGCGTCCCGGGAAACCGGCGGGAAGTGCCAGAGCGTCTTAGCCGGTGTTGCGGAGGCCGGCCGCCACTCCGTTGACCGTGATCAGCATGGCCCGCTGGAGCCGCTCGTCAATTTCGGCGCCGTCAATAGTCCCGCTATCGGACCGGGAGTCTGCCCGCACGCGGCGGAGCAGTTCCACCTGCAGGTAGCTGATGGGATCCAGGTACTGATCGCGGATCTCCAGCGAGCGCTTCAAAGTGGGCTGGGCGTCGAGGAGGACGTGCTCACCCGTCAGGTTCTGGACCTCGGTGACCGTGAGTTCGTACTCTTCGCGGATGGCCCGAAAAATGTGGTGCAGCTCCTCGGGGACCAAAGTGGACACGTAGTAGCCCGCGATGTCCATGTCAGTCTTGGCCAGCGTCATTTCCACGTTGGACAGGACGGACTTGAAGAAGTGCCAGCCCTCCATCATCTCCACCAGCTGGGCGGAGTTCCCGGCCTCGCGCGCCGCCTTCAGGCCGGAGCCCACACCGAACCAGCCGGGGACGATCTGCCGCGACTGCGTCCAGCCGAACACCCACGGGATAGCGCGCAGACCACCCAGGCCGGCCCCGGAATCCGGGCGTTTTGACGGCCGGGAGCCAATGTTCAGCGAGCCCAACTGCTCCACCGGCGTGGACGCCAGGAAGTACGCGGGCAGGTCCGGGTGGTCAATAAGCTTCCGGTACCGGTCAAAGGCGGCGTCGGAGATGATCTCCATAACGTGGCCGTACCGTTCGCGCTGATCGTCGGAGGTCCGCGGATCCCGGTGCAGGGCTGAACCCTGGAGCACGGCGGCAAGGGACAGCTCAAGGTTTTCCCTGGCCAGTTCCGGCAGCGAGTACTTGTCGGAGATGACCTCGCCCTGTTCGGTGAACTTGATTTCGCCTTCGAGGACGCCGTTGGGCTGCGCCATGATGGCGTCATACGTGGGCCCGCCACCACGGCCCACGGAACCGCCCCGGCCGTGGAACAACCTGACGCGGACCCCATGCTTGGCCGCGACGTCGCGCAGGTTCCGCTGCGTCTTGTGGATCTCCCACTGGCTGGTGATGACGCCGGATTCCTTGTTGGAGTCAGAGTAGCCCAGCATGATTTCCTGGACGTCGCCGCGCAGCCGGACCAGATCACGGTACGCGGGGACAGACAGCAGCTGGTCCACGATCTCCGCCGAGGCCCGCAGCTCCTCCACGGTCTCCAGCAGCGGCGCGAACCCGATCTTGGCATACGGGGCAGCGCCGAACAGGTTGATGAGGCCGGCCTCGCGGGCCAGGACCGCGGCGGCCAGGACGTCGTCGGCACCGCGGGTCATGGAGATGATGTAGGTCTCGATGACGTCCGGACCGTAGGTGCGCAGGGCGCGGCGGATCTCACGGAAGACGTCGTACGTTCCGTCAGCGACGCCGTCGAGCTTAATCGGGTGGCCGGACAGCGGCCGGCGGGAGGCGAGCTCGGACCCCAGCACATCGAAGCGCTCGTGCCGGCTCAGCTCGGCGTACCGGAGGCCCGGCCCGCCGAGCCGGTCCATCAGCTGGCCGACGGCGTCATGGTGGTGGTCGGCGTGTTCGCGGATGTCCAGGGTGGCCAGGTGCAGGCCGAAGGACGCCACCGCACGCCGGACCCGGGCAAGCGCGCCATCGGCCGCCAGCGCACCCGAATGGTTGCGGAGTGAGAGTTCCAGCAGTTCAAGATCGGCCAGCAGCTCGTCGGTGGCGCTGTAATCACGGCCATGCTCATGGGCGGAATCCGCGGCAATGCGCTTGCCGGTGTTGATCAGTTTGGCCTTGATGCAGGTGAGCTTGAGCCGGTAGGGCTCCTGGGCGTTGAGCTCGAGGACACGGCGGTCCAGGCCCGGGAGTTTCTGCAGGTCGGCGTCGATGGAGTCCAGCAGGTTCTGGTCCGCTCCGGCGAGCGCGGTGGAGTTGGACAGGATAGAGATCAGCCCGTCCATCATGCTGATGCTAATGCGGATGGCGTGCTGGCTCTGGATCTGGAGGATTTCCCGGGTGACCGCCGCGGTGACGTTGGGGTTGCCGTCGCGGTCGCCGCCGATCCATGACCCGAACCGGATGGGGGCGTTCTGGGAGGCCAGGCTCACGCCATGCTCGTCCAGCAGTTCGGAGAGTTCCGTGAGCATCTCGGGCATGGCGTCGGTGAGGATGCCGCCCAGGTAATAGATGGCGTTGCGGGCCTCGTCCACGGGAGTGGGACGGACCTGGCGGAGTTCGTCCGTCTGCCACATCTGGTCGATGACCTCGGCAAGCTGCCGGTCCTGGCGGCGGCGGGCGGTGGTGCCTTCCTTGGTGGGCTGGGCGAGGACGTCCGAAAGCTTGCGGATCTTGTCCAGCACCGAACGCCGGGAGGCCTCGGTGGGGTGCGCGGTGAAAATGGGCCGGACATCCAGTCCGTTGACCACTTCCTGGAGGACCTCGGGCCCGGCCTGGGCGGCAATCTCGGAGACGGCTTTGGCAAGCCAGCCGTCCTTTTCCTGCCTGGTCCGCAGCCCACGGACGCGGTGGACCTGCTCCGCTGCGTTCGCCAGGTGGAAGTAGAACGCAAACGCCCGGACGAGGTCGGTGGCCTGTTCAATGGGCAGGGAACCAAGCAGTTCGCGGACCTGCTGGACGACGTCGTGCGCGCTCCAGGGCCCGGTGGCGTCCGCACCGCCGCGGGCGGCTTCCTTGGATTCCTTGGTCAGCAGGCGGACCTGCTCCACGAGGTTCAGAAGCTCCGGACCATGCTGGCGCACCAGGGATTCGCCCAGCAGGGTGGAGACGCGGCGGACGTCGGCCCGGAGTTCTGAGGCGAGGTCGGTTGCGGAATTCATTGCAGTGTTAGCCATTGAAACTGTCTTTCGAGGGTTCGGACTTGGCTCGTACACTGCGCTGGATACTGTGAGCCACGTTACTGGCTTTCGATGCTACCCGCACCTCGCCCCCGGGCGGAATCCGTCTCAGATGGTGACGCGTCCTCACCTGGCCGGCGGAATGAACACCTCCCTGCTGCGGTTGTACCCGGCGCACCGGCAAAACCTGGAGGTTACATGAGCACAGCACCAACCGCACAGCTTGAGCGCTGGCAGCGCTTCCGCACCAACCGGAACGCCGCCCTTGCGACCCCCCACGGCTGGCTCACCCTCACCTCCTTCCAGTGGCTCGAGACCCAACCCGCCGGCGTCGAACCCGCCCCTGGCCTTTGGTCAACGGACGGCACGACGGCGACGCTCACCGCCGTGGCGGATGACGGGCTGACGCTTGTTGAGACCGGCGAAACCGTTGTCGGCACCCTCACGGCCACCCTCGCCGACGAGGAGTCCCTGATGTGGGTCCAGTTCGGCGGCGGGGACGGCAAACAGGTGGTGGTGGAACTCGCCATGCGCGCGGGCCGGTACGCCATCCGCACCCGGGACTCCGCCTCACCGGTGTTCACCGAATTCGACGGCGTGCCCACCTTCGAATACAACCCGGACCTGGTGATCGAGGCTGGCTACGAGCCGTATCCCGAACCGGTGGCGATCCCCATCGGAACCGCCAATCCGCTGGTGGACGGCGTGCACTATTCGGTGGGTGAGGTGGTTTTCCGGCTGCCGGGCAAGGACCATACATTCCGCCTGCAGGCCGAAGAGGAAAAACTCGGCGCCCTGACCATCACGTTCCACGACGAAACCAACGGGGCAGCCCCGCCGGAAGCAGCAACAGCCGAGTGGCGGAAGCTCTCCACCGCCCGGCCCCGCGTTGACGCACTGGGGAACCGGACGGTCATCCTTGATTTCAACCGCGCCATCAATTACCCCAGCGCCTTCACTCCGTACGGCACCTGCCCCATGCCGGTGAAGAACAACAGCCTGGACTACCGCATCGAAGCCGGCGAGAAAGAGCCTGCACTGTTCTAGACGCTCTGCTCTGGACTCGCTGTTCTAGACGATGGCGGAAACGCCGGTGACCGCCCGCCCAACGATGAGGGTGTTGATTTCGAACGAACCCTCATAGGTGTAGATAGCCTCGGCATCGGAAAAGATCTTGGCCATCCGGTAATCGGTCACAATGCCGTTGCCGCCCAGGATTGACCTGCCCAGCGCCACGGTCTCCCGCATCCGGGCACTTGTATAGGACTTCGCCAGCGCCACCTGCGCCATGTCCGCAGCGCCGGCGTCCTGCAGCTGCGCGATCCGTGCCATCATCCCCATGCTCGCGACGGCGTTGCCCAGCATCGTGACCAGCTGCTGCTGGATGAGCTGGAACTTCGCCAGCGGCCGCCCGAACTGTTGGCGTTCGACGGCGTACTGCCGGGCGACGTCGAACGCCGCCATCTGCTGCCCCACCGCCTGCCAGGCCACCATGATCCGGGATCCGCGCAGGAGCTGGTTGGTGTCCTCGAAGCTGCTGATCCCAGCAAACCGGTCCGCCTCCGGAACGCGGACGTCCTCGAAGACGATGTCCGCGTTCTGCACCGTCCGCAAGGCAATCTTGTTTTCGATCCGGCTCCGGGTCACGCCCGCCAAGGAAGCGTCAACAATGAACCCGCGGACGGCGCCTTGGCCGGAGGCGCCGGCTGCGGTCTCTTCCCGCGCCCACACCAACAGGTAGTCGCAGAACGTCCCGTTCCCGATCCAGCGCTTGGCACCGTTCAGCACCCAAGTGTCGCCGCCGTCGTCGGGCTCCCCTGTCGTAGAGGAAATCCGGCTCGCCCGGGTCTCCATCCCGCCGGCCACATCGGAGCCGTGGCCCGGTTCGGTGAGCGCGAATGCGCCGGTGATGCGCAGGCTTGAGGCGTCCGCCAGCAGGCGCTCCTTCTGATCCGCCGAGCCGAAGCCGTAGAGTGACTCAACAAACAGATCGTGGTGCACCAGGAAGAACGTGGCAATCGACGTGTCCACCCGCGTCATCTCGGCGATGACCAGCCCGGCGAACAGGTTGCTGTAGCCGCGCTGCGCCGGGGTGCTCAGCTCAAGCGCCGCGAGTTTGGGAAGGATGTGGGCGGGAAATTCAGCCTTGTTCCACCAGTCGGTTGCATAGGGCGCGATTTCCGTGGCGAGGAACTGGCGAAGCTCGGCCAGCTTGGCCTGCTCCGTGGGGCTGAGCAGGGATTCGAACGCAAAAAAGTCGGCCGTGGGCAGGTCCTCGAGCCGCGGCCCCGCCGCCGCCTCAACCGGCGCCGTGTTCACTTCGGGCCCATACGGATGGCGCCGTCGAGCCTGATGGTTTCCCCGTTGAGCATGGCGTTCTCCACAATGTGGGCCACCAGGTTGGCGTACTCGGCGGGCCTGCCGAGGCGGGACGGGTGCGGTACCTGCTGCCCCAGGGAATCCTGCGCGTCCTGCGGAAGGGTGGCCATCATGGGCGTCTCGAAAATGCCCGGGGCGATGGTGACCACGCGGACCAGCGAGCGCGCCAGTTCACGGGCCAACGGCAGCGTCATTGCGGCAACGGCACCCTTGGACGCGGCATAGGCAGGTTGGCCGATCTGGCCATCGAAGGCCGCCACCGACGCCGTATTGACGATGACCCCGCGCTCCGGACCGCCCAGTTCGGTGCTGACCGGTTCCGTGGTGACCATTGCCGCGACAGCAAGCCGCAGCACGTTGAACGTGCCGATGAGGTTCACCTGGATGACGCGGTTGAAGGTGTCCAGCGGCAGCACTCCGTCCCGTCCCAGCACCTTCCCGGGGGTGGCAATACCGGCGCAGTTCACCACAATCCGCAAGGGGCCAAGCGCCACGGCGGCGTCGACGGCGGCCTGCACCTGCGCCGCATCGGTGACGTCAGCCGGAACAAAAACCGCAGCCCGGCCGGAGCCGGAGGTGCCGCCGTCAGAGGGGCCGGTCCCGTTCAGCTCCGCCGCGAAAGCCGCACCGGCCGACGACGGGAGATCGATCAACACAACCGACGCGCCGGCGTCGAACAGCCGCCTGGCCGTGGCGGCACCCAGACCGGACGCCCCGCCCGTAATCAGAGCCACAGTACCCAAGACGTCCATACATCCTCCTTGATGCGGCCACCGGAGCTGCCCAGCGCGACCATTAGTTAGTGAATGTTAACTGAAATACCCGCGGCCTGCACCCGTTAGGCTGGAAACCATGACCTCGCCGGACCCCAGCACCGCCCCGTCCAGCCTCCAGCCGGTCGACTGGCAGGACAGGGCAAATGTGGCTGCCCGCTCCGTCACGGCACTGTTTGGCCGGCGCCTGCTCTGGCTTCCGGGGACCCATCTGGCAGCAGTGCAGTGGCCCTCGAAACAGCTGAAGAACCTCCTCCAGCCGTGGCATTACTGGTGGCAGGCGCACTACGTGGACTGCCTGGTGGACGCCGGGCGCCGTGAACTGGGCAACGGAGCAACCCCGGCGGCGCGTTTCAACGGCCCGGACCATCCGAGCGCCGGCAAGCTCGCTTCCCGGCTGGTCACCGGCATCCGGCTGCGCAACGCCTTCACCTTCGTCAACAGCTACTACGACGACATGGCGTGGCTGGCGCTGGCCACGCACCGGCTGGAGAAACTGGCGGAGGAAACCCGCAAACCCGGGCAGCGCCGCCACGCCCGGATCCGGGAAAAACTGACCCTCCAGTTCGATTCGGCTTCCACCGACGACCTCGGCGGCGGGACATTTTGGAGCAAGAAGCGGGATTTCAAGAACACCCCTGCCACAGCCCCGGTAGCCCTGTACTACGCCCGGACCGGGCACCAGGCTAAGGCCCAGAGGCTGGTGGACTGGCTCAACGCCGTGCTTTTTGACGAGCCCCAGGGCCTCTACCTCGACGGCGCCCGGCTCAACGCGGCCGGCGAAGTGGTGGTGGAGGGCAACATCTACACCTACAACCAAGGGCCCGTACTCGGTGCACTCCTGGAACTGGGTGGCGAAGCCAACCTGGCCCGCGCCGCCGCCCTCATCGGGGCCGTGGCCCGGCACCTGACAGTGCCCACGCTCGCCCCTGAACTTGCGCCCGGCGGGGCGCCCCCCGCCGCGCCGCCGTCGCGGGTTCTCCGCTGTGACGGAACGGGCGACGGCGGACTCTTCACCGGGATCCTCTGCCGCTACCTGGCACTCGCCGCCCTCGATGACCGACTTCCCGCGTCCGCCCGGTCCGCCGCTGCCGAACTCGTACTGGCCACAGCTGACGCGTTCTGGGCCGGCCGCCGCCTCGTGGACGGCGGCGTGGTCTTCTCCATCCACGCCACGCAGCCGGCCGGGGCAACCTATCCCCCGGGTGCCGCCGTCGAACTTTCCACCCAGCTGCAGGCCTGGATGGTCCTGGAGGCCGCCGCGACCGTCCAGCCGAAGCGGGCGGGTAATTAAGTCACGCAACAGTTACGTAATTGATGTGATCCTGATCACTTCCGGCGGATCGGGCTTGGTATCTTAGGTTTGGCTAACCTACAGTTTCTCGAGTGAGCCAGCCCCCGTCCCGGCTTGCCCGGACCATCGGTCCACAACACTTTTTCCCCAGAAAGTAGCCTCAATGAAGATCCGCAACAGCGCCCTGGCCGGCATCGCACTCGCCGCCACCGCAGCCCTGGGATTGACCGCCTGCGGCGGCAGCACCTCCCCGGCAGCCACCACCGCCCCCTCCGCCTCGGCCGACGCCAAAGTGTCCGGCGAGATCACGGTGTACAACGCCCAGCACGAAAGCCTGACCAAGGAATGGATCGATGCCTTCACGGCTGAGACCGGCGTCAAGGTGACCATGCGCCAGGGCTCGGACACCGAGCTTTCCAACCAGATCGTCCAGGAAGGCGCAGCATCCCCGGCTGATGTCTTCCTCACCGAGAACTCACCCGCCATGGCCCAGGTCGAGAATGCCGGCCTCTTCGCCGATGTCGACGCAGCCACCGTGGAGCAGGTTCCGGAAGAGTACCGTCCCAGCACCAACAAGTGGACCGGCATCGCCGCCCGCTCCACAGTCCTGGTGTACGACAAAGCCAAACTGACCGAGGACCAGCTGCCCAAGTCCATGCTTGACCTGGCAAACCCTGAGTGGAAGGGCAGGTGGGCCGCATCCCCGTCGGGCGCTGACTTCCAGGCCATCGTGGCCGCACTGGTCGAGCTCAAGGGCGAGGCCGCAGCGGACGAGTGGCTCAAGGGCATGAAGGAAAACTTCAAGGCCTACAAGGGCAACAGCACCGCCATGAAGGCAGTCAACGCCGGCGAAGTGGACGCCGCCCTGATCTACCACTACTACTACTACGGCGACCAGGCCAAGACCGGCGAAAACTCCAACAAGGTCACCCCGTACTACTTCAAGAACCAGGACCCGGGCGCGTTTGTGTCCGTCTCCGGCGGCGGTGTCCTGAAAACCGCGAAGAACGCGGCCGCTGCGCAGGCTTTCCTGAAGTTCGTCACCGGCAAGAAGGGCCAGGAAGTGCTGCAGAAGGGCACGTCCTTCGAATACGCCATCGCCTCTGACGTGCCGGCAAACGAGAAGCTGGTCCCGCTGGCTGATCTTCAGGCGCCCACGGTGGACCCGGCGAAGCTGAACTCCACCAAGGTCACCGAGCTCATGACCAAGGCAGGACTCCTGTAATTCTGTGACCACTGATCTATCGGCTCCCCCTTCCACGGGGAGCACGACGACGGCGGGCCGGGGCGAAAGCCCCCGCCCGCCTTTCGGCGTTTCCGTGGTGTCCATCCTGGCGGTGCTGATTGCACTGTTTTCCCTCGTCCCGCTGGGCTACGTCGTCTACATGACGGCCGTGACCGGGTGGGACACCGCCGTCGAACTGATTTTCCGGCCGCGCGTCGGCGAGCTCCTGCTCAACACCGTGCTGCTGATGGTGGTGACTGTGCCGCTCTGCCTTGTCCTGGGTGTCGGCGGCGCCTGGCTGGTGGAACGCACCCAGCTGCGCGGCCACAAAATCTGGGCCGTGCTGCTGGCGGCGCCGCTGGCCATCCCCGCGTTTGTGAACAGCTACGCCTGGGTTTCTGCCATCCCGTCGCTGGAGGGGCTCGGCTCCGGCGTCCTGATCGCCAGCCTCTCCTACTTCCCGCTCGTGTACATTCCGGCAGCCGCCACGCTCAGCCGCCTGGATCCTGCCATCGAACAGTCCGCCGCCGCGCTGGGGCTCGGCGCCTGGCGGGTCTTTTTCCGGGTGGTCCTGCCGCAGCTGCGCATCGCCATGACCGGCGGCGCGCTCCTGGTGGGCCTTCACCTGCTCGCCGAGTACGGCGCCTTCGCCATGATCCGCTTTGACACCTTCACCACCGCGATCATGGTCCAGTATCAGTCCACCTTCAACGGCACAGCCGGAAATATGCTGGCGAGCGTCCTGGTGTTCTTCTGCCTGATCCTGCTGGTGGTGGAAGCCCGCGGCCGCGGCACAGCCCGCTACGCCCGGGTTGGCTCAGGTGCCCAGGCCAAGGCCCTGCGCCTGCCGCTGCACGCGTACCAGGCCCCCGCCCAGCTGGCGCTGCTTGCCCTGACGGCCCTGGCGTTCGGCCTTCCGCTGTTCTTCGTCCTGCGCTGGATCGCCGCCGGCGGCCCGGCCATCTGGGCGGCGGACGAGTTCCTGCCGGCTCTCCTGACCACCCTCGGCTACGGCCTGGCCGGCGCCGCAGTGACCACCATCGTCGCGTTCCCCATGGCCTACCTTGCAGTGCGCCACCCCAGCTGGTTCAGCAAATCCCTGGAGCTCTCCAACTACGTCACCAGTTCCCTGCCCGGGATCGTGGTGGGCCTCGCATTCGTGACGGTCAGCATCCGGCTGGTTCCCGGCGTGTACCAGAGCGCGGGTCTGCTGGTAGCCGCCTACGTCCTGCTGTTCCTGCCGCGGGCGCTGGTCAACCTCCGCGCCGGCCTGGCCCAGGCCCCCAAGGAACTGGACGAGGCCGCCCAGGCCCTGGGCAAACCGCCGCTTCTCTCCTTCATCCGGGTGACCTTGCGGCTCACGGCTCCGGCTGCCGCCGGCGGAGCCGCCCTGGTGTTCCTCGCGATCGCCAACGAGCTCACCGCCACCTTGCTCCTCTCCCCCAACGGGACCCGGACGCTCGCCACCGAATTCTGGTCCAAGAGCAGCGAGATCGATTACGCCGGCGCAGCCCCTTACGCCCTGCTGATGATCCTGCTCTCGGCGCCCATGACCTACCTGCTCTTCCAACAGTCCAAGAAAGCGGCCGGACAGTGACCGAACAATCCCCCTCCAGGCGTCCCGGACCCCGGATCGCGGCCTCGGTGGCGCCCAGCACCAACAGCCACCTGACCATCACCGATGTCACCAAGAATTTCGGCTCCCAGGCCGTCCTCAAAGGCGTCAACCTGTCCGTGGCCAAGGGCAGCACCACGGCGATCGTGGGACCATCCGGCTCAGGCAAAACCACCCTGCTGCGGCTGATCGCGGGCTTCGAGCACCCGGCCACTGGCAACATTTCCCTCAACGGTTCCAAGGTTGCCGGCGACGGCGTCTGGCTGCCGGCCCACAAACGCCACATCGGATACGTGGCCCAGGACGGCGCCCTCTTTCCGCACCTGAGCGTGGGCCAGAACATCGCGTTCGGCCTGGACGCGCGCAAACTTCCCGGCGGCCGCAGCGCCGTGCAGGCTCGGATCAGCGAACTCCTGGCGATGGTCTCCCTGGACGAGGGCATGAGCCGGCGGCGGCCGCACCAGCTCTCCGGCGGTCAGCAGCAGCGTGTGGCCCTGGCGCGCGCGCTGGCCCGCGAACCCGAACTGATGCTGCTGGATGAGCCGTTCTCAGCCCTGGACGCAGGCCTCCGGGTGGCCACTCGGCGCGCCGTCGCCAAGGTCCTGGCGGAGGCCGGCGTCACCACCATCCTGGTCACCCACGACCAGGCCGAAGCCCTGTCCTTCGCCGACCAGGTGGCCGTCATGCGCGGCGGCAAGCTGGCCCAGATCGGCAACCCGTTTGTGGTCTACACCAAGCCCGTTGACCGGGAGACCGCCGAGTTCCTGGGTGACGCCGTCATCCTGGATGCCTGGATGGAAGGCACGCTGGCCACCTGCTCGCTGGGCGGAATCCCCGTCCGCCGCCCGCCGGCCCAAGGCCTTGTGCAGCTGATGCTCCGGCCCGAGCAGATCCGCATCGCCGAGGACGGCCCCATCCGCGGCGTGGTGGTTGACACTGATTACTTCGGCCCGGAAACCACCGTCCGGTTGAAACTCGCGGTGCCCCCTGAACTCGCTAACGGCACCGATCACCGCTACCCCGGCGGCGGCGAGATCATCACCATCCGGCACTGGAACGCTTCGATCGCGAGGCCGGGCATGGAACTCTGCCTCCGGGTGGTGGGTGAAGGCGTGGCATTTCCCCTCGATCCCGCCGCTGCCTGAGCCGGTCCTGTTGGTGACTTGGCCCGTCACCGGCGTCAGGGGTCAACAGGAGGCTTCTTCTTCTGCGGGTACAGCGTCTCGCCGCGGGCCAGCATCTCCACGTAGGAGGCGATCCGGGCCGCCCGGGTCTCCGGCTTCTTGGCGGTGACCGTCCGGTAGATCATCGCGTACCGGTTTACCGAGGTGAGGACCTCGAACATCGCCTGCGCCGCCGGGACTGCGGCTATGGCGGCAGCCAGGTCCGCTGGAAACTCTGCCGTGCCCTGCCCGCCATAAGCTGCGTCCCAACGGCCGTCGGCTTTGGCGCTTTCGACGGCGGCCCGGCCGGCGGCCGTCATCCTGCCTTCGGCTTCCAGCCGCGCGACGATCCCCACGTTGCGGGCGGACCAGGGACTCCTGCGGACCCGGCGGGTCATCCGCTGGAAGTAGCTCCCGGCGTCGCGCTTTCTGACCTGGCCATCGATCCATCCGAAGCACAGCGCCTCATCGAGGGCGGCGTCATAGTCCAGTTCAGTGACGTTGCCGCCCTTCTTGTGGAGAACCAGCCACACGCCGGGACTGTCTGTGTGGTTGTTTTCCAGCCACCGCCGCCACGCTGCCGCATCCGGCACCAGCAATTCCTCCAGTTCAATGGCCATGGCCCTATTCTGCCTGCCACTTGACCGCCAACGGGACTGTTCCGGCCGATTCACCGCGTGGCATGATGGCCCTGTCTGCCCGTTTGACGATGCGAGGAGAAACCCATGCTGCGTGTCCGCCCCATCCACTTCACGTCCCGCCCGGACGCGTGGGAGGAACTCCTGACAGCCCTGGGTATGGCCAAGACTGTTGATGAGGGCCCATGGCGGGAGTTCGACTCCGGTGCCGGCCGGCTGGCGCTGCATCTGGCCGAGGCAGGCGCAGCTGATGACGGCACAACGGCCCTCGGCGTTGAGGTACGCGATCTGGCCGAGTTCGCGCGGCGCACCAACCTCGCCGCAGATGAATCCGGAACCACCACCGCCGAACTCATCACTGTGGACCACGGCGAGTCGTGCCGCGTCACCAGCAAGGACGGCTTGAGCTTTCTGGCGGACAAAGGGGCCGAGGGCGCGGTTGCCACGGAGGCTGACCCGGCCCTCACCGTCGTCGGGGTATGGTTCACCGCCGATCCAGGCGCGGCGGCTGTGACGCTGCAGGACATCGGGGCTCTCTTCCGTCCTGTCCCGGATGCTGACGAAACGGCCGACTTCACCGCCAAGAACGGCGGGGTGCTGATGGTTCGCCCCGCGTCCGGCAACCCGCGGTCCGGCCTGGGATTCGAGTACGACGGCGATCTGCGCACCGTGCGGGACCGGCTCACCGCTGCGGGTATCGCCGTGTCCGAGACGGAGGAGGCCTTCGCCAGGACGCTGCACGTGGCCCACCCGGATGCGGCGGACCGTTCCGGCAGCACCGATGCCCACGTCCCGCCCACCCTCTGGATTTCCCAGCGGCTCGCCACGCAATAATCGAAAGGTGAGATTTCACCGCTTTCAGCGACGCTTTACGCCGAGAGCTCACTCCTCACCGGCCCGTCCCTGTCCGATGGGGTAGAACTTAACCATGAACGTTCGCACTCCTGACCCGAATCCCGGCTGGCTTTCCGAAGAAGACCTCTTTGAGGCCCGCGGGAGGCTCCCCATGATCTATGTGGAAGCCGTTCCGGTCAGGCTGGATCCGCTGGGATTCGTGAACGAGGTGGGCACGCTGCTGCAGGCCGATGAAGACGGCACCATGATCCGGTCACTGGTTTCGGGCCGCGTGATCTACCGCGAGACGGTCCGCGCCGCGCTCCTGCGCCACATGGAGAAGGACCTCGGGCCCCTCGCCTTTCCCCAGCTCCCCATCAGCCCGGTGCCCTTCACCGTGGCCGAATACTTCCCCGCCCCGTCCCACACCGGCTTCACCGACGACCGCCAACACGCCGTCTCGCTGGTCTACGTCATTCCCGTAACCGGCGAATGCGAACCGCGCCAGGACGCCCTGGAACTGACCTGGATGACACCGGAGGAAGTGCTCAGCCCCGACGTCCAGCTCGAGTTCAGCGGCGGCCGCGGCGCCCTCATCCGTCAGGCACTGGCCTTCGCCGGGGTGGGCTTCTAAGCCCCGCGCGCGTTCCCCGGGGTCCCCGACTTCCGGCCCCTGCCTCAGTAGACTGTAGGGCGGACCGCAAGAGAATTTAAGGACTTTCATGACCGAAACCCCAGCCTCCCGGTACTACAGCGAACAGCAGGCTGGATCTCTGACCACCGGCGATCAACTCCTCCTGCCGGACGGTGAACGGACCGCGGAAATCCAGCAGGTGGAGCTCGAATCCGATGACTACGGCGTTCCCGCAGTGGTCCTGGCCAGCCTCTCCGGCGGCGGCACAGTGCGCATCGCCGCAGGCTCCGACGTCAAGATCCTGAACACCGCCGTCATTGACGAAACGCCCGACGCCGGCACACCTCTGTCGTTGGCCGCGGAACCTCCCGCGGCGGAACCGGAGGAAGCCCCGGCGGCTCCCGCCGTCGTCGTACCTCCCCTGCCTGCCATCCCGCCCGCCGTGAGCGGGCCAACCGCCGCAGAGCTTGCCCGCATCCCTGAGCCGCAGGGCACGCCGGAAGCTGTTGTGGAGGCTGCGGCCGAAGCCCACCCGGATGCCGTGGGGGTGCTGCTGCTGGCGGACAAATTGACCAAGGGCATCAACTTCAAGTCGGGCAGCTGCCTCAAGGACCTCAGCGACCTGGCCCACGAACTCTTCATCACGCTCAAGGATCCTGAGGGGGCGCTGGCTGTCGCGGACCTGCTCAACGTCCTGGCGTACGACGGAAACCCTGGGAGGTGGGCGTCCGTGGAGGCCTCGCTCGCCCTGTCCAGCTATATCTGCCGCCAGGACCGGCAGGAGGACCGCGCCGAGGTGTACGAGAAACTCCTGCGTACGCCCGAAAACCAGGAAACGGACCCGTTCAAGGCACGGATGAGCGCCAAAATCCGCCAGCGTTCCCTGAACGAACCGAACCTGTATGACAAGGAAATCTTCCGGTCCATCGACAACTCCAACCACGAGGCCGAGCGGGAATGGCGGTTGCTGCGGCTGGAGTCCCTGCTCTTCCTGCGGGCGCACGGCGGATCGGAAACCATCGGTGCCGGCGAGCTCCAGCGCCGGATCAGCAACGAACTCGAGGCCGTCAGGGCCTGAGCGGTCAGGATGAGGGGAATTACCCCTACCCGGGGTAGCGCCGGAGTTGTACATTCGGGCTATGACGAACAATCTGAGCGTAGTAATCAATGCTGATGCGCCGCAGGTTTGGACCATGCTGCGCGAACCTGCCAAAGTAGCGCAGTGGCACGGCTGGGACGCCGACGAACTGGCCGCCGAGATCAACGAAATCTACTTCCACAAGGACGTGGTCGAAGCGCCGGACCACACCAGCCTGACCACCCATGGCGGGGATGCCTTCGACCTGAAGCCCGTGCCCGGCGGGACATTGGTCAGCGTCACCCGGGCAGCGCTGGACCACAACTCCGAATGGGCGGCCTGGGACGAGGACATCACCCAGGGCTGGCTGACCTTCCTCCAGCAGCTCCGGTTCGCCCTGGAGCGCCATCCCCACGGCAACCGGCACACCCTGTTCTTCGAGTTCCCCGGCGGGAAAAGCTCCGCCATCGAAAAACTGGGACTGTCCGGGGTGCCTGCGCCCGGGGAGCCGTACGAGCTGACGCTGGGGACCGGCGAGGAGATCTCGGGCAAGGTCTGGTACCGCACCAACCATCAGGTTGGCCTGACCGTCCACAGCTATGCGGAGCACGGGGACGGCCTGCTGATCGTTGCCGACCAGCCCGTCATCGAGGACGTCCGGCCCGAGGGCGGATCCCTGGTCATCGTCTCCACGTACGATCTGGGCGCCCACAAGCTGGAGACCATCAACTCGCTCTGGGATGGCTGGCGGGCTGAGAACTACCCCACATCAAACGCGCTCCACTGAGGGAACGGGGCTGATAGCTGGCACACTGGAACCGTGCCAGCCAACCCGTCCTCAGCCATGCCCGCCACCGCTACTTCCACTCCCCCGGGGGCGGCTGACCAGTCGCAGTTCTCCTTCACCGTTGGCACCCGCCTGGCCGAGCGCTGTGCGCCGTCGTCCGCCCAGGAATCTGCCAACGGCGGCGAATTCCTCGGCCGCACGGGAACCATCACCACGCCGCACGGTGAGATCCAGACGCCTGCGTTCATCGCCGTCGGGACCAAAGCCACCGTAAAGTCCGTCCTGCCCGAGTCCATGGCGGAACTCGGCGCGCAGGCGCTGCTGGCCAACGCGTACCACTTGTACCTTCAGCCGGGCGCGGACATCCTGGATGAGGCCGGCGGGCTGGGCGCCTTCATGAACTGGCAGGGCCCCACCTTCACGGACTCCGGCGGGTTCCAGGTGATGAGCCTGGGCTCGGGGTTCAAGAAGGTCATCGACATGAAGACTGTGCCTGCGGCGGACGCGGCCCTCCCGGACGACGCCGTAGCCCCCGGCAAGGAGCGCCTGGCCCACATCGACGACGACGGGGTCTGGTTCAAATCGCACCTCAACGGCGACCGGCACCGCTTCTCCCCCGAGATCTCCATGCAGGTCCAGCACCATATCGGCGCGGACATCATGTTCGCCTTCGACGAGCTGACCACGCTCCAGAACTCCCGCGGCTACCAGGAGGAGTCGCTGGAGCGGACCCGGCTGTGGGCTTTGCGTTGCCTGGCCGAGCACTTCCGGCTGACCTCCTCCCGGGTGGGCAAGCCGTACCAGGCCCTGTTCGGCGTGATCCAGGGCGCCCAGTACGAGGACCTTCGCCGTAAGGCCTGCCGGGACCTCGGCGCCATGGACTTCGACGGGTACGGGATCGGCGGTGCACTCGAGAAGGAGAACCTGGGCACGATTGTCCGCTGGTGCAACGAGGAGCTGCCGGAGGACAAGCCGCGGCACCTGCTGGGTATTTCCGAACCGGACGATATCTTCACCGCCATCGAGAACGGCGCGGACACCTTTGACTGTGTCTCGCCCACCCGGGTGGCACGGAACTCGGCCTTTTACACACCCCAGGGCCGCTTCAACCTGTCCGGCGCCAAGTACAAGCGCGATTTCGGACCCCTCCAGGACGGCTGCGACTGCTACGCCTGCGCCAACTACTCCCGCGCCTACATTCACCACCTGTTCAAGGCCAAGGAGATGCTCTCGGCCACGCTGATTTCGATCCACAACGAACGCTTTGTGGTGAAGATGGTGGACGACGCCCGGCTGGCCATCGAGTCCGGCACCTTCTTCAACTTCAAGGCCGAGACCCTGGCGCAGTACTACTCCTGAGCGGGCTTCCGTGCCGCCATTGCCCGCCGCGCCATTTCGACGGTTCCCTGCCCACTCGACGGCTGTAACCATCGTGTGCGCAGGGAACCGTCGAACCGGGCTTGTCCACATAGCCACTCCACGGCCTTCCCGCGGCCATGGTGACCGGCGGAAGCTGGGTCCATGGCGAAGAAAACAAGCCGCGGCCTTCCGGTTGGACTGGACCTGTGGCGGACCGGGGAGCTGCTGGAGGCGGGCCTCAACGCACGGGCCATCGCTGCACTGGTCCGGTCCCAGGACCTGGTCCGGCTCCGACGCGGCTGCTATATCCGCGGCAGCATCTGGGCGGAACAGAAACCATGGGTGCGCAGCCGGCAGCTGATCGCGGCTCATGCCCACGGAACGCTTACGACGTCGGGCGGGGGCTTTGTGTACAGCCACACCTCGAGTGCCCGCCTCCATGCGCTGTACCTCTGGGACGTCGACGACCTCGTCCACATCACCCAGCAGACCTGTCCCTCACGCGTGTCCCACGGCAAGGACGTCGTGGCACATACGCGGATGCTGGAGGCCGGGGACATCACGTTCGTGGACGGCCTGCCCTGCACATCGCTGGAGCGGACTGTGGTGGATTGCTGCGTCATGCTGAACTACAGGCAGTCCCTGATCCTGATGGACCACGCCCTGCGGAAAGGCGCCGACGTCGTGAAGCTCCGGACCATGTGCTCTGCATTGACTGGAAGAAACGGCGTCCTGGCCCTCCGCCGGGCACTCGAAAACAGCGATGCCCGGTCCGAATCTCCCGGCGAAACGCTTTCCCGCGAACTTCTCCACCGGCTCTGCATCGAGCCACCCGAGCTGCAAGTGGTGGTGTGGTCCGCGGCGGGCCGGCACCGCCTGGACTTCGCGTGGCGGGACAAGAAAGTGGCCTTGGAATTTGACGGCAAGGTGAAGTACTTCGACTATCAGCCCACGGACGAGGCCATCTTCGCCGAACGTCAGCGCGAAAAGGCCTTGATGGCCCTCGGCTGGACCTTCATCCGGGTCGAGTGGAAACACCTTTTCCGCGAACAGGAGTTCAAGACGGCCGTGCTCCGGGCCTTCCGGAGGCAAGCAGCTGCCTAACGTCGGCCCATTTCGCTGGTTCCCTGCACACTCGACGGCTGCAGACGTCGTGTGCGCAGGGAACCGTCGAAACGGCGCGGCGGCACTGCCGGGCGGGTGGCGGGGGTTGCTACGCGCCGTAGCTCGGTTCGCGCTTCTTGATCCAGCCGATCACCAGCGAGGTCACCGGAACGAAGAGGAACTCCACCAAGGTCTTGTAGACGAAGCCCACCACCACGTAGTTCAGGAACGTGCCGAAGTCAGTGATTCCGATGACGGAGGCCGCGATGCTGCAGAAAATCAGGGTGTCCACGAATTCGCCGGCGCCGGACGAGCCCATCAGCCGCGCCCACAGGGACTTCTCCCCCGAGCGCGCCTTCATCTTCACCAGGATCCACGAGTTGATGGTCTGGCCCGCCAGGAATGCCAGCAGCGAGGCGAGGACAATCTGCGGGACCGGGCCCAGCGCGACCTCAAGGGCGGCCTGCTTGGAGGTGCCGAACTCGTCGTCGAAACCGGGCAGGGCGATGATCACCCAGTAGCAGACCGAGGCGAAGACCGAGAGGGCGAAAGTTGTGAAGATGGCTTTGCGGGCCACCTTGAAGCCGTAAACCTCGCTGATCACATCACCCAGGATGTAGGCCAGCGGGAACAGGAAGAAGCCGCCGTCGGTGATGATCGGGCCGATCGCCACACCCTTGGATGCGCCGATGTTGGACAGGATCAGCACCACAGCCATAAAAGCCAGCATGATGCCGAAGTAGGGCGATCCGATTGATGCGAATTTCGGCGCAGGCCGTGCGGAGTTGTCGAGCTTGAGGGCGTCAGGGCCCGAGGGGGAAGGCATGGGGATTCCGTTTCGTAGTGGTTCGCTCGGGTCTCCGCGTCATCCAAGGGGAGGTGCGGGACGCCGGCTGTATTAGCACTGTCACGCCATTCTCCCACCGAACAGGCACACCTCTTCCATCGACCAGGGACCGCTCTATTTTGAACACGTTCAGTTTCATGGCACACTAATTTTGAACACGTTCAAAAGGAGGAAGCATGGCAGCCAAGAGTGAACAGACCAGGCAACGGGTGGCTGACGTGGCACTTCGGATGTTCCGCGAGGTCGGCTTCGAGAAGACCACCATGCGGGCCATCGCGGCGGAGGCCGGGGTCTCTGTGGGTAACGCCTACTACTATTTCGCCTCCAAGGACGATCTGGTCCAGGAACTCTACGTCCAGGTCCAGGCCGAGCACGCCGCCAAAGCGAACGAGGCACTCGAAGGCCTCAAGGACCTGGGCAGCCGGCTCAAATCCACCCTTCACACCGGGCTGGACGTCATGGCGCCCTACCACCAGTTCGGTGCGGACTTCGTGGCCACCGCCATCCGGCCCACCTCCGCCGTCAACCCCTTCGCAGGAGAGTCGACGGCGGCCCGGGAGGCATCGGTCGCCATCTTCCGGGCGGCAGTAGAGGGCTCCAGCCCGCCGGCTCCGAAGAAGCTTCGCGGGGAGCTGCCGGAACTGCTCTGGCTCGCCTACATGGGCATCGCGTTGTTCTGGGTCTACGACACCTCCGAGGACCAGCGGGGGACCCGGAAGCTAGTAGACGGCGTTGTCCCGCTGATCACCCGGGGCCTGTCACTGGCACGGATTCCGGGCGTCAACAGGATGCTTGACGACGTCCTGAACCTGAGCCGCAGCATCCGGAACTGAACACCATGGGGAAAGAGATGACCACAACAAACACCGTGGTGCTCGCCGGGGCTTCGGGCTTCATCGGCACCTACCTCCGGGACCGCTTCGAGCGGGACGGCTGGACGGTGCGCACTATCGGCCGCCGGCCGGCAAAGAACGCAGCCGAGTCGGCGAACTGGAACGACGACGGCGCCATCACCCGGGTTCTGGACGGCGCCGACCTCTTGGTGAACCTCGCGGGACGGTCCGTGAACTGCCGCTACAACGCCCGGAACAGGGCGGCCATCCTTGGTTCCCGTGTCTCCACCACTGAGGCACTTGGCCGCGCTCTCGCACGATGCCAAGCGCCGCCGTCGGCCTGGCTTAACGCCAGCACCGGAACCATCTACCGGCATGCGGCCGACCGGCCGCAGACAGAGTCCGACGGCGAACTGGGCACCGGTTTCTCGGTGGACGTGGCCCGTGCCTGGGAAGGCGCACTGGAAGCTGCCCCCACGCCCGGGGTGCGGAAAATCGCGTTGAGGATCGCCATCGTCCTGGGCCCGGACGGCGGCGCCTTGCGCCCATTCGCCGTCCTGGCGCGGCTTGGCCTGGGCGGCCACATGGGCTCCGGCCGCCAGAAGTTCAGCTGGATCCACGTGGCGGACGTGTACCGCTGCATCCTCTTCCTCCACTCACGGGCGGACATTTCCGGTCCGGTGAACGTGGCCTCCCCGGACGTGGTGGACAACCGAGAATTGATGCAGCTGGTCCGGCGTGCCTATGGGGCGCGGCTGGGTATCCCGACTCCGGCCTGGCTCCTGCGGCTGGGGGCCGTGCTGATCCGAACCGACACTGAGCTCGTGCTGAAAAGCCGGTGGGTGCAGCCACAGAAGCTCCTTGAGGCGGGGTTCTCGTTCCGCCACCCTGAGCTGGGGCGCGCGCTGCTCGCAATCGCCAAGGGAACGCCATGAACAGCACGCACCGCGTGACGTTCGGCCCGGATGGCAGGATGGAACCATGACTTTCGCTTCAACTGACTCCCAGTCCTCAGCCGCGGCTCCCGCCGTGGCCCCCGCCGTCGTCCTGACCATCGCGGGGTCCGAAGCCACGGGCGGCGCCGGAGCCCAGGCCGATCTGAAAACCTTCCAGGAGTTGGGCGTCTTTGGCATCGCCAACCTGACGTGCATCGTTTCCTTCAACCCGAACGACAACTGGAACCACCGCTTTGTGCCTGTGGACCAGCAGGTCATCGCGGACCAACTGGAAGCCACCACGGCGGCCTATGGGCCGGTCCTGGACGCCGTGAAGATCGGCATGCTGGGCAGCCCGGCGACCATCAACACCGTCGCCACAGCACTGACGGACGCAGGGTTCCGCCATGTGGTCCTGGATCCGGTGCTCATCTGCAAGGGCCAGGAGCCCGGCCATGCGCTGGACACCGACCTCGCCTTGAAGGCGCAGATCCTGCCGCTGGCCTCGTTCGTCACGCCCAACCATTTCGAAGCGGAGTCGCTGTCCGGGCTGGCGATCACCGACGTCGAATCCCTTAAGGCCGCAGCCATCCGCATTCACGAGCTCAGCGGCGCCGCAGTGCTCGCCAAGGGCGGCGTGCGGCTGGCAGGCCCGGACGCCGTCGACGTCTACTACGACGGCGAGACCCTCGAGGTGCTCAGCGCGCCCAAGGTGGGCGAGGTTGCGGTGTCCGGTGCAGGCTGCTCCCTTGCCGCGGCAGTGACAGCCGAGCTGGCAAAGGGCGCCACCCCGCTCGAGGCTGCCCGGACCGCCAAGGCCTTTGTTACGGCCGGCATCCGCAACCGGGTTGCCTCCGGGGCACCGTTCGACGCGCTCTGGCAGGGCGGCGCCCGCTAACCACTCCGCCCCAACAAAACGCTCTCTCACTAAATGCAGGTTTTTCCCCGACGCTCTCTCACCCGGGCGCCCTTCCACCAGCGTCAGGACCGGGGGTCGGCCACGATCCCCATAAAGAGCGGCAGGCCGGTCTCAATATGGACGATCTGGTAGTGGAAAGGCCGGTCGAAATTGATGGTCCGTTCGGGCTCTGCCGGTGCGCCGGATGCCATCCCGTTGATCTGGGTGACGGCGGCCGCGACAGTACCTTTTTCCGCCACGGTGATGTTGGCAGCCTGGGCGGCCTGGGTGATCTTCATGTCGGGCTGGATGTTGTTAAAGTCCTCCGCAGTGTTGAGGGTCTTGACGAGTCCCAGTGCCCCGAGGACCTTCCGCAGGTCAAAACTGGACTTGTGGTCCCAGCGGGGCAGCTGGATCCGCACTGATTCCAACGGGGACGCATCAAAGGTGTCTGCTATTTCCGTGAGCCTTTCAGCGGTCAAGGCCGCGGCGGCGGGGCGGTCCGGGGTACTGTTCGGGTCTTCCGGCAGGACCAGCCGCATGACGAAGCCATCGGCGTATGGCAGGTCCACGGCGCTCCAGCCGGCCCCCTCCGCGTACTTCATTTCAAGCTCGTTATGCATGGCGGGCGCCTCGATTTCCTCGCCGGCTGCCGTGGTGAAGGGCAGGTCAGAAGTGGCATTCGGGTCGAACGGATCGCTCCAGGCCGATGCGAAGTACAGGGCGTTCAGCAGGCTGAAGGTGTTCTCCGGATCGTACTTGGCGGGGGCCTCCTTGATCCGGCCGCCCGTGTTCCGGTTGACCCAGGCATCGATGGCCGGCTTCGTGGCCCCCTCATTGCGGAAGTCCACCGGATAGACGCCGGTTCCGTAGTGCCGGGCCAAGGTGTCCAGGAACGATTCACCGGTGGGTACGCCCTTGTCCACGAACAGCCCGTTGGCGGCGTGCATGACTGGTTTCCGCGGCGGGTTGTCCTCGTCCACGGAGCCGGGGTCGCCGTCGAACTTCTCCAATGAGCCGAGCACCGCGTTCATGGCTTCATCGCGTCTGTCCGCAGGGAATTTCAGGATGTTGTCCATCTCGGCGGCGCTCTCGCCGGACGCCCCCGCGCGGAGCATCGCCAAGGCAATCAGCAGGCTCGTGGGAGAGGACACCACGTTCCCCGTGAAGCCATCGCCGCCGTCGGTCAGCAGCGCCTCGCCGAGCCCAAACGCCGAAGCCCGGAAGGAACGTAGCTCGGCGGGGTAGTCCGCACGGTCCACTGAAACGCGCTCCACGCCGTCGGCCGTCAAGAGCTCAGGGGCGGGCGCCGAACACGCGGTGAGAGCCACCAGGGCGCCGGCCGTCGCGATTCTGGCCGCTCGGATGGTCTTCATCTTGTCCCCCTGAGACATGGTTGGCGCTGCACGCAGGACTCTGCCTGCCCTTTCAGTCAACCAGCCTGCCCGCCGCGGAACGATGCCCGTACGGTCACGGTTTGCCGTCGTTTCGGTATCGGAAGACGGACGACGGCGGGCGGCCACCCGCCGTCGTTGACTGATCGGTTGCTGCGCCGCCGCAGCCACCCCTGAAACGCTCTCTCACTCAATGCAAGAAAACGACCGATGCTCTCTCACTTTCGCCGGGAGAGTGAGAGAGCATCGTCGGAAAACCTGCAGGGAGTGATAGAGCGTCAGGCCCCGGAGTGCGCCTGGAGGAAGCTGTACACCTCGGTCTCGTCCACCCCGGGAAACGCGCCGGGCGGCATGGCAGCGAGCAGATGGGAGTGGGCGCGGGCCGAGGGCCAGGCATTCCCGGCCCAAGCGGTGGCCAGCTCCGCCGGCGGACGCTTGCAGCATTTCGGATCGGGGCACGTAGAGGTGGCCCGCGCGGTGGTCTCACGCCCACGGAACCACTTCACATGCTGGTACGGTACCCCGATCGACAGCGAGAACTCGCCGCTGGCCGAACGCTCAGTCCGCGCAGTACACCAGTACGTTCCTGACGGGGTGTCCGTGTACTGGCTGTAAGCGCTGAACTTATCCGGCACATCGAACACGGCCCGTGATGTCCAGGCCTTGCACGACGGCTGGCCCTCAATGGCGCCGGTGTGGTCCTGCGGGAACGTCACGCCGTCGTTTTCGTATGCCTTGTAGATGATGCCGCTCTGGTGCGTCTTCTGGAAGTGGGTGGTGATGCCCAGGTGTTTGGTGGCCAGGTTGGTGAAGCGGTGCGCGGCGGTCTCGTAGGAAACGGCGAAGGCGTCACGGATGTCCTCCACCGCGATTTCCTTGGCGGTCTTGGCTGTCTGCAGGAAATCCACGGTGGCCTGCTCCGGCAACAGCAACGCTGCCGCGAAGTAGTTGGTGGCCACCCGCTGGGCCAGGAAGTCGCCGTAGTTTTTGGGGGTCTCGTGGCCCAGGACGTAATGCCCCAAAGCCTGCAGCAGCACGGACCGGGGGTCGTGGTCCTGCCGCTGGCTCTGCGTGAGATAAATTCTGCGGTTCTTCAAATCGGTCACGGAGCGGGTGGAATGGGGCAGGTCACCCACGTGGTGCAGGCTGAATCCGAGCGTCTCGGCGATGTCCGCGATCACATGCTGGCTCAACGGTCCGGAGGTATAGCCGACGGCGGCAAGCACCTTCTGCGCCTCGGCCTCATACTCCGGGAAGTAGTTGCCGCGTTCGCGCATCATGGCACGCAGCTCGCCGTTCGCGCGTCTGGCCTCCTCCGGCGTCGCCACCTGCTCGTTCAGCTTCCGTTCGAGTTCGTGCAGCAGACCCACCTGGGCCTCCAGCACATCGAGCGGAAGCCGCGAGCTGATGCGGATTTTGGGCAGATTGAGGGACTCATAAAGAGGCCCGCGCTGGTAGCGTTCCAGCTCGATTTCCAAGGCCGCGCGGCGGCTGGGCGGTTCGGCCCCGAGCAGCTGGTCGATGCTCACATTGAAGGCGCCGGCCAGCCCCTGCAGCAGGGAGAGTTTGGGTTCCCGCTTGCCGTTCTCAATCAGGCTCAGCTGACTGGGGGCGGTCCCGACGGCGGCGCTTAGGTCATCGAGGGTGAAGCCGGCCTGCTTGCGCAGATGCCGCACCCGGCGGCCCAGGCTGATGACGTCCAGTTCAGGGGCGGCAGAGGACGACGACAACGGTGCGGCTTCACGATTCCAGCTTCCAGGCGACATTTCTTGAGGATACGCGAAGAAGTGCATTTCTTTCTAGTGTTTTCCTCTATCGAAGTGTTGTGAAGTGCTGAAAAGTAGTGATCACGGAAAGAAACACCGCACCGGGTCGCCGGCCGGAGCTGCAACGGAGCAGTTCCAGCCGGCGGATAAGCCCCGGAGCTCAATCAAGGAGATCAACGATGACTGCAGCTTTTGAGCCCACCCAGCAGACGCCCGAACAGCAGGCCGCCGCCTTGGAGCTCGAGTGGTCCGCCAACCCGCGTTGGGAAGGTGTAACCCGCGACTACAAGGCCTCCGACGTCGTCAAGCTCCGCGGCCGCGTCTCCGAAGAGCACACCCTGGCCCGCCGCGGTTCGGAGAAGCTGTGGAAGCAGCTCACCCAGGAACACAAGACCGGCGGCTACACCAACGCCCTGGGCGCCCTGACCGGCAACCAGGCCGTGCAGCAGGTCAAGGCCGGGCTTCGTGCCATCTACCTCTCCGGCTGGCAGGTTGCAGCGGACGCTAACAACTCCGGCCACACCTACCCGGACCAGTCCCTCTACCCGGCCAACTCCGTTCCCACCGTGGTCCGCCGCATCAACAACGCCCTGCTCCGCGCCGACCAGATCGAGTTCTCCGAGGGTGTCCAGACCGTTGAGGACTGGATGGTCCCGATCGTCGCCGACGCCGAGGCCGGCTTCGGTGGCCCGCTGAACGCCTACGAGCTCATGAAATCCATGATCCAGGCCGGCGCCTCAGGCGTTCACTGGGAAGACCAGCTCGCCTCGGAGAAGAAGTGCGGCCACCTCGGCGGCAAGGTCCTCATCCCCACCCAGCAGCACGTGCGGACCCTGAACGCCGCCCGCCTCGCCGCCGACGTCGCCGGCACCCCGTCCGTGGTCATCGCCCGCACCGACGCCGAGGCAGCCACCCTGATCACCTCCGACGTCGATCCCCGCGACCGGGAATTCGTCACCGGCGAGCGCACCCCGGAAGGCTTCTACAAGGTCCGCAACGGCATCGAACCCTGCATCGCCCGCGCCAAGGCCTACGCCCCGTACTCCGACCTCATCTGGATGGAAACGGGCACCCCCGACCTGGAGCTGGCACGCAAGTTCGCCGAGGCCGTCAAGGCCGAGTTCCCGGACCAGATGCTCTCCTACAACTGCTCCCCGTCCTTCAACTGGCGCAAGCACCTGGACGACGCCACCATCGCCAAGTTCCAGCGTGAACTCGGCGCCATGGGCTTCACGTTCCAGTTCATCACCCTGGCCGGCTTCCACGCCCTGAACTACTCGATGTTCGATCTCGCCCACGGCTACGCCCGTGAAGGCATGAGCGCCTACGTCGAGCTCCAGGAAAAGGAATTCGCCTCCGAATCCCGCGGCTACACCGCAACCAAGCACCAGCGCGAAGTCGGCACCGGCTACTTCGACGACATCGCAACTGCGCTCAACCCGAACGCATCCACCCTCGCCTTGGTCGGATCGACCGAAGAGGGCCAGTTCCACTAACACTTACCGTCCGACGGCGGCGCTCATCTCCGGCCTTCGGACCGGAATCGCTCTGCCTGCTATTCCCCACGTCCCGGTTTCGACCTCGCTGAGCGAGGACGGACCGGGACGCAGGGCCCCTTTTACGCAGGCTGCCGCGTTACCGGCTCCTCGGCCTTGTGCCTCAGTCGCCCACGTGCCGCCAACCGCCGTCGAACTCCCCTTTTCGTCTTTAAGGAGACAGAAATGAACAGCTTTACTGACGACTTCACGATCAACGGAATCACCATGACCGCGCAGCCCATCTGCCGGCAGAACGAGGTTCTTACTCCGGACGCTCTGGAGTTCGTCGCCAAACTGCACCGGGCAACTGCCGATCGCAGGCAGGAACTGCTGCAGGCACGGCGGACCCGGCGGGCCGAGATCGCCGCCGGCCAGGACCCCCGGTTCCTCCGGGCAACCGAGGATATCCGCAACGATCCTTCCTGGCGCGTCGCTCCCCCAGCGCCGGGCCTGGAGGACCGCCGCGTGGAAATCACCGGACCGGTGGACCAGAAAATGACCATCAACGCCCTGAATTCCGGGGCTAAGGTCTGGCTCGCGGACATGGAGGACTCCTCCACCCCCACCTGGCGCAACGTCATCAAAGGCCAGCTGAACCTCACCGACGCCCTGGAACGCCGGATCGATTTCACCTCCCCCGAGGGCAAGGAATACAAGCTCCGCCCCGCCGGCGAACTGCCCACGATCGTGGTCCGCCCCCGCGGCTGGCACCTGCCTGAGAAGCACATGATCATCGACGGCGCCCCGATCGCCGGCGGCATCGTGGACTTCGGTTTGTTCTTCTTCCACAACGCCCGCCGGCTCCTGGCCCAGGGCAAAGGCCCCTACTTCTACCTGCCCAAGATCGAGAACCACCTCGAAGCGCGGCTGTGGAACGACATCTTCATCCTCGCCCAGGACCTGCTCGGCATCCCGCAGGGCACCATCCGCGCCACAGTGCTCATCGAAACCATCACCGCCGCGTTCGAAATGGAGGAAATCCTCTACGAGCTGCGCGATCACGCCGCGGGCCTGAACGCCGGCCGCTGGGACTACATCTTCTCCCTGATCAAGAACTTCCGCACCCGCGGCCCCCGCTTCGTCCTCCCGGACCGCGGCCAGGTGACCATGACCCAGCCCTTCATGCGCGCCTACACCGAACAGCTGGTCCGGGCCTGCCACAAGCGCGGGGCCATGGCCATTGGCGGCATGGCAGCAGCAGTCCCCAACCGCAAGGACGAGGCCGCCAACACCAACGCCTTCGAGAAGGTCCGCGCAGACAAAACCCGCGAGGCCAACGACGGCTTCGACGGCTCCTGGGTGGCCCACCCCGACCTCGTTCCGGTCTGCCGCGAAGTGTTCGACTCCATCCTCGGCGAGCGCCCCAACCAGCTCGACCGCACCCGTGAGGACGTGATCCCGGACGACGCCGCCCTCATCAACGTGGCTGCCACTGAAGGGACCATCACGGAGCAGGGCATCCGGAACAACATCGAAGTAGGCATCCGCTACATCGAATCCTGGCTCCGGGGCAACGGTGCAGTGGCCATCCACAACCTCATGGAGGACGCCGCCACCGCCGAAATCTCCCGGTCCCAGCTCTGGCAGTGGATGTACGCCTCCGCCATCACCGATCATGGCGAAATCATCACCCACCACTGGATCGAGGAACTCCTGGACGAAGAGTTCGCACGGCTGGAACGCTTCGACGGTGACCGCTTTGAAGACGCCCGCGACATCTTCGAGGAAGTCACCCTCGCCCGGGACTTCCCGTCCTTCCTGACACTCCCCGCCTACGCCCGCTACCTCACGGAAGCCAAGACGAAGGCCTCCGCAGAGGAGCTCGCCGCAGCCTAAAGGCAGCAGCCGCATAGAATTCCGTCCGCCGGGCCGGCACGCCCTTCGCAACAGGAACCCCGAAATCCGGGGAGCCGGCCCGGCGACGGAACCACCCTCCAGCCCACCCCGTTGGGACGCTCTCTCACTTAACGCAAAAGATTCGACGACGCTCTCTCACTCTCTTAAAGAAAGTGAGAGAGCGTCGTCGTTTTTGTTGCAGGAACTGATAGAGCGTCAGCGTGGTCTCTGCAGGATCTGCCAAAGCGTCTGAAGGGGTGGGGGGACGGGGGCGCCGGGGGGGGGGGGGCCGCGGGGGGGGGGGAAGGCGAAGAACGCACGACGGCGGCGGGCCGGGTCAGCGGCCCTTGGGCACCAGCCGCACGGAGAGGGTGGTGCTGAGGAAGAACGTCAGCGTCGAGGCCAGAACCAGGAGCAGCGCCGGGGTCCAGGAGCCGGTGGCGTTGTGCACGAAACCCACAAGGGGCGGCGCCACGGCAGCGAAGCAGTAACCGAGCCCCTGGACCGTGGCTGACATCCGGCCCGCGGACACCTGGTCCCGGGCCAGTTTGATGATGGCGATGAAGATGACGGTGATGCCCCCGCCCTGGGCGACGCCGCCGAAGGTGGACCAGAGCCACCACAGGTCCGGCGCGAGCATCAGCCCGCCCGGCACCGTCACCCACATCACTCCCAAGGTGACGGCCGTCGTCGTCGTACTGAAGTATTTGGTGGCGAGGGGCACACCCAGGCCGCCCACGATCGCGAAGATCTGGAACAGGGAGGACCCTGCCCCGGCGGCCGAGGCGGACATTCCCAGCTCGTCGTTGAGGAAGCTGGGCAGCCAGGCGGTCACTGCGTAATAGGAAAAAGCCTGTCCGGCGAAACCTGCTGTCAGCCCGGCGGTAATCCAGCCCGAACCCTTGACCGCCGGATGCTCCTGGCCGCCCGGAACGACGTCAGCCGCGGGCACAAACGCAGTGCGGGCGCCCACAGCCATCGTCCAGAAAATGATGGCCACCACGGCCAGGATGCCGACCGAGGCGAGGGAGATTTGCCACCCCGCCAGCTCGGCGAGGGGCGCGGCCACCATGGACGTCAGGAACGATCCGATGTTCAGGGCCGCCGTGTAGACGCCCATCGCTGTGCCCTGCCGCCGCGGCGAGAAGTCGCGGCGGACGATCAGCGGCACCCCGATGTTGCCGATGGTGATGGCCAGGCCGATCATCACGGTCCCCACGATCACCAGTGCCGGGCCGCCGGCCGAACGGACGATCACGCCTGCCAGCACGCCCAGGATGGTGAGCGTAACGGCGAACTCAGCGCCGAACCGCCGGGCCGTCAGTGACGCCAGCGGGGCGGCGAGCGCAAAACACAGCACCGGGATGCTGGTGAGGAGCCCCAGGACAACCGGCGAAAACCCGAGGTCCGCCTGCATGATGTCCACCACGGGTGCAACGGCTACGAAGGGTCCGCGCAGGTTCAGCGCCAACAGCCCGATGCACGCGAGCAGGATCCAGGATTTCGGGACCCTCGCCATGAGCCGTCCGCTCACGGCATTTCCTGAGGGCTTAAAAATGATTTCATCACCCCCATTGCTATCACGCCCCCACTTGGCTCCGCGCGCGTTGGAGGGGGCCTAGGATGAACATCACGGCCCCGGACCACGGACGAAGGACCAGATATGCAGCAGCGGCTTGCCATCCTTGACGACTACCAGGACGTTGCGCACGGCTTCGCCGACTGGGCTTCACTGGAACAGGCCGGCGTCACAACGTCAGTGTTCCGGGAACCCTTCCAGTCGCCGGATGCGCTGGTGGCAGCGCTTATCGACTGCCGGATCGTGGTGGCGATGCGGGAGCGGACGCCCTTCCCCCGGGCCGTGCTGGAAAAACTTCCTGCCTTGAAACTGCTTGTCACCACCGGCATGGCGAATGCCGCCATCGATGTGGAGGCGGCCAGCGAACTTGGCATCACGGTCTGCGGGACACCCGGCTCGCCCACCGCCGCTCCGGAACTGACCTGGGCCCTGCTCCTGGCACTTGCCCGGAATCTTCCGGCCGAGGAGAACTCCCTGAGGGCCGGAACCTGGCAGACCTCCGTGGGCATCGAGCTCGCGGGCAAGACCTTGGGAATCGTGGGCCTGGGCAAAATCGGGCGGCGGATCGCAGCCTACGGGCAGGCGTTCGACATGGAAGTGCTGGCCTGGAGCCAGAACCTGACAGAGCAAGTGGCTGCGGAGTCGGGCGTCCGGAAAGTCAGCAAGGAGGACCTTTTCAGGAATTCCGACGTCGCCACCTTGCACCTGCGGCTCTCTCCCCGTTCCGAGGGGATCGTGGGCGAGCAGGAACTGCGCCTGCTGGGCCCGGAGGGCCTGCTGGTGAACACGGCGCGGGGACCGTTGGTTGACCAGGACGCCCTGGTCCGGGCGTTGGGCGAGGGCTGGATCCGGGGAGCTGCGCTGGACGTGTTCGACGAGGAGCCAGTCCCCTCGGGCCATCCGCTCCTCAGCGCCCCGAATACGGTACTGTCCCCGCACCTTGGCTACGTCACGCGGGAGAGCTACCGGCAGTTTTACGGGGGCGCTTTCGAGGATGTCAGCGCGTGGCTGGCGGGTTCGCCGGTCCGTGTGATCGGTTCCTGACGCGCTTAGCCGGCCGCCTGGAGGGTTGCCTCAATCGCGGCAGGCGAGAGCACATGTTGGGTGACCATCTGGCTCGCGCCGAGAATGGCCGCCTGGTCACCGGCGATGGACAGGGCGATCCGCAGGTGCGAGGTGGCCAGCGGAAGCGAGCGCCGGTACACCACCTCGCGCACGCCAGCCATCAGATGCTCGCCCACCTGGCCCAGGCTTCCGCCGAGGACGATCACCGAGGGGTTGAGCAGGTTCACCACCGTGGCCAGGACGTCCCCCAGATCGCGTCCGGCCTGGCGCAAGGCCTGGACGGCCAGCGGATTGCCCTCGTTGACCAGCCGCCGGACATCGCTGCCCTTGCTGGCCGGAACGCCCAGCCGGCTGAGTTCTGCGGCTATCGCGGGCCCGGACGCAAGTGCCTCCAAGCAGCCCGTGTTGCCGCAACGGCACAGCACGTTATCACCGCGGGGCACCCTCACGTGGCCAAGATCGCCCGCCGTTCCGTTGGCACCGCGCTGCAGTTCACCGTTGCCGATGATCCCCGCGCCAATGCCGGTGGCTACCTTGATGAACAGGAAATTGCTGTGCTCGGGCCAATGAGCGGCGCGCTCCCCCAGCGCCATGATGTTGACATCGTTGTCCACCAGCACCGGCACCGGCAGCGAACGCTGGACGTAAGTGACGACGTCGAAACCGTCCCAGCCCGGCATGATGGGCGGCTTGACCGGCCGCCCCGTGGCGTGTTCCACGGGACCGGGCAGGCCAATGCCTATGCCGGCAAGCTCGCCGGCTGTCCGCCCGGCCTTGGCGCTGACCGCCAGGCCCTCCTCCACCACACGGTCCAGCACAACCTCCGGGCCGGCTGCCACATCCTGGGCCAGTCGCTGTTCGGCCAGCACCCGCCCGCTGAGATCGGTGACGGCAACGATCACGTGGGTTGCCCCGACGTCGACGGCCAGTACGGCCCGTGCCGCCGGGTTGAAGGCAAAGCGCGACGGCGGCCTGCCGCCACTGGAGTTGGCCTCCCCCGCCGGACCAACCAGGCCGGACAGGAGCAGGGCATCGATCCTTGACGCCACGGTGGAGCGTGCCAGCCCCGTCGTGAGGGCGAGGTCGGCGCGGGTCCGTGCCTTGCCGTCCCGCAGGAGTTGGAAGAGGTCACCGGCACGCGCCAGATTGCCGCCTGAATCGGCTGCAGGCTGGGAGAGGCCGGGGTGCGTGGTCATGAATCATGGATAACACACCAAGCTTCTGCATGTCACGCGGGAAAAGAAATTATCGGTTCAAGCAACTTTTGCTTGACGTCCAGCAAAAGTCGCCTTAGCTTTAGGGGAAATCGTCGTCACTTCAGGAGAGCCCCATGCCGTACTCACTCCAGCTGTACACCGTGCGCAATGCCATTCAGGAGGACCTCCCGGGCACCATCCGGCGGGTCGCCGGGATGGGCTTCACGCAGGTGGAGCCGTACAACTTCGTCGCCACTGCGAAGGAACTTGGCGCTGCCCTGAAGGAAAACGGCCTCACCGCGCCGTCCGGCCACGCACCCCTGCTCAGCCAGGACCAGGATGAAATCTTCGCCGCGGCCAGGGAGTTGGGCATCAGCACGGTCATTGATCCGTTCATCGCGGCCGAGCGCTGGCAGAGCGCTGAGGATATCCAGGCCACAGCGGCCGGACTCAACGCCGCCGCCAAGAAGGGCGCTGACTACGGCATCCGCGTGGGTTACCACAACCACGCCTGGGAGCTGGAGTCCACCATCGAGGGGCGTACCGCGTTGGAGTACTTCGCCGATCTCCTCGATCCTGAACTCGTCCTCGAGGTGGACACGTACTGGGTGGCCGTGGGCGGCCAGGACCCCGTGGACATCCTGGCCAGGCTCGGGGACCGGGTGAAGCTCATCCACATCAAGGACGGGCCGCTGACCACCGACACCAAAGCCCAGCTGCCTGCCGGGAAGGGACAGGTCCCCGTGCTGGACGTCATTGCCGCGGCGCAATCCCTGGAGACCGGCGTGGTGGAGTTTGATGACTATGACGGGGACATTTTTGAAGGGATCGCCGAGAGCCTCGCCTTCCTGAACGCCGCCAATTCTTCCGCAGCCGACGGCGGCAAGGCATGAGCGGCACAGCACCCGCCGGCGCAGGAAATGCAGGCACAGCCTCGGGCCGGGGGCCGGTGGGTGTCGCCGTCATCGGCGCCGGAAACATCAGCAAGCAGTACCTGGACAACCTCACGGTCTTCCCTGACCTCAAAGTCCTTGTCATCGCCGACCTGTTCGAAGAAGCCGCCCAGGCCCGCGCCCAGGAATACGGCATCCCCGAGTGGGGCGGCGTGGAGGCTGCGCTGAACCACCCCGAGGTTGAAATCATCGTCAACCTGACCATCCCGGCGGCCCACGTTCAGGTGGCCACCGCCGCCGTCAAGGCGGGCAAACACGTCTGGACGGAAAAGCCGTTTTCCCTGGACCGGGAGTCCGGCCTCGGCCTGCTGAAGACCGCCGACGACGCCGGGATCCGCCTCGGCTGCGCCCCGGACACCTTCCTCGGCGCCGGGCTGCAGACCGCCCGCCGGATCATTGAACGCGGCGACATCGGCACCCCACTGACCGCCATGACCACGTTCCAGACCCCCGGCCCGGAATCCTGGCACCCCAACCCGGCCTTCCTCTTCCAGTCCGGCGCAGGGCCGCTGTTCGACATGGGCCCGTACTACCTCACCACCCTGATCCAGACGTTCGGCTCCATCCGCAAGGTCGCCGCCGTCGGGTCCAAAGCCAAAGAGGTCCGCGTCATCGGCTCCGGGCCCAAGGCCGGGCAGGAATTCACCGTCGAGGTCCCCACCCACGTCTCCGCGATGGCGCAGTTCGAAAACGGCGCCTCCTCCCACAGCGTCTTCTCCTTCGAATCCCCGCGCGCCCGCATGGGTTTCGTGGAAATCACCGGCACCGAGGCCACACTCTCCCTGCCGGACCCCAACCATTTCGACGGCGACCTCCGGCTCTGGCACGCAGGGGACGAGGCCTGGACCACCGTTCCCGCAACCGGACCGGCGAACGGCCGCGGCATGGGCGTCCTGGACATGGCCCGCTCCCTGCGCGCCGGCGTCCCCCACCGCGCCACCGGCAACCTCGCCTACCACGTCCTGGACACCATGGTCTCGATCACCGAATCCATGGAATCCGGCACGTTCGTGGACGTCACCAGCACCGCTCCCGCATCCCCGGCCGTCCCCGAAAACTGGGCACCCGAAACAGCCACCCTCTAGGAATTGCCCATCTCCAGTGCACAACACTGATGCGGCCCCAGCACTCAGACCCATTTGGCCAAACAGCAAGGAACCACCCTGCACATGAGCACCCCACTTCTTGGAGATCTCTGGTTCAACCGCCCTGCATCGACATGGACGGAGGCTTTACCGCTCGGAAACGGCTCGCTGGGCGCCATGGTGTACGGCGCTGTGGGGACCGAACACCTGCAGATTAACGACAGCACTGCGTGGTCGGGCAGCCCGGCAAGTGAGGCAGTGCCTCCGGTTATTTCCGCTGACGCCGCCGCGGCATCCCTGTCGTCAGCCCGGGCTGCAGTCGCTGCGGGCGACTACCCGGCAGCTGACCAGCAGCTCCGGGGATTGCAGCACCGTTACTCACAGAGCTACCTTCCGTTCGTCGATTTCCATGTCCGGACCGGTGTCACAGGGACTGGCGTGCCAACAACGGAAGGCAATGCCTCGGATTACCGGCGTGCCTTGAATTTGGCAACGGCAACCCACGAAGTCCGGTACTGCACGGACGACGCCTGGGTGACCCAGTGTTCGTACATCAGCCATCGTCACGGTGTGCTGGTGCTGACCATCAGCACAGACCACGCCTCCGGGCTTGATATTTCAACTGCAATGACCTCTCCGCTCCGGATCCTGAGCACTGGGACTACGACGGACACGTCGTTCCTCAACGTCCGGTTACCCTCAGACGTGGAGCCCGCACACGACGCAACCTCGGGGCCGGTGAAATACTCAAACTCCGATGACGGCACGCTGCGCGGCGCCGCCGTGGTCGGCTGGACCCACGACGGCATCCCAGAGGACCACCAGGACGGACTCGCGGCGTCAGGTGTCCACCATGCAACGATTTATCTTGCAACCCAGACCACATTTGTTGGGGTTGGACGAATTCCCTGCGGTGACGCCGAATCCGCACGGCGAAAGGCTATGGAACGGATCAGGACGGCACTGGATCTGGGCGAGCCCGCCCTGCGTACGGCTCACGTGGCGGACTACGGTGCGCTCTTCGACCGGGTGAAAATGTACACGGGAAACGGCCCTGACCTTCCCCTTGACGAACGCTTGTACCGTGCCAACAATCACCCCGGGGGCGTGCTCGCAGCGGACCCAGCTCTGGCAGGGCTGCTTTTCACGTTTGGCAGATACCTGCTCATCTCGTGCTCACGGCCCGGGGGAGTCCCGGCGAACCTGCAAGGCATCTGGAATGATTCCCTCCAGCCGCCGTGGAGCTCGAACTACACCACCAACATCAACCTGCAGATGAACTATTGGCCGGCAGAGGTTGCGAACCTGTCCGAATGCGCCGCTCCCCTCTACGACCTGATCGACGCCCTCACGGTCACTGGCAGCGAGACTGCCCGGCGGCTGTACGGCGCACCCGGTTGGGTGGCTCACCACAACACTGACATCTGGGCATATTCCCAGCCGGTCGGACTCGGAGAGCACGACCCGAAGTGGGCGTTTTGGCCGATGGCAGGGCCGTGGCTGGTCCGCCACTTGTGGGAACACGTCCTGTTCGGGGCTGACGACGACTTCGCCCGTACGCGGGCGTGGAACCCCATCCGTTCCTCGGCGCAATTCTGTCTGGCCTGGCTTCAGGAGCAACCCGACGGCACCTTGGGCACGTCCCCCTCGACGTCCCCGGAAAACCAGTTCGTCTCCAGCCAGGGGATAGTCTCCTCGGTGGGGGCATCATCAACCCTGGACCTTATCCTTGTCTCGGATGTGCTGAAGATGGTGACCTCCCTTGCCGCCCGGCTGGGTGTGGTTGGAGATGACGTTGTAGCGGCCGCCGCTGCGGCCATGCCCCGCATTCCAGGGCCTGTGCCAGGGCAGATGGGAATGGTCCCGGAATGGGTAGCGGACCATGCCCAGGCTGAGCCGCAGCACCGGCACATGTCTCATCTGTTCTTCCTGTACCCGGGCGACACCGCCGTGGATATGGATCTGGCGGCTGCGGCCGCCCGCAGCCTGGACGGACGCGGCGATGAGTCAACGGGATGGTCGCTGGCGTGGAAGCTGTGCCTGAGGGCCCGGCTGGGCCAGCCCGACAAAACAGCAGATCTCATCCGGCTCTTCTTTCGTGACGCGGGCACCGGCCAGGGGCCGTTTGCAGGGGGTCTCTATGCCAATCTGTTTGCCGCCCATCCTCCTTTTCAGATCGACGGTAACTTTGGCTACGTTGCTGGTGTGGCGGAGTGCATTCTTCAAAGCCACCGAGGAGAAATTGAGCTGCTGAAGGCGCTTCCCCCGGAGCTGGCCACGGGTTCGGTGTCCGGTCTGGTTGCACGCCCCGGAGTGGACGTTTCGGTGAACTGGACACATGACCCGGACGGACGGGTGCATCTTGGGCATGCCACTCTACGGGCGCGGCACGAGGGCGCCGCAGGTACACAGCTGGTCACCTTCCGGGGCAGCACCATCGAGGTGGCCTTGCCGTGGAGTCCGAATGAAGCGGACTCCGCGGTGGTGCTGCTCTCGGCAGAAAGTTTCCGCCATGCCGGCAAGCATTTCGGTGATCCGGCCGTGACTGCGGGGATTTAGCCCAGCTCGCCGGTTCCCGCGACGGCGAGGGGGAGGATGCGGGACCAGAATTCCTCAGGAATGTCCCACCCGGCCAGGCGGGCCGTTTGGCCCACCCGGTCGGGTGAAGACATGCCCACAATCGTCGAGGTTATCCTCGGATCCCGGGTGGAGAATTGAAGTGCCGCGGCGGCCAGTGGCACCGAATACTCGTGGCAAAGATCCTGCATCTCCCGGACACGCTCAATGATCTGCCGGCTCGCGGGACGGTAGCAGTAGTTTGGTGCAGCATCCGGGCCCTTGACCAGCATTCCCCCGCCAAAGGGCGCAGCGTTGACAAATGCCACACCGCGGGTTTCCGCCTCGCGCAGGAGCGGCTCTGCGCTCTGATCAACCAGCGTGTACCGGTTGTGGCTGATAACCACGTCGAACACGTCCGTGGCCAGATATTTCAGCTCGAGATCGATCGGGCCGCCGGCAACACCAAGGTGTCCAATGATGCCCTGATCCTTCAGCTCAATCAGGGCTTCGAGGGGGCCGCCCGCTGCAACACCGTCCTCGAAGGAGATCTTCTCAGGATCGTGAAGATACACCAGTTGGAGCCGGTCCAGACCGAGACGTTCGAGGCTTTCCTCAACTGACCGCCGGACCCTCTCGCCTGAAAAATCCGCGGTGCCCGGGACCGGATCCACTTTGGTGGCCAGCACAAACCCATCAGGCAGGCCACCCGCCACGGCCAACGCCTGCCCGATCCGGAGCTCGCTGCCGCCCCCATTGCCGTATTCGTTGGATGTGTCGATGAAGTTATAAGGACCATCCAGGGCACGAAGAATGGTCGCCACGGCCACGTCCGTCCCGTGCGGGGCCGGCGGGCTGCCCAAAGAGCTGGTGCCCACACAAACAGCGGACACAGAGTATCCGGTGCGGCCAAGAGCCCGGGGTGCGTTCATTTGCCGGTCTTCAGCCAGAAGGTGAACCTTGCGATGGGGGATGGCGTAAGAGTCATGCTGCGTCCTTGCATTCAGTGTTCCACCGTGGGCCGAGTTAGTTTATTGCCTGAACTATATTGGCCCGTCTGGCTGGGGTCAATAGGGGCCAAGCAGCGAAAGGCGGCTTTGGTTTTTCATAGGCATAACGCCTAGCCCCGACGCAACAAACGGCGGCCGCCCCGAGGGGGACGGCCGCCGTCGTTCATTCAATTACTAAGCGGGCAAGGCACCCACCTCGTTGCTTAGGACGCCGAAGATGCGGTGGTGTAGGTCTGCTGGATCACTGAACCCCAGTACGGGCCGTACATCTTGGTGGATTTACTGCCGTAGCCGTAGCTGTTCACGGAGTTCTGGTAACCGCTGGAGCTGGCGCCGACGAACCACGGGCCGCCTGAGGAGCCGCCGGTCATGTTGCACGGGATGCCCTGGGAGTTGAACTGCGGGTTGTAGGGATCGTTCGTGGCCGTGCCGGTGCAGCTCTTCAGGGATTCCCCGTTGAACGGCGAGGCTGCGGGGTAGCCGAATGCCTTGTAGGCGAGGCCGCGGGCCGCGTTGAACTGCACGCCGGAGGCTCCGACGACGTCGGCGAGGTTGCGGCCGTTCAGCTGGGACATGACGGCGAACCCGGTGTCATACTGCATGCTGCCTGAGGAGCTCCACTGGGTGGGGGCGTAGAGGGCCTTGGCCGTCCACTGGCCGTAGGGTGCAGCGCCGTTGAGGTACGCGGGAACAAAGGTGAACCGCGTTGCAAAGGCGCCGGGGCCTTCGTTAAGGCAATGCCCGGCGGTGGAAACGGTGTTTTTGTTGGTAGAGACCACCGAGTTTGCCGAGCAGACGTAGTTTGCCCCGCCCAGGGTGAAGAACACCTTGCCGATATGCGGAACGGGGCTTTCGCTGGCGTTGGCCTTCTGCTGGACCTGCGGCGACGAACCCTGGACCTTGCTCTCCGGTGCCGTCGCCTCACGTTCTGCGACGGCGGGCTTGTTGGCCTTCTGCCGGTCAAGCGCCTTCTTCGCCAGGACATCGCCGGGGATGGCGGCGCGCATCCGGTCCGCCGTCCAGTAGCCTGCGTCCGCGGAGGCTGCGACATTTGAGCTGCTGACGCCTCGCGATTCCTCGTTTTCCGGCGCGGGGGGTGCAGCGTTTGCTCCTCCCGCCGAGCAAAGGGCGAGCAACGCGGCTGTGGAGAGGCTCAGAAGGCTTGTGGCCAGAGTCCTGGTAATTGTCATAGTCATCCTCTTCGAACGCATAAAGCGGATCTAGATGTGATCCGCTGGGGATGCTAAGAATTTAGCCGCGTATGACAGGTTTGTAAATAAGTTAACTGAACTTGTTGTGTTGCTTAAACCAAAAGATCCGGCCGGTGCAGGCACCGGCCGGATCTTTCTGACTTCTCGGAATTAGTCCACGTGGTTGGACAGTGCCACCAAGACGCCAGCGGTGGCAAAGTACTTGTTGCTGCCGAGATCCCGGATCGTCTTGATTCCCAGCCCGGCGAGGAGTTCGGCGTGCTTTTCCGTGAGGCCGGCAAGGGCCGACGGCGGAGCGTCGAGGACTTCCTCCAAGCTCAAGTTCTCGTAGTTCTTGTCGAGTTTCTTGCCCAGCTCAATTGAAACGGCCATGATCATCCTTTTCTCGAACGAACAAACAGACATAACCCGGCAGCGTCGCCGGATCGTCAGGGTCCGGGACGTCCCGGGCCTCTGTTGGCAAGGCTAGCCCAGGGTTTGGCGCCGGGGGCGGTATTCCGGGCCTTTTCTCCGGGCGTTCCGCGTTCAGCCCGCCCCCGAAACAACACGCCGGGCCGCGAATCCCGTCAGTACGGCCACTGTGGCGGCCATCAGCAGCCCGGCCAGCAGGTAGACGGCGAACAGAATCGGCACAGGAGTAGTTTCGTCGATAAACGGGGACGGTGCGAGGGTCCACAGGAGGCCGACAGCCCACGCGCCGGCCAGAACCAGGGCAGGATAAACGACGGCGGCTGGTGCGGCGTAGAGGGCTAGCGAGCCGCCGGCGATCGCGGGAATGGCAAACCCTGCGGCCTCCGCAAGGGTCACGGACACAAACCAGCGGCGGAGGAAGCTGTCCCGCACCACCTCCGCAGCCCCCGGTGTCACAAGGTGCGGTCCACTGCCGCCAGGATGGCCTGGGCAAGCTCGGCCGGTTTGGTGAACTGGGGCCAGTGGCCGGTAGGCAGGTCCACGAATTCGACGTCGCGGATGCGGGCCAGTTCGGCCGTGAAGGGGTGGCCGGCGTCGATCCATTCCTGCAGCAGCGAGGACGGGAACTGGCAGGCGATCACCGTGGCGGGTACCTCGTACCTGCGGACATCGTGCAGACGCTGTTTGCCGTAGGCCACGCCCTTGGGTTCGGGGATGGCACGGGCGCGGAACACCATGCGGAGATCCTCCGTGAGATCCACCAGGTCGGCATCCTCGAAGCCATCCCAAGGCGGGAAGGGGACGTCGTCGCCGTCGGCCGGCAGTTCATCATTGATGACGCCCCCTTCGCCCAGGGGCCCGCTGTCCACGTAAATGTTCCGCGCCACGCGGTCAGGCCGTGCGTCCGCCACCCCGTGGATGACCGCACCGCCACCGGAGTGCCCCACCAGCACCACCTTGCCCTCGAGGGCGTCCACCGTTTTCACGACGGCGTTGATGTGGTCCTTGAGGGTGATGCCGGCACGTTTTGCATCCTTCGATTCAAGGCCAGGGAGGGTGAGCGGATGGCAGGTGTGCCCTGCAGCCTCCAGGGCGGGGGTGACCTCCTCCCACGACGAGGCGTCCAACCAGAAACCGGGTACCAGGATGATGTCCATGACGGCACCCTACTCCGCGGCACTGACAGCGGGTAGGGCCGGGCGTACGGGTTCGCGCCGCAGCCTGCGAGCCAGCAGACTGTCCTCATGGAGTGGACGCGTGTGAAGGACTGGCTGATCGGTGCTGCTGGGATGGTCGTTGTCCTGGGGGTTGTGCTTGCGGTCCTTTGGTTGGTGGTGAGCGCTCCTGCCGGTGGGGGCGAGGCGGGGGCTGCTGGGCCGTCGCCGTCTCCGTCGATGGGCGCCGAGACTGATGCAGCGCCTCCGGCGGACCTGCGTGAGGACGAGGTGTGGCTCGCCGACCTTGAGCTTGAGGCAGGAACAGTGGTGGCCGCGGGCTCGACGCTCCGCGACGTCCGGGCTGTCGGGCAGGAGGTGGTTACCGGGCCGGAGGGGCTGGTCGCCGCAAGGCTTTCAGTGGACGCGACGGTGCCGTTCGACGTCGTCGCCGGTGAGCTCGGTGGCGGGACGGTGGTCCGGGCCGCTGGCGGCGGCCAGGCCGCCGTCGTTCGCACTGTGGAGGCCCTTGGCCGGGAACTGCGCGTGACCGCGACCGGCACGGTGGAGGTGGAATCCGGCAGGCTGGTTGTTGAACCGCGATCCATCGATTTTGGTGGGCCGGACTTCCTCTCGGACGCCGTCGGCGCAGTGGTGCGGGGGCTGGTGACCATCGAGCACGAGATTGAGGGCCTACCCGAGGGCCTGGTGCTTCAGGACGTCTCCGTCCAAAGCGACGGCTTCCGTGCCAATCTCCGGGGCGAGGACGTCAAGCTGGTTCCGTAGCTTCCGATGGACCCGATTCCGTTGTCCGCCGCAACCGGGACGCCCGGGGTGCCGTGGCTGCGGCGACCACTCCGAGCAGGACGATCAGGGCGGCAATCTGCTGCCAGCCGCCGTCGAACACGTCCAGCTTTGTCGACGCGGAGGCGTTGAAGGAGGCGTGCAGCAGCCCTACGATGAGCAGGCTGTAGCCCGTGCCCAGGTAAGCGAGTCCCATAAGTAAGCGGAAGAACGGGGCAAGAACGAACAGGACCGCCCAGGTGACCGCGACGTCGGTCCAGGAGGTGCCGGAGAAGCCCCGCTCGGAGAAAGCGAAGGGCAGGTGGATCAGTGCGAACGGGATGGCTGTCAGTAAGGCGGCCTTGGCAGGTCCGTGCCTGTCAATGAGCCGGTGCTGCACCACACCGGTCCAGGCGAGCTCCTCCCAGATGTTGGCCAGCAGGGCGCCGATGATCACGGTGTTCAACAGGTAATTACCGAGTTGGGGCAACCAGCCGCCACCGGGCGGGTGCGAGGTTCCGGTGACCGCTGCAATGAGCACCGTGAGCGCGGGAAGGGCCAGCACCGCTGCTACGTACCAGCCGGGGGAGACCCTCCAGCGGAACGCCCGGCGGAACAGCTCACGCACGGCTGGCCGGCCATCCGCGGCGGCGGTGACCAGGGTGGCCGTTCCCAACAGGATCAGCAGCTCGGCGAGGATCCCCGGCAGGATGTTACCCACCAGCACAAGGGCGAGGATCTGCGCTGCCCAGGACAGCGGGATGGCGATGACCACGAAAGATGTCACCGGATGCCGTTTGATGACGGACGGGAGGGTGGTGGGGGTGCCACGCGAGTTCATCGGGAGTACCGCCGTTCCGGGGTTCCGATAGGAAGGGCGCCGCAGCGTATGCCGCCACGTGCCGCAGGATCGCTGAGCCGCTGACGTGGGAATCAGCACCATTATCTGCCGCCGGAACGCCGGCGACAAGGGGATGCAGGTCAGCACTCGTCGGCGAATACGACGGCGGCGGGAGAGGGACTGGCCATCCCGGCGCCGAGGATCCATAATGGTTAGCAGGACTAATTAGCATTGCTAACTATCGTCCGGGGCGGGGGCCCCGCGACGGTAATGAAAGGGATGAACGCCATGGCCAGCCCGGTCGCCAGCGAGCAGGACAGCATCCAGCCGGATACTTTGGCAATCGACTTAAGGACAGCGGTGATGCGTACGTCCCGCCGCCTGCGCATCGAGGCAACGGGGGATGTCATCACTCCGGGCCAATACACCGTCCTGGCGCACCTCCGGGTGAAATCCCAGACCCTCCGCGAACTGGCCGACCAGGAACACGTGCAGGCCCCGTCAATGACACGGATCGTCAACGCCCTCACAGATCAGGGATTCGCGTCACGATCACCCCATCCGGAGGACGGCCGCCAGATCCGGGTCAGTATCACCCCGGCCGGGGAGGCCGTGCTCGCCGAGGCCCGCAGCCAACGGACCGCGTGGCTGGCCCAACGCGTCGCCCGGCTCAGCGACGAGGACCGCCGCACCCTCAGCCGCGCCGCCCACATCATGCAGGAACTGAGTGCCCGATGAGCGCCATGTTCCAGGCACTCGAAAACCGCAACTACCGGTTGTGGGCTGGCGGGGCGCTCGTGTCCAACATCGGAACCTGGATGCAGAGGATCGCCCAGGACTGGCTGGTGCTGACCGTCCTCACAAACAACTCCGGCACCGCCGTCGGCATCACCACGGGACTTCAATTCCTCCCCATGCTGCTGCTTGGTCCGTACGCGGGAGTGCTCGCAGACCGCTACCGGAAACGCGTGATCCTGCTGTGGACGCAGACGGCCATGGGTCTGGTCGGGCTCATGGTGGGCATCTTGGTGCTGACCGGGACGGCGCAGTTGTGGCAAGCCTACGTCGCGGCGCTTTGCCTCGGCCTGGCCAGCGCCATTGATGGACCGGCCCGCCAGGCGTTCGTCTCCGAAATGGTGGGTCATAAACACATAGCCAATGCGGTGGCACTGAACTCTGCCTCGTTCAACACGGCGCGGCTCACCGGTCCCGCGATCGCAGGCCTGCTCATCGCGTGGATAGGCACAGGTCCGGTGTTCCTGCTCAACGCGGCCAGCTTCGCCGCCGTCATCCTCTCGCTGTGGCGGATCCGGACGTCGGAACTGGCACCTTCCGAGCCCGCAGTCCGGGGCAAGGGCCAGGTCTCAGAGGGCCTGCGCTACGTCCGGCAGCGTCCGGACCTGGTGCTTATCCTCGTCATGGTGGGGATCCTCGGGGCCTTCGGCATGAATTTCCCCATCATTAACGCACTGATGTCCACTGCGGAATTCGGGATGGGTGCGGGTGAATTCGGGCTCCTGGGGTCCGTTATGGCCGTTGGGACTTTGGCAGGAGCGCTGCTTGCGGCACGCAGGTCCGGTCCGCGGCTGCGGTTTCTGCTCGGCGGCGCTGTCGGGCTGGGCCTGTTTACCCTGATTGCGAGCGTATCGCCGTCGTTCTGGCTTTACGCAGCGGTCCTTATTCCAGTGGGCTTGGCCGCCATCACGTTCCTGAACAGCTGCAACACCAGCATCCAGCTGTCCGTGGATCCACAGTTCCGGGGACGCGTTCTGGCCCTCTACCTGGCAGTCCTGCAGGGCGGCACAGCCCTGGGGGCGCCATTGATGGGGTGGATCGGTACAGACTTCGGGGCGCGCTGGTCCGTAGCAGTTGGCGGGGCGGTGGTGCTGCTGACCGGGCTTATTTCGGTGATTGTGGTCAGCCGGAGGAGCAGGCTGACATTTCCGCAGCAACTGAGGGCTGTAGTCGTCCGGAAGCGCTCACGAGGTGCTGCGTAACATAAACGATGCCGCCGGTGCTTATGGCGGATATACCGGCGGGTAATGACGAAATGGACGCAGTCTGCCTTGGAGAGCTGGCGAAAACACCTCTCCAAAACATGGTGGCAGGGATTTCCGAGTAATAAAACCCTGACTCTTCCCCCTTTTCAAGGACCCCAGTATTCTTGATTCCACGTCCCTCCCAACGAACATAATGGCGGACGGAAGCTGATCACCTGAGAGTCCACAGACCGGCACGAGGGTCTTGAATCCGGCGCTCAATCTAAAGTGCCCCTCTGCATCTGACGTGAATCAGCAATCACTCACAGCACCCTTCACCAAATGAACCGGGGGAAGTAAAAGGTTCATTGTCTTGGTGCGGGGGCTGGCACCCTCAAGCGCGGTGCCTCTTACGCACCGAACAGGCTTGGGAGAAAACCGTAGACAGGCGTGTCAACAATGGAGTGGACCGCCCAATGACGAGTTGTGCCCACTCATCCTGCGCTCCTGTTCCTGCGGATTTTCGATCATTCGATTACGCAAGGAATATTCAAATGAACAAAGCATCCCGCCTCTTTGGCTCCGTTGCACTTGCAGCAGGTCTGACCCTCGGCGGTTCAGTGACAGCCGGCGCAGCCTTTGCTGACGGCGGTTCAAGAGATGACCACCGCTCGTCCCATCACCATGATCGCGACCGGGACGGCGACCGCCATCGCTACGATACGAGCGGTTATGACTACTGGGGCTACGACAACAGGGGTTACAACCGGCATGGGTTCGACAAGAACGGCTACGACTGCAACGGTTACGATCGGCACGGCAAAGACCGGTACGGTCACCACCGCAATCACCATGCCTGGTACACGGACCGCTACGGAAATGTTCGCTACATCATCTACATCCTGAAGTAGTGATTCCAGGTTGGCAGCGCCCGGTGAACCCGGCCGGGCGCTGCCAAACCCCGCCGAAAACCATGTCCCCCTCAAGCGGTTCTCAGTAAACTGGACCCCATGACCGAGCACGAACCGGCCCCTTCCACGGCCGCGGAGGCTCCCGCCGCCGTCGACACTTCTGTGCGCAGCCCGGCGGAGCGGTCCCGCACCTTCGCGGGCATCCTGGTGAACACCGGCGTCGCCAACATCACCACCAGTTACCTGTGGTTCGCCCTGACCTTCTGGGTGTATCTGGAGACGCGGAACGTGATAGCCACCGGGGTGATCGGCGGCGCGTACATGCTGCTGATTGCACTCTCCAGCATCAGCTTCGGCACCTTCGTGGACCGCTACCGCAAACTGGCCGTGATGCGATTCGCCGCCGGCTTCACCCTGGTGATGTTCGTGCTGTCCGGGGTGTTGTTCCTGCTGACGCCACCCGCCATGATGCTGGACCTCACGCAGCCGTGGTTCTGGGTCCTCACCGTGATCATCCTGATCGGCGCGGTGGTGGAAAACATGCGCAACATCGCCCTGTCCACCACCGTCACCATCCTCATCGAGCCGGACCGCCGGGACAAGGCAAACGGGATGGTGGGCATGGTGCAGGGCCTGATGCTGATCGTCACCTCGGTGCTCTCCGGGCTCTCGGTCGGGTTGCTGGGGATGGGCTGGACGATCGTTGTCTCGTTGGTGCTCACGGCGCTCGCCTTCGCACACCTCCTCACCCTGCGCATGCCGGAGGAGGTGCAGGCAGCCGCTACGGACGCGCACGGCGGATTCGACCTGCACGGCTCCCTCGCCGCAGTACTGGCAATTTCCGGCCTGTTCGCGCTGATCGTCTTCTCCACGTTCAACAACTTCATCGGCGGCGTCTACATGGCACTGATGGATCCCTACGGCCTGGAGGAGTTCCCTGTGGAGCTCTGGGGGACTTACTTCGGGGTCGCTTCCACCGGGATTCTCGTGGGCGGGGCGCTGATCGCCAGGTTCGGGCTTGGGCCCAACCCCCTGCGTACCTTGCTCGTCGCCGTGATTGTGCTAGGGGTCCTGGGGGCGGTGTTCACCTTGCGGGAATGGGCGTGGCTGTACATCGCGGGCATCTGGCTGTACCTGGTCCTGGTGCCCTTTGTGGAGGCCGCCGAGCAGACCGTCATTCAGCAGGTGGTGCCGCTGCCCCGGCAGGGCCGGGTGTTCGGCTTCGCCATGGCGTTCGAGTCCGCGGCAGCGCCGGTCACTGCCTTCCTCATCGCCCCGATCGCCCAGTTCTGGATCATCCCTTATGCGAGGACGGCCGACGGCGCCGCGCAGCTGGAACCGCTGCTGGGCGAGGGCGTCTCCCGGGGGATCGCCCTGGTGTTCCTGGTGGCCGGGATCATCATGATCATCGCCGCGCTGCTGGCATTCCTCACCCCGGTTTACCGCCGGCTCTCGGCGTCATATGCCCAGACGGCAGCTGAGGCGGCGGAGAACCGCGCGACGGCGGAACCCTAGCCAGCCTGCGCGCGCCTTAGCCCGAGCGCGGCGGGGCGGTGCTGCCACGCACCACCATTTCTGTGGCCAGTTCCAGGGCAGCCGGTGTGGCCGGCCGCTGCTGGTCGAACTGTTCCGTCAGCATGCTCACGGCCATGGATGCCAGCTGGGCGAGAGGCTGGCGGACGGTGGTCAGGGGCGGTGAGGTCAGGGCCGCCTGTGCAATATCGTCGAACCCCACCACGCTCAGATCCGCCGGAATCTTCAGCCCGCGCCCCGTGGCTGCGTTCATTACGCCCAGGGCCTGCAGGTCATTGGCGGCGAAGATCGCCGTCGGAGGCTCCGGCAGGTCAAGGAGTTCACCGCCGTGCCGGACTCCGGCCTCGATGCTGAAGTCGCCGTCGCGCACCAGCTCCGGCAGGACCGGCAACCCTGCTTCGTGCAGGGCGGCGGCATACGCGGCATACCGCGCGCGGCTGTGCCCGGACCCGTGCCCCCGGCCGGTGATGGTGCCGATCCGGCGGTGGCCCAGTTCCAGGAGGTGGCCCACCGCGGACAGGGCTCCGGAGAACGACGCCGGGCTGACGCTGGGGATGGTGAGACCCTCCGTGCTTTCGGGGTCAACAGCCACAGCGGGGATGTTGAGGCTGCGGAGGGTGGTCACCAGACGCGAACCGCGGCGCGGAGCCAGGAGCACCACGCCGGCCAGCCGGTTGGCGGACGACTCCCGGAGCTTCCGCCAGGACTCGGCCGTGGCGTGCTCCGCCCGCGTGTAAACGACGGAGTAGCCAAGCCTTGCGGCGGCCTCCTCCGCCCCGGCCATGATCTCCAGCACCCACGGCGAATCGAAGTTATTGACCACCAGCTGCAGCAGCCCCGGCTGGTCCGCAGGCACGTTCCGCTTGGTGTAATCCAGCTCCTCCAGGGCCTGCCGGACCTTGGCTCGCGTGGCTTCGGAAACGTGCGCCCGCCCGTTGAGGACCTTGGACACAGTGGGGACCGAGACGCCTGCCGCGGCGGCCACATCTGCGATCTTGGGGCGCGGAGTGGCGGTCAACAGAGCAGTCCTTGGGGTCATCGGGAAGCGGCGGCGAGATGCGCTGCGAATGCCCGGCGGACCGGCGCAGTCTCAACCCGCACGGGACCAACGATAACACTGCCGCTTTGCGGTGATCCCAGCGGCGAAGCCGTGAAGATCCCCAGTTCCGCGCCTATCCATTTGCCTTCCACCACCTCGAAGTTCCACCCCTGGACTTCCCAGGGGTCAGCCCGCCCGGCACGCCAGGCGAACGTGGAGCGCGGGGTGCCGTCCGTGCGGATCTGCAGTTCAATCCGCGGGCCCGCCAACGGGACCGGCCTGCCGAGCGGCAGCTCGTTCGGGGAGTCGCCGCCCGTGCCGCTTCCCAGGATGTAGCCGTCGGCGGTTTTGATGATCCCGAGCCACGCGTACCGCTGCCCGAGGACGACGACGCCGGCCCGGGTACCTCCCGGGACGCCGTCCAGTTCCAGCGTGGTGGTGAACACGGACGGCGTGCCCGGCAGGATCTGGCCCAGCACGTTGGGCAGTTCGCGAAGGTTCCCGGGATCGTTGGCCTGCGGACAAAGAACCAACTGCCCACCTCCGGGCTGGCGCGACCACGAATCCACAGGGTTTGCCTGCCAGTGCCACTGCGGCCCCAGGCCAGGGGATTCGAAGGTGTCGCCGGCCGGCGGCGCCGCCTCGTCAATTACTGTTCCCGCAGGGTACGGGTGGCTGACTACGGGAGTCCCCGGGCCGCCGTCGTCCGCTGGTGTTCCCATCCACGGCCAGCCGTCCTCGCCCCAGCCCATCGGCTGGAGGTGGACCACCCGGCCGTAGGGACCGCGGTCCTGGAAATGCACGAACCAGTCCTGGCCCTCGGGCGTGGTTACCCAGGCGCCCTGGTGGGGACCGTTGACCTCGGAATTTCCCTGTTCCAGCACCTTGCGGCCCTCGTAGGGGCCGAACGGGGAGCGGGAGCGGAAAACCGATTGCCAGCCCGTGGCCACCCCGCCAGCGGGGGCGAAGATCCAGTACCAGCCATCGCGTTTGTAAAACTTGGGGCCTTCCAGCGTGGTGTAGCCGGGGAGGTCCGTCCCTTTGATCACGTGGGTGCCATTGTCCAGGAGCCGGTCCGCGTCCGGGCTCATGCGGTGGACCGTCAGCCGGTTTTTGACACCAACCCGGCTGTGCGCCCAGCCGTGGACCAGGTAGGCCTCGCCGTCGTCGTCCCAGAGAGGGCACGGATCGATGATCCCGCGCCCGGCGTACAGCAGGTGCGGCGTGGTCCAAGGCCCTTCGGCACGTTCGGCGCTGAGGACGAAGATGCCGTGGTCCGGGTCCGGGTAGAAGATCCAGAAGCGGCCGTTATGGTGGCGCAGAGCCGGCGCCCAGACCCCGCTCCCGTGGCGCACCAGCGAGTAGTGGCTGCCCTGCGGCAGTTCGGCGAGGGCGTGGCCGGCGTGTTCCCAGTCCACGAGGTTCCGCGATTTCAGGACGGGCAGCCCTGGAACCCGGTTGAAGCTCGAGGCGATGAGGTAGTAGATGCCGTCCACCTGCACCGCATCAGGGTCCGGCCAGTCGCCATTGAGGATGGGATTGGAGTAGAGGGGGGTGATCCGGGTTGTCATGGTGTCCTGTCGGATGTGCCGGGGCGGCTGGTTCGTGGGTGGTGTTGGAGAAGGTCAAGGGCGCGGGTTGCCGTGCGCACGGGGCCATCGTGGATCACTGCGTGGAGACTGAGCCTGAGCGGGCGGCTGTGGTCCACGGCCGCTGCATCCGACCAGGCAACCGCGGGTCCTGCCCCCAGGTAGCCCTCGGCCCTGATGAACCACGGGAGTGGGAAATCGGGGGCCTGGGCGAGGACAACGCTGACCGGTGCACCGTCGATCTGCATGGTGACCGAGAGCCACGGTGACCTTGACCCGTGGGTGGCGTCGGCGCCGCTGCCGGCGTCGGACAGGATGTGCGGGTCTCCGGTGCCCCGTGGAAATCTCCAGAAGATTCCGCCGTAGCCCGCGCCTGCCCTGCCCTTCACGGCCGACGACGATACCAGCAGCCGCTCGACGCCCGCCGCCGGGGAGATCACCGAGGTCAGGGAAAGGCTCCAGCTTCCGGCCTCAGGGTGGGTGAAGCGCTCGATGCGCCGCTGCTCAACGGCGAGCTCGTTATCCGATTCCGACCGCCAGGAGATGCTGCCCGCTTCTGTTGAGCCCGCCTCGTTTTCGGATGATTGCCAGCCCAGGGGGAGTTGCCTGCCGTGGTTGGCCAGGAGCATGGGGCCGGTGGCGGCGCTGTAGGTGGACCCGCCCCAGAAGTTGGTTCCGTTGACGTCGGAAAAGGCAACGGACAGGCCCAGGTGATGCGGGTGGTCCGCCGGCCCGGCCTCGGTCACCGTGGCGCCCGCGAGGGAACGCACTGGATGGAGGAAGGGGCGGGGCGAACTGCTGGCGGGCTGCCGCAGGGTGGTGACGTGGTGCGCAAGCTCCTGTCCCGCTTGTGCAGGGCTACTGGGTGCTTCCGCCGGGATCGCGTGGGTGGCCACAGGACCTCCTGGTTGATTGATGACCGGTGATGTGGGGATCAGCATAGCCATCACGGAAAGCTCCGGCAAGTAGTGCAGAAAGTTTCTGTACTCATGTTGTCTGGCGGCTTCAGAAAATTGTGTTGACAGTCACAGTAACTTCTTGATAGAAAACGTTTACTCACTTTTTCTGAAAGCTGCGGACCGAATCCATGTCATGGAGTAGAGTCCGTGGTTAGCTTCAGAAAGTTTCCTGACTCCGAGGCGGTCCACCAGCCGCCGGGAGCCAGTCCGGACATCCCTAGAGAGGCGTCATTCGATGAAGAAGACAGCGAACACCCGCATCCCGCGCAGAATCATCCTTGGAGCGGCGATCACCGCTGCAGGCCTGGCCCTGAGCGGCTGCGGCGGAGCATCCACCCCTTCGGCAGGCGGCAACGTGGAACTGAACTTCGTCTACTGGGGTGATTCCAACCGCGCCAAGATGACGGACGCCGCCATCAAGATCTTCGAGGAGAAGAACCCGGGGATCACGGTCAAGAGCGAATACCAGGACAGCGGGCCCTACGCGGACAAGCTGGCCACCCGGTTCGCCGGCGGCAACCCCCCGGACGTGCTGAACATGGCCAACCGGACCCTGCTGGAATACGCCCAGCGCGGCACCCTGGCGGACCTGAAGACGCTGCCGGAGATTGACCTGGCCAAGATTCCCGAAACCATCCAGAGCCGCGGCGAGGTGGACGGCAAACTGTATGGCCTGGCCACCGGCGTCAACCTCATCGGCATGGTGGTGAACAAGACCATCACGGACCAGGCCGGCGTCACCATCCCGGATGACAAGACCTGGAGCTGGGAGGACTACGCCAAGTTCGCCACAGAGGTGTCGCAGAAGACCGGCGGAAAAATCTACGGAGCGGGCTACGACGTCGCCACCGAGACGGGCCCCATCCTGTTCGCCCGGCAGCGCGGCGAGGACTTCTACACCAAGGACAACAAGCTCGGCGTGAGCGAGGAAACCATCCGCGAGTGGTTCCAGTACAGCGTGGACCTGCGCCAGGCCGGCGGCTACCCGCCCGCCGGGTTCTTCGAGCAGATCGGCGGTTCGCCCGCGCAGTCCTACCTCGCCAAGGGAACTGTCGCCTCCCAGATCATTCCCATCAACAACTTCAAAGGCTACAACGAGGCCTCCGGCGGGAACCTGGTCCTGCTGCGTATGCCCGGTGAGACCACTGAAAAGCGCCGCGGCTACTCCGCGGATCCCAGCATGCTCTGGTCCGTAGCCGCGAAGTCCAAGCACCCCAAGGAAGCGGCCAAGCTGCTGAACTTCCTGATCAACGACGTCGACGGCGCCGCCCAGACCCTGACCCAGCGCGGTGTGCCCATCAACCCGGACGTTACCGAGGCCATCCTGTCCAAGCTGGGGCCGGACGACACCAAGTTCGTTGAGATGGTGGCTGACATCCAGAAGGACGATCTGCCGCCCGCCTACGTCTACCCCAAGGGCGCCAGCGTAGTGGCGGACACCCTCAAGCAGCTCGGCACCGAAGTCGAATTTGGCCGCATCACCCCGGCAGACGCAGCAAAGACCTTCCTCGAGAAGAGCAATGCCGCCATCAACAAGTAGCCGCTCCGCGCCCAGACACCCAGCCAAGCAGATAGGAGCCTGACACCATGTCAGTGCTGACCAAGCAAGCCTCCGGCGCTGCCGCCACCCTCGCAGCGCCGGGGCGTGGCAAGCCGAAGCGGGGCCCCTCCCGGCGGACAAACCAGCGCTCGGGCTACCTCTTCCTGTTGCCGTGGTTCCTCGGCATGCTCTTTACGATCATCCCGTTCTTCGCCTCGCTGTACCTCGCCTTTACGGACTACAACCTCTTCACTGAGCCGAACTTCGTGGGGCTGGCCAACTTCCAGGCCATGTTCGAGGATCCCCGGCTCCTGCAGTCCCTGAAGGTCACGTTCATCTACACCTTCGTCTCGGTGCCGATCTCGCTGGCCATCGCGCTGCTGGTGGCACTGGTCCTGAACCGCGGACTCAGCGGCCTCTCGATCTACCGGTCCGTCTACTACCTGCCGTCCCTGCTGGGCGGCAGCGTGGCGATCGTGATGCTGTGGCGCTACATCTTCGGCAACGACGGAATCGTCAACGGGTTCCTGGGCTGGTTCGGCATCCAGGGTCCGGCCTGGGTCACCGACCCTGAATTTGCCTTGAGCACCCTGATTGTCCTGAACGTGTGGACGTTCGGCTCGCCCATGGTGATCTTCCTGGCCGGCCTGCGGCAGGTGCCCACCATGTACTACGAGGCCGCCTCCATTGACGGCGCTTCGAAGTGGCGGCAGTTCCGCGCCATCACCCTGCCGCTGATCAGCCCCATCATCTTCTTCAACCTCATCATGCAGCTCATCGGGTCCTTCCAGACCTTCACCCAGGGCTACGTGATGAGCGGCGGCACGGGCGGCCCGGCGGATTCAACGCTGTTCTACAACCTGTACCTGTACCAGAAGGGCTTCACCGAATTCGAGATGGGTTACGCCTCCGCGATGGCATGGCTGCTGCTGATGATTATTGCGATTTTCACGGCCATAAACTTCATCGCATCCAAGTTCTGGGTCTTCTACGACAATTAAGGCAACCGCTATGGCTCTCCTCGAACTACCCGTCAAGAACAAGCAAAAAAAGGAAGAAGCTCCGGAAGATGCGCTGACCGGCACGCCGGGAACCCGCTTCTCCCGCCACCTGATCCTGTGCCTGGTGGGCCTGGTCATGCTGTATCCGCTGCTGTGGCTGATCTCCAGCTCTTTCAAGCCAAGCAACGACATCTTCCGCCAGCTCGGCCTGTGGCCGGAGAACTGGGACTTCAGTAACTACGAACAGGGCTGGAATGCGCTGAACCAGCCGTTCCACGTCTACCTGATCAACTCCCTGATCGTGGTGGTCTTCTCGATCATTGGGAACATCTTCTCCTGCGCCCTGGCCGCCTACGCGTTCGCCCGGATGGAGTTCACCGGCCGGAAGCTCTTCTTCGCCCTGATGCTGGGCACCCTGATGCTGCCCGGCCACGTGCTCCTGGTGCCGCAGTACATCATTTTCTCCCAGCTGGGCTGGCTTGATACCTACCTGCCGCTGATCGTGCCGAACTTCATGGCAACCAACGCGTTCTTCATCTTCCTGATGGTTCAGTTCATGAAGGCACTCCCCAAGGAACTGGACGACGCCGCCCAGATCGATGGCTGCGGACCGTTCCGCACCTTCCTCCGGGTGATCATGCCCCTCTGCATCCCGGCCATGGCCACCACCGCGATCTTCACGTTCATCTCCACCTGGAACGAGTTCTTCGGGCCGCTGCTCTACATCCAGAACCAGGACCTCTACACCGTTCCCCTGGCGCTGCGTGCCTTCATGGACTCGGAAGGCCAGAGCATGTGGGGCCCCATGTTCGCCATGTCCGTGGTGTCCATCGCCCCCATCATCGGCTTCTTCATCGCCGGCCAGAAGTACCTCATCAACGGCATCGCCACCACGGGACTCAAGTAGATCCGCCCCGCACTTCTCCGTATGCATCGCTGACTGAACAACACCCTTCAATGAATACGTCCTGGCTGGAGGCTGCCCGGACACAAAACAAAGGAGTTTTGCATGAGTTTGCGACGCCTGCTCGGCGCGGCCACCGCCGTCGTGATGCTGGGGAGCCTCACGGCGATCCCGGCCGCGAACGCGGTCCCTGCCGATACCCGAACCGTCAAAGCCGGTACGGATGTTCAAGGTACTCCCGAGGCCATGTGGAAGGAGACGCCGGACGGGTTCGCTTCCCTTCCCGGCTACGGCCTGTCCGGAACCACCGGCGGCCAGGCAGGCAGGATCGTCACGGCCGCCACCATCCAGGAGCTCAAGGACTACGCGGCGGCAAGCGAACCGCTGGTCATCTTCATCCGCGGCACCCTCACTGCTGCTGACTACATCAAGATCCCGGTGGCGGCCAACAAGAGCTTCATCGGGGTGGGGGCGGATGCGGAGGTGGTGAACGCCGGCTTCAAACTCAACAGCGTCTCCAACGTCATCTTCCGGAACTTCACTGTCAGGGATTCCTACATTCCCGGGGACTGGGACGGCAAGAGCCCTGAGAATGACCGCGATGGCCTCCAGCTCGACACCACCCACCACGTCTGGGTTGACCACATGAAATTCCAGCGGATGGGCGACGGCCTGATCGACACCCGCAAGGATTCAGACCTCGTCACCTACTCGTGGAACGTCTTCGCAGACAACAACAAGGCCCTCGGCGTCGGCTGGTCCGCGAACGCGGTGACCCGGATGACCGTCCACCACAACTGGATCCGCAACACCACCCAGCGCAACTTCAGCCTCGACAACACGGCGGCCGCCCACGTCTACAACAACTACCTGCAGGACATCGGCCAGTACGGAATGATGGGCCGCAACGCCGCGAAGGTGGTCCTGGAGGGCAACACCTTCACCGCCGTCCAGGATCCGGTGGTGGCCAAGGATCCCGCCACCGAGGTGGTGAACCGGGACAACATCTTCAACGGCACCCGGGGCCGCAAGGACAACGTGGGTGCGGCATTCGATCCCACCCAGTACTACACCTACCAAAAGGACGACGCCGCCCGGGTACCGGAGATCGTGGCCGCCGGCGCCGGTCCCCGCGGGAACAGCGCACCGAACAACACCACGGAAATCACCGTTGCCCTGGACGGCACCGGCGATTACGGCAGCCTCCAGGCCGCCATCGGATCGGTCCCCAGCGGCAGCACCCTCCCGCGCACCATCACGGTCAAACCCGGCACCTACCGGGAATCCGTCAACATCTGGGCCGACCGCCCCAACCTCACCATCCAGGGCGCCACAGCCAACCCGGCCGACGTCGTCATCACCTACGACCTCCCGGCCAGCGGCGTGAAATTCTTCGGCGGCACCTGGGGTGCCGGTGGCAGCGCCACCCTCAACGTCCTCGCCGAGGGCACCACGGTGCGGAACCTCACCGTGGAGAACGCCTATGACGAAGCCGCCAACGGAGGCAGCCAGGCGCTCGCCGTCCGGACGGTGGCGGACAAAGTGACGTTCGATGGCACCCGCTTCCTGGGCAACCAGGACACCTACCTCGCGGACACCACGGGCCGCGACGCCACAGCGCGCACCTACCTCAAGGACTGCTACATCGAGGGTGACGTGGACTTCATCTACGGCCGCGGCACGGCAGTGCTGGACGGCTGCACCATCCACTCCCTGGACCGGGGAAGCGCAACCAACAACGGCTACATCGTGGCCCCGAGCACCAAGAACTCCAACCCATACGGCATCCTGATCACGAACAGCACGCTCACTTCCGACGCCGCCCCCGGCACCGTCAGCCTGGGCCGCCCCTGGTTCGCCAGCAGTGACCCGGCTGCGCACCCGATGGCAGTGATCCGGGACTCGGTCCTGGGCAACCACATCGCCGTCCAGGGCTGGGCAGACATGAGCGGCCACGCCTGGACCGAGGGACGGTTCGCCGAATTCAACAACACCGGACCCGGCGCGTACGTCAATGAATTCCATCCCCAGCTTTCGCCCGCGGAGGCCCTCACGTTCACCAAGGAAGCCTTCCTCGGTGACTGGACCCCGGAAGGACGTGGCTGAGATGGCCCAGTTACCTGAGATCAACGTCCGACGGCGGAGCCTCCTTGCGGCCGGACTGACAGCGGGCGCCGTGGTTGCGTCGGGCATGCTTGGCCCGGCAGCCAGGGCGGCGGGTCGTGCAGGACTGGACGCCGCCGTCGGCTCCAACGGCTTTGCCGAGGCGGGGCTGCCGGTGGGCCGCGCGCTCGGCGGCGCCGCGTGGACTGATGGGCCGGAAGGGTTTGCTGGCGTGGCAGCCCACGGCCGCGCCGGCACCACCGGCGGGGCGGGAGGCCAGCTGGTCCGCGCCACGACTCCGGACCAGCTCCGCGCCTTCGCCAGGAGCACTGAGCCGCTGGTGGTGATCATCGAGGGCGAACTGGTGTTCGAGCAGTACGAAAAGCTGACCGTCACAGCCAACAAGTCCTTCCTCGGGGACGGTGAAGGAGCCGCGGTGGTGAACGCCGGCTTCAAGCTCATCAATGTCTCCAACGTGGTGTTCCGCAACTTCACCGTCCGGGACTCCTACATCCCGGGCGATTTCGCGGGGAAACGGCCGGACAACGACAGGGACGGCATCCAGATGGACACCTGCACGCACGTCTGGGTGGACCACATGCACTTCACCCGGCTGGGCGACGGCCTGGTGGACATCCGCAAGGACTGCGACAACGTCACCGTGTCCTGGAACGTCTTTGCGGACCACAACAAGGCGCTGGGTGAAGGCTGGACGCAGAATGTTGTCACCCGGCTGACGCTGCACCACAACTGGATCCGGAACACGCACCAGCGCAATGCCAGCCTTGACAACACGGCAGCCTCACACGTCTACAACAACTACCTGGAGAACATTTCCAGCTACGGGATGCTGGGCCGGAACGCGGCGCTGCTGGTGGTGGAGGGCAACTACTTCCGGAACGTCCGTAACCCGCTCCATCACCAGGGATCGGGCGGCGAACTGGTGGCCCGGGACAATGTCTTCGAAGCGTGCAGCGGCAACACCGGTGTGCCGCGGGGCCAGTCCTTCGATCCGGTGGCGGCGTACCCCTACGAGCTCTCACCTGCCCAGGCTGTCCCGGCACTGGTGCGTGCCTTCGGAGGTCCGCTGGGCGGGACGGAACCCGCAGCGGCGAAGCTCCTGACCGTCGCACTCGACGGCACCGGGGATTACGCCAGCATCCGGGCGGCCGTGGGGGCAATTCCACCGAACAATCCGGGGCACGTGACCGTCCTGCTGCAGCCGGGCACCTACCATGAGCCCTCGATCATCTGGGGTGACCGGCGCAACGTCACCCTGGCGGGGGCAACGGGAAACGCCGCGGATGTGGTGCTGACCAACAGCGAGGGGGTCACCCTGCTGGTGGCGGCGGACGGCTCGACGGTGCGGGACCTTACCGTCACTTCCGACGCACGGCAGGACGGCCACGTCCTCCTGGCCACAGGACACAACTTCACCTACTCGAACGTGACAGTTCTCAACGGCACGTCCGGCTAGCCTGACATCCCGCCGCAGTGGCCTGCCCGCAACATCGGGCAGGCCTCTGCATGGGAACGCATCACCTCCCGCTGAGAACCACAAGAATGAGACCAATGAAAACCACCAAGACTGCCCTCGTGGTGCGGGGCGGCTGGGACGGGCACCAGCCTGTCGAAGCCACGGAACTGTTCATCCCGCACCTCAAAGAGCACGGTTACGACGTCAGGGTTGAGGAATCACCCAAGATCTATGCCGACGCCGATTACCTTGCCGGGGTGGACCTCATCATGCAGTGCGTGACGATGTCCACCATCGAGAAGGACGAGTTGCTGGGGCTCCGCACCGCCGTCGGGAACGGCACCGGCCTGGCGGGCTGGCACGGCGGGATCGCCGATTCGTACCGGAACAGTGCGGATTACCTGCACCTGATCGGCGGCCAGTTCGCGTGCCATCCCGGCAAACACCCGGACGAGCGGACCGGCGAACGCTCGGACAACTACGTCCCTTATACGGTGAACATGCTCCCGGCTGCAGCGGATCATCCCATTACCAGGGGTATCTCCGACTTCGATCTCGTCACCGAACAGTACTGGGTGCTCACCGACAGCTACATCGATGTCCTCGCAACCACCACCCAGCGGGTCCGCGAGTGGGACCCGTGGCACCGCGAAGTTACCTCGCCCGCGATCTGGACCCGGCAGTGGGGCAAGGGCAGGATCTTCGTGTGCACGCCGGGCCACGAGACTGACGTCCTCAAAGACACCAACGTCCGCACCATTATCGAAAGGGGTTTGCTGTGGGCAAGCCGGTAAGAGTTGGCATCATCGGCTGCGGGAAGATCGCGGGGCAATACCTGGAGAGCTTCCGCCGCCTCGAGGACGTCATCCTCGTGGCTGTGGCCGACCTCGACCCTGCCCGCGCGCAGGCCGCTGCCGACACGTGCGAAGGCGTGCGCGCGGTGCCGGTGGAGGCACTCCTGGCCGCTGACGACGTCGACCTCGTCCTCAACCTGACCGTCCCCGCAGCCCATGCCGGCGTGGCGCTCCGGGCCATCGCCGCCGGCAAACACGTGTACGGCGAGAAGCCGCTGGCCGCCACCACCGCGGAAGCCCGCGAAGTGCTCGACGCTGCCCGGGCGGCCGGTGTTCTCGTCGGCTGTGCCCCGGACACGGTGCTCGGCACCGGCATCCAGACCGCCCGGAAGGCGATCGACGACGGCCTCATCGGCGCGCCGGTCGCGGCCACAGCCACAATGCTGACGCCCGGCCACGAGCGCTGGCACCCGGATCCGGACTTCTACTACCAGCCCGGCGGCGGCCCCCTGCTGGACATGGGCCCGTACTACATCAGCGCGCTCGTCACGCTGCTGGGACCTGTCAGTTCGGTGATCGGCGCCGCCAGCGCCGGCCGCAGCGAACGGACCATCGGCTCGGGGCCACGCGAAGGGCAGCCCGTACCCGTGGCCATCGACACCCACGTGACAGGCGTCCTGGAGCACACCTCGGGTGCCATCTCCACCCTCGTCATGAGCTTCGACGCCGTCCAGTCGACGTCCGCGAACATCGAAGTCCACGGCCAGCAGGGCTCCCTCGCCGTCCCGGACCCTAACCATTTCGACGGCGACGTCCGGCTCTTCGCGCTCGGCGCCGAAGACTGGGTAGCGCTGCCGGTCTCGGCCGGGTACCTCGGCTCCGGACGCGGCTACGGCATCGCAGACCTCGCAGCGACGCCGCAAGGGGATGAGCCCCGGGCCGGCGGCACCCTGGCCTATCATGTGCTGGACGTTATGGACTCCTTGCTGGCCTCCGCGCACACCGGGCAGGCGGTGGCAATCCGGAGCACAGCCGAACGCCCGTCCGTTGTCGCGCTCGCGGACATCGCCAGCCCGGGGGTGCCGGTGCCTTCCGGCAGCACCGCGATCAGGGAATGAGTTTCTCGGCCCGGTACCGGTCGAAGAGTGCAGTGAAGGCGTCCAGGGTCCGCCGGTAACCGGTGAACCCGGCATCCCGGCTCTTGCCCATGTCTGTCACTACCTCGATGCCCCGCCCGAGGTCGCCGTCGGTGTGCCACCACGAGGCCACGCGGTCCAGGTCCGGCTCGCTGAGGTTGTGGCGCCCGGCCAGCTCCCTCCACTGGTCCGCCCGGCCTGCCATGGACTGCTCGAGGGGGCGGGGCTGGCCCTCGTAGCCCTCCCACTCCACACCGAAATAGGCGGCGAGCTTCGGCCACATCCAGCGCCAGCGGAAAATGTCGCCATTGACGATATTGAACGCCTCGTTAGCGGCCTTCGGCGTGGTGGCGGCCCAGATCATGTGCTCGGCGAGCAGGCCGGCCTCGGTCATGTCGGTCAGCCCGTTCCACTGAGTTTCCGAGCCCGGGAAGACGAACGGCTCACCGCTCTCCCTGCACAGAGTCGCCTGGGCGGCCAGCGTGAGGCCCATGTTCATGGCATTGCCCACCGCGTGCCCGATCACCGTGTGCGCGCGGTGCACAGACCAGGTGAACCCCTGCTCCGCGGCCGCAGCCCAGAGTTCATCCTCCTGGGCGTAGTAGAAGTTCGGCACCGGCAGGCGCGGCTCCTCCTCGTGGAAGGGCGTATCGGCCATCTTCCCGGCTGCATACGCCTCGAAGGGTCCAAGGTAGTGCTTGAGGCCGGTCACCAGCGCAACGTGGGCCACGTCCTTGCCCCGGAGCGCAGCGAGGAGATCGCGCACCATGCCGGCATTGACGGCGATGTTCTCCTCCTCCGTCTCGCGCCGCGACCACGCCGTGAAGAACACATGCGAGGGATTCTCCGGCCCGAGAACTTCGGTCAATGACGCCGCCGAGGTCAGGTCCGCGGAGAGCCAGCGCACCCCGGGGCGCTCCGCTCCGGGCCTGCGGGACAGGGCAAGAACGGCCCACCCCTCGGCGGTAAGGCTCTCGACGAGCGCGGATCCGGCGATGCCGGTGGCTCCCACTACAAGTGCCGTGCGCTCCGTGCCCGCTGTTGTTCCTGTGCCGATGGTCATGGCGCTCCTTCTGGTGTTTTGTTGCCGTTACCCTAGAGCGACAAGCCAGCGCCACGGGCAGATATTCCAACCGGCAACACCGGGGCGGCCAAGAGACCGTCGCGCATCACGGCGACGGCGTCGGTCAGCGGGACGAATTCGGTGTCGTGGGTGACCATCACCGTGGCCACCTGGAACTCGTCCGTCACCTGCCGCAGCAGCCCCACGATCGAGGCGCTCCGCGCATGGTCCAGCGCCGCCGTCGGCTCATCCACGAGCAGCACCTTGGGGCTGCCCATCAGGGCGCGGGCGATGTTTACCCGCTGCCGCTGGCCGCCCGAGAGCTGGTGCGGCCGCTTGTCCGCGGAGGCGGCCAGGCCCACCAGGTCCAGGAGCCCGGCCGCCCGGGCACGCGCGGCTTTCAGCGGCTTGCAGCGCAAGTGATCGCCGATCATCAGCTGCTCGACGGCGGTCAGAGAGGCCAGGAGGTTGGGCTGCTGAAAGATGATGCCCACCGTCTCCCTGCGCAGGGCGGTGAGTTCCCTGTCCTTCAGGCCGGCCGTGTTGGTCCCGTCGATGATGACGTCCCCGCTGCTGGGACGGACAAGGGTGGCGGCAACCGCCAGGAGGCTGGACTTGCCCGAGCCGGACGGCCCCACGAGGGAGACCATCTGGCCCGCCGCGACGCTCAGGGTGACGTTGTCCAGCGCTTTGATGGTGCCGCCCCCGTCCGGGTATTCGAGGGTGACATTGCTGAGGGAAAGCGGCTGGGAGAGGGTTGAGCCGGCGGTAGCTGCGGCCAGGGGTGACGTGACAGACATGGGAAGAACCTTTCGGAAGGAAAGAACGGGGGGTTAGTTGCCGCCGAGGGCGATCAGCGGATCGACGGCGGTGACGCGGCGGACGGCCAGCGCCGCACCGGCCAGCCCCAGGGCCACAATCCCCAGCACCGGAAGCAGGGTGGTGGCGGGCGTGATCAGGAACGGGGCGGCCTGGGCTGCGGCGAATCCGCCGAGGACACCGATAGCCCCGCCAACGCCAGCGCCCGCCAGCAGCACCAGGGCCGCCTGGGCCATGGCGTCGCGCAGCACGTAGCCGCCGGAAGCACCCAGCGCCTTGAGGACGGCGATATCGCGGGTCCGCTGCACCGTCCACACGGTCAGGAACGCAACAATCACCAGCGCCGAAATGCCGTAGAGGAACGCCTGCATCAGCATCAGCGAACCGTTCTCGCTCTTGTAGGAGCCCAGCGCCTGGAACGAACCGGTGCGGCTGGTGCTGACCGTTCGCGCCAAGGCGTTCGCGGCCTCCTCGTCCACCACGGCACCCTCCTTGTACGTGACCGCTACGACCGTTGCCACCGGCAGGTTGCGCTGGCCGCTGCCCGGCAGGTTGCCCTGGCCGCTGCCCGCCGGGGCAAGGTGAGCCACTTCCGCCCAGGTGGGCAGGGCAGTCCACACCACGCCCGAGTGGGAATACCACTGGTCCTCCACCACAGCGCTGACCGTCAGGTCGGTGCCGCTCACCGTGGCGGTGTCCCCGACGTCGAGCGACAGATCCGCCGCCACGGTTGAGCCGATCACCACGGACCCCGCCCGGACAGGCGCGGGAGCCAGCTGGCCGCCGTCGGCAACGCCGAACACCGCCACATTGGTGGTGCCGCCGTCGCCGCCCTGGAGGCGGGACTGGCTGATGCCCAGGGCCTCGGCCCGTTCCACTCCCGCGGCACGCTGCCAGCTGCCCACCTGAGCGGCCGTCACTTCGCTTTCGGTGAAGGACGCCGTGGGTTCGTTGGTGCCCGGCGCGCCGAACACGATGCTGTCCACCGGCCGGGACCCGGCTCCGGAACCACTGCCTGGCTCCGAGCCCAGCTTTCCGATGGCGGAGGTGGACTGGTCGCCCAGCCCGGCGGTGAGCCCGGAGAGCAGCACCAGCAGGACCGTCACCAGCGCCACGACGCCACCCATCAGGGCGAACCGTCCCTTGGCGAACCGGATATCGCGGATTGCGAGAAACACGTTGTACTTCCTTCAGTCGGGGCGGGATTTCCTTCTACCTCCACTGTCCTTTCCGGAGCCGCCGCCCACATCGGGGACTTGGTTGAGCGCGGAGGGACGTAAGGCTGATGCCGCGGTCAACCTTTCGGTTGATCCGTCCCGCCCCGCTGGCGCATAAGCTGATGAAATGCTTGCCGCGGACCCACAGACCACGCCGTCGGGTGCCGCCATCCTCCGGTTCCTGCGGGTGACGCTGCACACGGGGTTTGCGGTGCTGCTGCTGGTCGCCATTCTGCGCCTCCACCTGGGGGACGGTACGGCCGACGGCGGCGCTCCCGCGGGTGCGCAACGCTACATTTGGTCGGTGCTCGCCCTTGCCCTCGCGGCTGCTTACGTCGCCGGGACGGTGCTGGAGAAGCGGTACGCCGCGGGCCGTTCCGGCTTCAACCCGCACCCTTACGCCGTCCCGTGGCTTGGCCTGGTGACGGCGCTATGGGGTGTCCTCCTGGCTGGCAGCTCCGATTTTTCCTGGCTCGCCTTCCCCCTGTTCTTCCTGCACCTGCATGTGCTGCCGCGCCGGGTTGCCCTGCTCACCATCACCCTGATGACCGCGGCCGTGATTGCCGCGCAGTGGCTGGCCAGCGGACTGCCGGCGCCCACCCTGCCCGTGGTCCTGGGACCGCTGCTGGGTGCCGGGTTCGCCGTGGTCACCGGCCTCGCCTACCGGGCCTTGTTCATGGAAGGTGAGGCGCAGCGGCTGGCCGCGGACGAACTCCGGCGGACCCGTGCCGAGCTGGCCAGCACCCAGCACAGGGCCGGGGTGGCGGCCGAGCGGGAGCGCCTGGCCCGCGAAATCCACGACACCCTGGCCCAGGGCCTGTCCAGCATTGTGCTGGTGGCGCGGGCCGCGGAGAAGTCCCTTGCCGCCGGCGATCATGCCACCGCCGCCGGGCACTTGGCGCTGGTCCAGCAGACGGCTTCCGGAAACCTGGCCGAGGCCCGCAGCTTCGTCCGCGGGCTCACCTCCCCGCAGCTTCAGGAGTCCTCGCTGGCGGAAAGCCTGCAGCGGCTCTGCGGGGAAACCGAAACCCTGGCGGCTGCCCGGGGAAGCGGGTTGCGCTGCCGGTTCGAGCTGGTGGGCGGCCCCGCCGAGCTGCCGCCGCAGTACAGCGTCACCCTGCTCCGGGCAGCCCAGGCCAGCCTCGCCAACGTCAAGCAGCACGCAAAGGCAAGCACCGCCGTCGTCACCCTGGCGTTCCTCGGTGACGAGGTCACCCTTGACGTGTACGACGACGGCATTGGCTTTACGCCGGAAGCGGCGGATTCCGGCGTGGCCGGGCGGGCGGACGGCAGCGGCTTCGGGCTGCGCTCGCTGGCTGCCCGCGTGGGCGAACTGGACGGCTCCCTGGAGGTGGAAGCGGCACCCGGCGAAGGGACCGTCGTCGCCATCCGGCTGCCGCTCACCGCAGCCTCGGGAAACAACGTGGCGGGGGAGCGGTCCTGATGGGGCGCCTGCGTATTCTGCTGGTTGACGACCACCCTGTGGTCCGTGCCGGGCTGCGTGCCATGCTTACCGAATTCGAAGACTTCATCGTGGCGGCCGAAGCGGCAGACGGGGACGCTGCGCTGCGTGAGCTCGCCCGCCTCCGGGCCCTGGGGGAGCAGGTGGATGTGGTGTTGATGGATCTGCAGATGGGCGCCGGGATGGACGGTGTGACGGCCACGGCGGCGATCCGGAAGCTGGATTCCCCGCCGCCGGTGTTGATCCTGACCACGTACGACACCGAATCGGACATCCTGGCGGCGGTGGAGGCCGGCGCGAGCGGCTACATGCTCAAGGACGCACCACCGGAGCAGATCCGGCAGGCCGTGCTGTCCGCGGCTGCCGGTGAGACGGCGCTGGCGCCGAAGGTTGCGGCCTTGCTGATGTCGCGGATCAGCAGCCCGCAGACGGCCCTGACCGCCCGCGAGGTGCAGCTGCTTGAACTGCTGGCCACCGGGCTGACCAACCGTGCCATCGCCCGGAAACTGTTCATCTCCGAGGCCACAGTCAAGACCCACCTGGTGCACATCTACGGCAAGCTTGGCGTGGACAACCGCACCTCCGCCATCGCACTGGCGGCGCAGCGAAGGATCATCCGCACTCCAGGCCATTAACGGTGCGATACTGGGCGTTCAGCTCTTCGTCGTCAGGGGAACTTCGGAAATGGTCCTGGATACAGCTACGCTGCGGGTCGCCTTCGGCGTCATGGCTTTGGTCCTCGGATTGCTGTTCTATTTCTCGTCCTACCGGTACACGCGCTCCCCGTACAGCGGCTGGTGGTGCCTGGCGCTGGTGTTCTTCCTTGCCGGGTCCGCCGCTTTCCTCCTTGACGGGACATCCCATCAGTGGTGGGCCAATCCGCTGGGCAACGTCCTGCTGGTCCACGGCGGCGTGGCGGTCTGGGCAGGCGCCAGGTCGCTGCGCGAAGTGCGGCCCCAGCGGTGGGTTTTTACCGGCGTTCCACTCGTCACCCTCGTGGCGTCCGCACTCGATAACCCTGCCACCAACACCTGGTCCGGCGGTCCCGTGTTCCTTGGCGCGATGTGCCTGACCATTGGGCTCGCGGCCCGGGAACTATGGCGGCTGGAGCCCGGCTATTCCCGTGTCCGCGTGCCAATGGCGGCCGCCGCGGCCGGAATGTCCGTGTTCTATTTCGGCCGGACGGTTGCTTTCCTGCTGGGGGGCCAGAACGGGCACGTTTTCGTCACGTACTTCGGTTCGGCAGTGACCACGCTGGTGACCATGGTGCTGCTGGTGGTGGTGTCCTTCAGTATGTCTGCCCTCAGCAATGAACAACAGACCCGGACCCTGCGGATGGTGGCCACCCGGGATGATCTCACCGGGCTTCTGAACCGCAAGGCATTCCTGGATATGGCCGCGGAACTGCTGGCCGATCCAGCCGTCACCCAGGGCACAGGCGCCCTGATCCTTGCTGATCTTGACCACTTTAAATCCGTCAACGACACCCACGGCCACGCCGCCGGTGACGTTGCCCTGCAGTCCTTCGCCGCTGCGTGCGTGAATACGGTCCGGTCCACGGATCTGGTGGGCAGGTACGGCGGGGAAGAGTTCGTCCTGCTGCTGCCGGGGGCTTCAGCGGCGCGGGCGGAAATGATTGCGGGTGAGATCAGCCGCCACCTCGCCCAGGTCCCCACTGCCGGCGGCCTGGAAATGCCCACCGTCAGTTATGGCGTTGCCCAGTACGACGCCGGGACCTCCGGCGTGGAGGACCTCATCGCCTCCGCGGACCGGGCGCTGTACATGGCAAAGTCGCAGGGCAGGAACCGGACTGTGCACAGCGAGTAAGCATCCTGAGTCGGGCGGCACGCCTTTAGGGCCCCCAGGCATCCGCCCCGTGGATACCAGCTATCCCAAATGCCTGATTCCCCGATACCCCAAGCCTTGCCACAGTGAGGGAAGTCACTTTCGGCGCCTGAACAGCGCCGGCTCCTCCGTGACCATCAAGAGGCAAAGGAAAGTTCAATGGAGAATATTCAGCTCGCTGGTACTGAAAAAAGAGACGGGACACCCGCTGCCGGGGCGAAGACCGGGGCGAAAACACCAGGACGGCTCCAGGCCGCCCTCCTCGTCGCTGGCAGCTGCATGCCGGTCCTGGGCGCGGTCCTGCTGGCACCGGTCCTGCCCACCCTGAACCAGGCGTTCGCGGACACCCCCGGGGTGGCCATCCTGGTGCCGCTCACCCTCACGCTTCCGGCCTTGTTCGTTGCGCTCTTCTCGCCTCTCGCCGGGTACGTCGCGGACAGGGTGGGCCGGAAGCAGCTGCTCATCTTCGCCATGCTTGCCTACGCGGCGTTCGGGACGGCCCCGCTCTGGCTGGACACGCTGGAATCCATCGCGCTGTCCCGGGTGGGCGTTGGCATCGCCGAGGCCGCCATCATGACCTGCTGCACCACGCTCATCACCGACTACTACGCCGGACAGCAGCGGAACAAGTACCTCGGCCTGCAGACCATGGTCAGCGCGCTCGCGGCCACCGCCTTCTTCGCGCTCGGCGGCGCCCTGGGCAGCATCAGCTGGAGGACGCCGTTCTGGCTCTATGCCGTCAGCGCCGTCATTGTGATTCCCATGATTTTCAAGCTCTGGGAGCCGGCCAAGAGCCAGCGGACGACGGCGGCCAGGACGCCGGTGCCATGGCGGCAGATCGGCGCCCCGGCCGCGGTGACGCTGTTCGGCGGGATCGTCTTCTACGCACTGATCGTGCACCTGCCCTACGTCATCACCGGACTGGGCGTCGGCGACGCAGCGCTGATTGGCCTGGCCGCAGCCATCGCTTCCCTCGCCACGGCGGCGGGAGCGATCTCCTTCCGGTACCTGGCGAAGCTGGGCACCCGGAATCTGTTGGCGCTCGCCTTCGGGCTGGCCGCCGTCGGACTCTTCCTGGTCTCCATTGCCGGCAGCGTCCCGCTGGCCATTGCGGGTGCAGTGATCGCCAGCGCCGGAACCGGCGTCCTGCTGCCCACCCTGCTGACCTGGGCGGTCAACGGCCTCGAATTCCAGCAGCGCGGCCGCGGCACAGGCATCTGGACCGGAACGCTGTTCATCGGCCAGTTCCTCACCCCCATCGTCCTCGGCGTGGCTGCGGGCGCATTGGGCAGCCTCAGCATCGCTCTGGGTGCGCTGGGCATCGCCTGTGTGGTGGCATTCCTGGCAGTCCCGGTCCGCGGGCCCAGGATGCGCCCGTCAGTCACTGAACGGGCGGAACTCCCGCCGCGGATAGCCTATGGGTATGAAGAACCTGGACCTGAACCTGCTGCCCCAGCTGCAGGTCCTGCTGGAGCTGAAGAACGTTTCCCGGGCGGCCGAGCGGCTGCAGCTCAGCCAGCCGGCCACCAGCGCGGCGATGGCCAGGCTCCGGCGCCATTTCGACGACGAACTCCTGGTCCGCAACGGCCGCACCTATGAGCTGACGCCCTTTGCGCAGTCGCTGGTCCCGCTGGTTGATGAAGCGATGCTTCACGTCCAGCGGGCCACGCGAGTGCGGTCCGGTTTCGATGCCGCGTCGAGTGAGCGGGAGTTCATCATCGCCGCCTCGGACTATGCGGCGGCCCTGATGGTGGGGCCGCTGCGGCGGATCCTGTTGGATGAGGCGCCGAACGTCTCCGTGGACTTCGTGCCCACTGCCGGTTCAGGGATCCAGGGCCAGATGGCCGACTACTCAAAGATCGACCTGCTCGTGGGGCCCACCGGTTACCACATGCAGGGCGCCACGAAGCAGCTCTTCCGGGACAGCTTCGTCGCAGTGGCCGACGCCGGCAACCCCCTGCTCCAGCAACCCCGGCTGACGCTGGCGGATCTGGCCACGGTGCCCCACGCCGTCGGATATTTCGGCGAGGGAATCAGCACCCCGGCGGACAGGCTGTTCGACGCCGGCGGTGTGCAGCGCCGCGTGGCAGCCGTGGTGGCGGGGTTCCTGTCCCTGCCGCTGCTTGTTGAAGGGACTGACCTGGTGGCGCTGGTTCCGCGGATGCTGGCGGCCCGGGCCCAGCGCGGTGGGGACATTGTGGTGCTGGAGTTCTCCGAAGGCACCGAGGCGTCCCTGGTGGAGGCCATGTACTGGCACCCGTCCCAGACGGAGGACCCTGCCAGCGTCTGGCTGCGGTCTGTGGTGCAGCGGGCGTGCTCGCGGCTGCACGAACTCTTTCCCGTCACGGCCCACCCGGTGACTATCGACGCCGCGGATACCAGGTAGACCAAACCCGCCGTTCCCCTTCCCGGGCATCCCTGCGAGAGTCGTTGGAAACGTACTCCAGGAAGGACCACCCATGCCCGTTTCCAGCCAGCGCCTCGCCGGCAAAACCGCCGTGATCACCGGAACCGCGAGCGGGCAGGGGAGGGCGGCGGCGCTCGCCTTCGCCGCCGAGGGTGCGCTGGTGGTGGGCTGCGACATGGACGACGACGGCGCCGCGGCCACCGTTGGGCAGGTCACCGCTGCCGGTGGCCGGATGAGCAGCAGCCGGATTGATCTGACGGATGAAGCCGCCGTGGAGTCGTGGGCGCAGGACGTGGCCGCAACCCATGGCCAGGTCCATATCCTCTACGCCAACGCGGCGGTCACCCGGTTCGCGCCGGTGGAGCAACTCACGTTCGCCGACTGGAAATGGAATGTGGCGCACGAAATGGATGTGGTGTTCCTGCCGGTCAAGTACTTCTGGCCGCAGCTGATCCAAGCAGAGAACGCATCCATCATCCTGGTGGGTTCCACTGCCGGGGTCACCGGGTCCATGACCAACGGCCGCCTGGCCCACACCGCCACCAAGGGAGCCGTGGTGGCCATGACCAAACAGCTGGCAGCCGAAGGGGCTCCGCACGGCCTCCGCGTCAACGCCGTCAGCCCCGGCATGATCCGGACCGCGGCCACCGAAGGCAATCTCCTCGCTCCGGACCATCCCATGCGGACCATCGCCGGCAGCATCCCGCTGGGCCGGATCGGTGCGCCGGAGGAGGTCGCCAAGTGCGCGTTGTTCCTGGCCTCCGACGAAGCCTCGTACGTGACCGGGGCCAACCTGATGGTCGACGGCGGCTGGTCGGCTGTGCTGCCCGGCTGACCGGCAGTGCGCTGGTCGGCTGCTCAGCCAGGCTAAAGGGGTTGGGCGCGGCTAGCGCAGGGCGTCGGAGACCGACTTGGCCCCGCCGTGGCCCGATTGGCCGCCGTCCACGGGGATCTCCGCCCCCGTCACGAACGAGGACAAGGGGCTGAGGAGGAACAGCACGACGCCGGCCACCTCGTTGACGCTTCCCGTGCGGCCCAGCGGGGTTTCGGCGAGGGTGGCTTCGCGGAATTCCGGCTTGGCGCCCGCCGTCATGGGTGTGTCGATGAAGCCGGGGTGGACGGTGTTGACGCGGATGCCGTGCGGGCCGAGCTCCATGGCGGCCACCTGGGAGAGGCCGCGCAGGGCCCATTTGCTGGCGGTGTAGGCCGCCGGATAATGCGCAGTCAGGCCCGCCACCGAGCCGACGTTGACGATCGATGACCCGCTGCCCATGAGGGGAGCGAGTGCCTGGATCCCCAGCAGGGAGCCGGCGACATTCACCTCGTAGACCCGCTGCAAATCGGCCACCGAAGCGTCCAGCAGCCGGCTGCGCGCCGTGATTCCCGCATTGTTTACCAGCCCGTCAACGGCCCAGCCCTGCGCCTGAATCCAGCTTGCAAGGCCGGACCAGCCGGACGCGTCGGTGACATCCAGCTGCCGGTAGATCAGCCCGGCCCCGGCGCCAGCCGAAGCCGAAGCCGAAGGCAAACCGGCCAGCTCCGCCGGGACATCCGCCGCAAGGTCCGTGGCGATGACGCGCGCCCCGGCTTCCACCAGGAGCCGCGCCTCGGCGGCACCCTGCCCCTGTCCGGCGCCGGTGACCACCACGGTCCGGCCTTCGAGCTGAAGGGAAACCACCCTAGTGCCCTGCAGAGACCGCTGAGGCAACCCGGTTGCGGGGACGCGGCCTTGCAGCCACCCGGGTCACGGCCTCGCGCCGCGCACCCACGGTGTTCTCGATGGTCCCGATGCCCTCCACCGTCATCCGCACCACGTCGCCGGTCTGCAGCGGCGGGGGAGTCTTGGATCCGTTCCGCCCCCAGAGTTCCGCGAGGCAGCCGCTGCCGCAGGTCCCCGAGCCCAGGACGTCGCCGGGCCGAACTACCGAATCCTGCGAGGCGTAGGCCACCAACTCGGCGAACGGCCAGCCCATGTTGGAGAGCAGGTCCTGTCCGATCGCCTCGCCGTTGACCTGCACGGCCATGGAGATGGGCAGGAATCCCTCGGCATCGTGCCGGTCCTCGAACTCGTCCGCGGTGACGATCCACGGCCCCAATGTGTTGGAGAAGTCCTTGCCCTTGCACGGCCCCAGGCTGACTTTCATCTCGCGGCGCTGCAGGTCCCTAGCCGACCAGTCGTTCAGGATCGTGTACCCGAAGATGTGCCGGTGGGCTTCCTCCGCGCTCAGGTTGCGGCCGTCGCTCCCCGGCACGCGGCCGACGACGGCGGCAACTTCAGTTTCGAAGTCCAGGTCCGTGCAGCCCGCAGGAATTCCGATCACCTCGCCGGTGCCTGTCACGGTGTGCGGATTGGTGAAGTAGAAGGTGGGCGCCTCGTACCATTCGGGCACTACACCGGCCACGCCGTCGATGCTCTTCCGCACCCCTTCAACGTGCTCCTCGAACGCCACGAAATCCCGGATGGTGGCAGGGACCAGCGGCGCCAGCAGCTCCACCTCGGCCAACGGCACCGGAACGGCGGAACCGATCGTCTCCCGGGCGGCACCCAAGGCCGCTTCCAGCCCGCCGTCGAGCATGGTTTGGACGCTTTGGCCGGCCGGCAGCGCGTAGCAGTTTGCCCCATCCACAAACCCGGACTGCGTCCCGCCGTCGTGGTTCCAGCGTGCAATTTTGACCATTGAGTGTTCCTTAAACCGTGGGGTGTTCGGAGAGCAGGGCGGCTGCGGTGATGCCCAGCGTGCGTGCGTTGCCGCCCAAAACCTGGACCTCGTCGTCGGCAGGGAGTCCGGCGGCCTGGACTTCGTCCACCGGAAGGTCCGAGCCCATGTCGAACGGATAGTCGGAGCCCAGCAGCACCTGCTCCGGCCCCGCGGCAGCAACGAGAGCGCGGAGTTCGGCGGCGCTGTGGACCAGGGAGTCGAAGTAGAGCCTTTTCAGGTACGACGACGGCGGCTGGGCGCAGCCGTGTGCCTCCGGCCGGACCTTCCACGCGTGGTCGGAGCGGCCCAGGCTGGTGGGCAGGTAGCCGCCGCCATGGGCAGCCAGGACTTTGAGGTCCGGGTGCCGGTCCAGCACACCGCTGAAGATCAGGTGGGACAGGGCAACTGCGTTTTCGGCAGGCTGGGAGACGGTGTTGGCCAGGTAATAACGGTCCAGCCGCTCATCCAGCGAGCAGCCGAAGGGGTGCAGGAAAATCAGGGCGCCCAGTTCTTCGGCGCGGGTCCAGAACGGTTCAAGCCGGGGATCGGAAAGCTCAACCGTGCTGCGCTCGGCATCTCCCGGGGTGGCGGCGAACGAGCCGATTTCCACGCCCAGCAGGCCGCACTCCAGCACGGCGTGCTCGAGTGCTTCGACCATGAGGGCCGGGTACTGCAGCGGAACCAGGCCCAGCCCGTTGAGGCGTTCGGGCGCCCGGTCCACAAACTCGCGGACAGCGTGGTTGGCGGCTTTCGCCAACTCCAGGGAGAGCTCTTCGCCGGCGAAGTAGTAGAAGTGCGACGGCGACGGCGAGACCAGCTGCACGTCCACGCCTTGCGCATCCATGTCCGCCAGCCGGCGGCCCAGATCGGTCAGCTGCGGCCAGCGTTCCTTGATCATCCTGCCCGAGGCTGCCATGGATTCGGGTCCGTTGCGCCGGACCTCGAGTGCCTGCTGGGCTCCGAAGCCCTCTGGATCGGCTTCGGCCACCAACTGCTGGAGGGCAGGCAGGAGGACGTGCGCGTGGACGTCAACGGTGGGGTTGGTTCGTTCTTCGCTCATGCCGGTTCCTTGACCATGCTCGAGATGGAATGCATGAGGCCTGGCACGTCGGCGTCGCGGACGCCGTCGAGCATCCACTGGCCCAGCTGGACGGAAGCGGTGACAACCGCTTTGGTGCGGTCCAGCCGGCGGTCGGTGAATTCCTTCCACAGCGTCTCGGAGACCTCGTCCGCATTGATCAGCAGTTCCGCCAGCACGGCAGCGTCCTCGAGTGCCATGGCCGCACCCTGGGCAATCGTCGGCGGGCAACTGTGCGCGGCGTCGCCGATGATGACCGACCGGCCGCGGTTCCACGGCCCGTCCACCAGGTGGGTGGTGAACCACGTGTAGTTGATGCGGGCGCTGTGGTCCAGGTTGGCGCGGATCTCGTTCCACGGGCCGCCGTAGTCCGCGGCGAGCTCGGTCATGATGCGCGGGCCGTGCTCGGGCTTGCGCTCCTGGGCCTTTTCCACGAGGTACGCGTAGATGGTGTCCGGGCCGGTGGGGCAGTAGCCGGCAATGAAGCAGGGACCACCGTAGGTGAGGTCCGTGCGCACCACGTCGGCGGGCCGCTCCACGAAAGCACGCCAGATGCCCATGCCAGTGGGCTGGGGTTCGACGTCGATGCCAATGGCCTTGCGGACGGCCGAATGCAGGCCGTCGGCACCGATCAAAAGGTCATAACGGGAGGTGGTGCCGTCGGTGGTGCTCACGGTGACGGAGCCGCCGTCGTCCGTTACTCCGGTGACGCCTTTGCCGTAGCTGATCCGCGCCCCCGACTTCTCGGCGCGCTCGCGGAGGATGGCCGTGAGGTCCGGGCGGTACATGCCAAGGGTGGCGGGGAGGTCCTCACCGCCGGTCCGCATGTCATCCAGGACCGCGATGACTGTGCCGTCGGGGTTCGGGGCGCGGAGGCCGAGGGTGCTGAATGCATAACCCTTCGGCTCCACCTGGTCCCAGACGCCGAGCTGGCGGAGGATCCGCAGCGCGTTTCCCTGCAGGGTGATGCCGGAGCCCAGCGTCTGCGGGGTTTCTGCCTTTTCCAGGACTTCCACCTGGATTCCGGCGTCGGCCAGCAGGATGGCTGCGGTCAGTCCCGCGGCTCCCGCTCCGACGATTCCGACGTTCTGTACTGCTGCCATCGCTGACTCCTTTGTATTGACGGCGTTACTGCTGCTGGTTTTTGGTGCCTGATTCCGGCCGATCCGGGCCCTACCTGAGGGCGATCGGATTGACCGGTGACCCCACTGCTCCGGTGATGGGAAGCGGTGCCGCGGTGAGCAGGAAGTCGTACCGGCCGTCCGCGGCGCAGGCTTCGGCGAGGCCGTCCGGGTCCCACATTTCGCCGAGGAACAGCCCCAGGTTGGGGATGGCGATCTGGTGGAGGGGCTGGAAGGCTTCGTCGAACTCGTTCGGCCGGACCTCAAAGCCCCAGGTGTCCGTGGCTATTCCGGCGATTTCGCTGCTGTGTAGCCAGGGGGCTGTGGTGAAGGACAACCCGGGAGCCGCGCCGCCGGCGTAGTCGCCCCAACCGTCGCGGCGGGTACGCGTGTACTGGCCGGTGCGGATCACCACGATGTCACCCCGGCCCACCTTCGAGCTGGGCCCCTGCAGTTCGATGGTCCGCTCGAGGTGTTCCGGGGTGATGGCGAAACCGTCCGGCAGCTCGCCGTCGTTCCGTCCCAGGTCCGGGCCCAGTGCGCGGCCAACGTCGAGCAGTACACCGCGGGTGACGATCTTGGCCGCAGCCGTTTCGATGCCGGTGACCAGGTCGCCTTCGGAGGTGACTACGTCGCCGGCGGCCCTGCCGTTCCAGGCCTTGCCCTGGTCGAAGATGTGGCCCAGGCCGTCCCACTGGGTGGAGCACTGCAGGGGCATGGAGATCACGTCGTCAGCACCGCCGATACCGTGCGGGAAGCCCTGGTTGCCGCGTTCGGCGTCCACGCCGGTGTCAGTCATGGTGTGCACCGGGTTGGTGCGCCGGCGCCAGCCCTTCTGGGGTCCGTTGGTGTCGAACGGCTGGGACAGCGAGAAGGCTTCGCCGGTCTTCACGAGCGCTGCTGCTTTGACGCGCTTGGCCGCATCAATGAAGTTCAGGGTTCCCAGAACGTCATCGGAGCCCCAGCGGCCCCAGTTGTTGTGTGCTGCCGCCATGGCCCGGATGCTGGCCAGCGGGTCAGAACGCCGGATTACCGGGGAATCAGCTGATTCCCCGGTGCCGGTGGTGCTCGTATGAGTGGTGTCCTGCGTGGTCACTGCTGGCTGCCTTCAGTGAACGCTTCGTCCTTGCAGTGAATGAGCTGCGTGCCCAGCCCGGTGATGGTGCCCTCCATGACGTCGCCGTCCTGCAGCAGCCGTCCCCAGTGCTGGCCGTTGCCGGCGGGGCTTCCGGTCAGCACCAGGTCGCCTGGGCGCAGCGGCATGTTCTGGGAGGCTTCGCTGACCAGCTTGGCCACCCCGAAGATCATGTCCTGCGTGGATTCGTCCTGCATGGCCTTGCCGTTCAGCTTCAGCGTCACCTGCACGTTCTGCGGATCGCCGAAGAACTTCGCGGGCACCAGCAGCGGGCCGGTGGGCAGGAAGCCCGGGGCGTTCTTGGCGCGGTACCAGTCCGAGCCGATGGCGGGCATGTCCTTGCGGAAAACGTACTCACGCGTGGTGATGTCGTTGACCATGGTGTAGCCGAACACATACTCCAGCGCCTCCTCCGGCGTGACCCGGAACGCCGTCTTGCCGATGACTGCCGCCAGTTCCAGCTCCCAGTCATGGGACTTGGAGTAGGCCGGCAGCGTGAGGTCCTCCGTGGCGGAAGCGATCGCCGTCGGGAGCCCGATGAAGAAGTACGGCGTGCCCTGGCCTGCGCGCTTGTCCATCATGGCTGCCGTCTTGGCGCGGACTTCATCTTCGTCCTGGCCCGGTTCGCGGTGGGCCGCGGCGAGGTCGATCACGTGCTTGCGGTAGTTCGCTCCGGTCTGCAGGACCTGGACCGGCTCCACCGGGGCAAGGACCTCGACGTCGGCCAGGTTGAGGCCCGCGCCCTCTCCGGCGGATGCGGCCAGCGCATCAAGCTGACCCTCGGTGGTGTCCCAGTGCTCGATCAGGGAATTGATGTCCCCGTCCAGCGGCAGGACCCGGCCGCCGGTCAGCAGGCCCACGCGGGCCTTGGAGTCACCTTGCTCCTGGAAGCGGATCAGGGAATATGTCGATTCAGGCATATTTACTTTAGCCCCGTCCGTGCTTGGCATACGGATTCAGGAGTGCTTCCTTCATTGCGGGGGAGGCACCTTCTTCGGTGGCAGTGAAACCTTCTGCGGGCGGGAAGGATTCGGTCATGGAGTGCGGCATGGCGCCGTTCTTGTAGAAATTGTTGGACCCCAGCGACGGCTTCCAGGTGTTCGCCTCCCAGTCCGGGACGTAGTTGCGGTAGCCGCCGGAGTTGAGTTCCACACGCAGGCCTGACGGGTCGCGGAAGTACAGGAAGTTCTGCTCGCCCACGCCGTGGATGGAGGGGCCGTATTCCATGGGGGTGCCGTTTTCCATCATGACGTCAGCGGTGCGCAGCAGGTCCTCGGTGGCGTCCACCCAGAAGGCGATGTGGTTGACGCGGCCGGGGCGTCCTGAGGTGTCCAGGACCACGCCGAGGTCGTGGGATTTCTCGTTGGTGGTCAGCACCGAGAAGACGGTGATGGGTGCTTCGTCCAGGTCCACGAAGGCCATGACGCGGAAGCCCAGCGCCTCGTTGTACCACTTGGCGAAGCCGCGGACGTCGGAGGTGGCTACGGTGACGTGGTCCAGGAAGCGGGGTGCGGCGGCGTGGCTGCTGCGGCGCTCCGGACGGTCCGGGTAGGTGGACTCGAAGCCGGGTTCGGCGACGAACTTTTCGACGTCGAAGAAGAGGCGCATATGGTGGCCGTAAGGTCCGGTGAATTCGTAGGCCTTGCCGTAGCCGTGGCCGCCGGCGGTCCAGGTGCCCTGGACGCCCGTTGATTCGACCCGGGCGGCTGCGGCTTCAAGGGCGGCTTGGGAATTGGTGCGCCAGGCCATCCGGCCCAGGGATGCTTCCGGTCCTTCGGTGATCACCAGGCTGTAGCGGTAGTAATCACCCCAGCAGCGCAGGTAGACGTTGCCGTCCGCACGGTCGATGATGCGCATGCCGAATTTTTCCTCGTAGAACCGTGCCGAGGCTTCGACGTCCGGAGCGGTGATCTCGAGGTGGGCAAGATGGGAGAGGGGAGTTTCCACGTTGAATTCCTTTTCGAATACTTGCTGCTGCTTGCTGCAGTCTTAGGACTACTGTGACGCAGCACATGTATTCGAGGAAGGCGAAGTTTTTGATAGCAAGTATCCGTCCGGCAGATAGTCGGACGAACCCCCGCTACCCGTCCGCGTTCAGCTTCCCCGCCAGCCGTTCGCGCATCTGGATGCTGGCCTCGTTCAGCCCGATCAGTTCCACTTCGCGGCCGTGCCGGCGGTACTTTTCCGTGACGGCGTCGAGCACGGCAATGGTGGAGGCGTCCCAGAGGTGCGAGGCGTGCAGGTCCACCACCACGCGGCTGATCTCCGGTTCGGCGTCCAGGGCGTACTCGAACTGTGTGTACAGGTCATTGGAGGAGGCGAAGAACAGCTCGCCGTCCACGGTGTAGGTGGCCACGTTCTCGCCGTTGAGTTCGACGACGGTGCGCTCCACGGTGGCGAAGTGCGCCACCCGCCGGGCGAACAGGGCCATGGCCGCCAACACACCGGCCCCGACGCCGATGGCCAGGTTGTGCGTCACCGACACGACTGCGACGGTGATCAGCATGACGGCCGTCTCGGATTTGGGCATCCGGCGCAGGGTCCGGGGAGCGATGGAATGCCAGTCGAAAGTAATGGCGGAAACGAAGATCATCACGGCCACCAGGGCGGCCATGGGGATAAGGCCCACCACATCACCAAGGACCACAACCAGGATGAGCAGGAAGACGCCGGCAAGGAACGTGGACACCCTGCTCCGGGCTCCGGCGCCCTTGACGTTGATCATGGTCTGGCCGATCACGGCGCAGCCGCCCATCCCGCCGAAGAAGCCGGTGACGATGTTCGCCACGCCCTGGCCCCAGGATTCGCGGGTTTTATTGGAGCGGGTGTCCGTGATGTCATCCACCAGCTTGGCGGTCATCAGCGATTCCAGCAGGCCCACCAGCGCCATGGACAGCGCGAACGGGGCGATGATCTGGAATGTTTCCCAGGTCAGCGGCACGCTTGGGACAAAGAGGGAGGGCAGGCTCTCCGGCAGCTGTCCCTTGTCCTGGACGGAGGGCACGTCCACGCCGGCCAGCACGGCAAACAGGGTGAGCACCACGATCGCCACCAAAGGTGACGGCACCGCCGTCGTGATTCTTGGCAGTCCCACCACAATGACCAGGCCAACGGCCACCAGAGGGTAAACCATCCACGGCACGCCGATCAGCTCCGGGACCTGGGCCATGAATACCAGCAGCGCCAGGGCGTTGACGAAGCCCACCATCACCGAGCGCGGGATGAACCGCATGAGCCGGGTGACGCCGAGGACCGCCAGCAGGATCTGGAAAACGCCGGCCAGAATCACCGCCGCGATGAGGTGGTCCAGGCCGTGGCTGCGCATCAGCGGTGCGATGACGAGGGCGACGGCGCCGGTGGCCGCGGAAATCATGGCGGGCCGGCCGCCCACAAAGGAGATGGTCACCGCCATGGTGAAGGAGGCGAACAGCCCGATCCGGGGGTCGACGCCGGCGATCACCGAGAACGCGATGGCCTCCGGAATCAGGGCCAACGCCACCACGAGGCCCGCCAGCGCCTCGGTCTTGAGGCGGCGCGGAGAGCGGAGGGTGGCGCGGACCGACTGGAGCTGCTGCGGAGTGCCGGTCCGGGCGTCCGGGACGGTTCGTGCGGCCATGGCGTGGTCCAATCGTGCTGTCGAAGTGCGTGGCGGCGGCTTCGGGTTTCGTCCGGGCTGGGGCGGGGCTGCGTCACACCGGGAAATGAAGGGGCGCGGCAGCCCCTAACATTCTGGGGCATGCCGCAGGCCAACTGCTAAAATGGCGTGGTTGAAGGGCGGCCTATAGCTGGTCCAGCCAGCGCCGTAACGCAAGTAGGGGACCACACATCACATGACGGCAGGCGGTTCACACCTGAGCACTTCGGAGAGTTCCCCTGGCCCGTCCAAAAAGACGGCGGCCGCGGCGGAACTCCCGCGCTCAGTAGTGCCTGAGCCCACCCCTTCGCCGGCCAAGCGCCGGGCCTACATCGCCATCTGGCAGGGGTTCCTCGGCGCCCTGATGATGTTTGTGGGCTCCATCGGAACAGGGTGGATCGCCAACGGCTCGCCCATGATCCGCCAGCCGGTGGTCATCGCCCTGCGGACCGAGGGCTGGGGCGTCACCCTGTCCACGGTCCTGCTGACGGTGGGGGCCATGCTGCTGATGCGCTCCTGGCTGCGGCTGGGGCAAAGGCTGGACGACTGGAGCGGATCTGCCCTGCGCTCGGTGGTGATCGCCATCTCGGCCTGGTCCCTTCCGCTCCTGCTGGCCGTTCCCATCTTCTCCCGCGACGTCTACGCCTACACGGGCCAGGGCCGCCTGGTCCTGGAGGGCCAGAACCCGTACGACGTCGGCATTTCCACCCTCAACAACTGGTTCTCGCTCGGCGCCGACCCTGCCTGGGCAGAAGCCCGGACACCCTACGGGCCGTACTTCCTGTGGCTTGCCCGCGGCGTGGTTGAACTGACCGGAGCACAGCCGGACGTCTCCGTTCTGCTGTTCCGCCTGCTCGCCGGCGTCGGGGTGGTGCTCTGCGTCATCTACGTGCCCAAGCTGGCCGAACTGCACGGCATCAACGGCGCGCGTGCCCTCTGGATCGCGGTAGCCAACCCGCTGTTCCTCATCAGCTTCGTGGCCAGCGCCCACAACGACGCCCTCATGGTGGGCCTCGCCGTCGCCGGTGTCTACTTCGCCGCAACAAGGCGCTACCTGCTGGGCATCCTGCTGGTCACTGCGTCCATCGGGATCAAGCCGATCACCGTTCTGCTGCTCCCGTTCATCGGCGTCATGTGGGCCGGGCATGGTGCCTCGTGGACCCGGAGGTTCCTGATCTGGGGCGCGACGGCGGGAATCAGTTTCGGCGTGCTGGCCGTCAGCGGCCTGCCGTACAGCCTCGGGATGGGCTGGGTCTGGGCGATTATGGACCCGACGCCGGGTTACACCGGCTATTCGCCGTCAGGCTTCCTGGGGCAGCAGGTGGAGTTCCTCGGCAACGTGCTGGGACTGCCCGGCGGCACCTTCGCCGACCTGTTGCGCACCGGCATGAAGTGGGCGGCCATCGGGCTGGTCCTGCTGCTGATGTTCCGTGGCGATTATTCGCGGGCGGTGCGCCGGATGGCCCTGGCGTTCACCGCCGTCGTGATGCTCTCACCCATTATCCAGCCCTGGTACATCCTCTGGTTCCTGCCGTTCCTGGCGGTCACGGGCATCCGCAACGACTGGCAGATCCGGAGCCTCTACGTGGGCGTCACGTTCTTTGTGGTGTTCGGCGCGCAGGACCAGCTTTCGGTCTGGTCCTTCGTGGAACTGCCCATCGATGCGTCGTCGCTGGCGTTCATAACGGCACTGCTGTTCACGTTCTACCTGCTGTTCCTCGACGTCCACACACGGAAGCTGCTGATCGAGGCCAAGCCCTCGGACTCGGCCCGCAAGGCTGTCCGCTGGGTGCAGGAGCAGTGGCGGGGCATCCGCGCCCGCTGAGCCTTTGGAACGGCGCCAGTAGCTCCCGGCGGGCGCCAGTCCGTTGGGGTCACCCTCCGGTCATGGTTGGAGCCGGTGCCGGGATCACCGGGGTGGTGGCGGTCGGCTCCGCGGCGGGGGCTTCGGTTGGAGGTGTTGTTTCGGCCACCCCACCGCCCGTGCCGGGTGCCGCCGTCGTTGTTCCAGAAGGCGCGGGTGCCGGCACCGAGGCGTCAGGGGCAGGCATCCTGCTCGCCCCTGATGTTGCACCGGGCGACGGCGTGGCAGCCGTGGTCGGCGCTGCAGGGCCTGGGGTTGCGGGGGTTGCCGTGCCCGTTGTGGCGCTGGGGTCGGTCTGAACGATTTCCAGGATCTGTACCTTGAATGCGTTAAGGCGGCCCTGGATCTCGGACAAGGGGACGTTCTGCAGGTTCCGGCCGAACTCGGCGATCTCCGCCCATAGGTCGTTGAGCCTGGCCGTGCCGGCATCGCTCAGCGGTCCGTCCAGGGTAAGGACGAGTTGGCTGGCCAGAGCGTAGGTCAGGCAGCGGAGGCAGTCGTAATTGGCGGCCGCAGACAGGTTCTGCGGGACAATCACGTCTGCCTGGCCCACGATCAGCACCACCTGGAAGCCCACGGCCACCGCTGTGCAGTCGGCGCAGCTGGCGAAGGCATAGGCCTCATTGGTGGCATCCACGGGGCCCCCGTCTTCGGCCCACACGAGCGCGAACGCGACGTCGTAGGCAACCGAACCGTCCTCGGTGGTTACGGCCAGAGCCTGGTTGCCGTCTTCTTCCGGCGCGGCGGGCCGGTTGAAGGGGAAGACCCACGACGGCGCAGGCGCGGACGCTGCGTCAGTTGCGGTGCCTGTGGTGGTCGGTTTGGGCACCAGGACCATGCTGAGCTGGGGCTGGTCCCGGGTCGGTTTGGCTGCACCCTCTGGCCAGAGCGCCACAGTCTTCCCGGCCTGGCCTTCCCGCAGTGCTGTGTAATCGGACGCCGGGAAGACGGCTGTGGTGACGTCGGCCAAGGTCCCGCGTTCGTACGGCTGGACCGGACGGTAGGTGTCTGCACCGGGCCACCAGGCCCAGGCCAGCCCTGCTGTTACTGCGGCAATTGCGGCCATGGCCGTTCCCCGCTGAAGGGCCTTGCCGCGGGTCTTCTTCCAGAGCCCGGTGGTCACTTGCCGGATCAGCCGGACAAGGATGTAGAAGATGCCCAGGACGGGCAGGGCTACAGCTGCGATGGCCAGGGCGCGGACCGCGGCGCCGGCGATGTCCCCGGCGGCCAGGCTGTCAGAGAGCTGGGACTGCTGCTCCACGATGCTGGCCCACGCCGTGCCCAGGAGCCGCGGCAGGGAGAGAACCATCAGGACCAGGCTGAGCACCAGCAGGGGTACGGTGACCAGCACCCAGGTGGTGACTACCGCGCGCGCCCACGGTTTGAGTACCTGGGCTTCGGGCTCGGTCCGGCGCCATGGCAGCAGCCCGAGCAGGGTCGGTTTGATCCGTTGGAAGAGGTCCGGGACGCCGGTCGCGTCGGCCAGGATGTGGTAGCCATCGAACCGGACCAGCGGAAGCAGCTGCCTGACCATCTGGAGGATCTGGGTGACCACCACCAGCAGCAGGGCATCAAAGCCGGTGGTCCACCAGAGACCCATGATGGCCACCGCGACGATCGCGTTGAAGTACAGCCCGCCCAGGTCGGTGCGGATCCGGCCGCCGCGGCCCAGCCGGTAGGAATCCGTGACATCCGTGAAGAAGGCAGGCCAGATCAGGTAGAGGCCGGCACCCATGGCTCCGGGGGTAGCCCCGCCGCGACGGGCAGCTGCGGCATGGCCGAATTCATGGAATCCAGCGGACAGGACTGTGACTGCAAGGACCAGCAGGAGCAGTCCCGGGTTCGCAAACGCATCATGGGTTGCGGAGCCGAGGCCCTTCACCATAAGAACCCACCAGCACGCGGCGAGGAAAGCTGCGCACACGACCGCAATGATCAACGGGTGGAAGAGCGCCGCGAACGGCGCTGTGAGCTTTCGCGTCCGCTCCGGGTCCGTCACTGTGTAGCGGAAGCGCATGCCCAGCAGGGGATCGGCCTTCTTCACCTCCGGCTGTGAACCGTCCGCCAGCCGGAGCAACCCCAGCGGCAGCAGCTGGGAAGTGACCAGGGTTCGTACGTTGTCGCCGCTCACGAGCTTCCCGAAGCGGGCACTCACCTGGGCGGCCACCTCCTCGGGCGTGCGTTGACCGTCGATGGCTTCCAGCACCAGGTACAGCAGGCGCGTCAGCGCAATGGCCTGTCCGTCTGCCCTGCGGACCAGCGACGGCGGTTCACGGTAGCCGGAACCTTTCGTTTCGCCGATCAGCTCGACGCCGTCCGCCCGGACCGGGACGTCGGCCGGATGGACGGCTGGCACGCCGGACGTGCCGGACGAGTCGGACGCAGGAGAAGGCGGCGGGCCGTCCAGCCGGGACGGCCCGCCGTGCACTGTGCTCATGAATGCTTGTTCACGTGGGAGGTGGCGTCCGTGCTCTACTGGCGGAGATCGGACTGCTGATCGGCGGAGGCGGTTGCGCTGCCGTCGATGTGCTGGCTGATGATGGCGTCCTGCTGGGCCACAGCAAAGGCGTCGCTGTCGATGGAGCCGATGTTGGCCGCGACGGCGGCATCGATCGGTGCCGCCACGTTGGCATTTGCTGCAACAGCGCCGTTGATCGGCGCCGCGATGTCGGCCTGCGCGGCCAGGTCCACATTGACGTTGAGCAGGTCCCCGTCCAGGGCGGCGGAGGGATCCACCGGCAACGCGCCGACACCAGTAGTCCCGTCCTCGGGAAGGAGCCCGCCGTCGGTGGCTCCGGCGTCACCGGTGCCGCCATCGGTGGCTCCCGCGTCACCCGCAGCCGTATCGGTGCCTTGGTCAATGGTGCTGTCCTGCGTGGACTCTGCTGTGGCATCCGCCGTGATGCCCTGCTCTATGATCACTCCCTGGTCAGCAAGAGCCTGCGCCTCGGAGCCGAACGAGAGGATGTTCGCCGAGGCAGCCGCATCAATCGGAGCTGCGACGTTGGCGTTGGCCGCGACAGCGAGATCGATCGGTGCCGCCGCATTGATGCCCAGGTCCAGGTCGGCATTCAGGTCCAGGACCGAAGCGACTTCCTTGTCCGGCAGCGCCGTGCCACCCTGAGCAAGCAGTTCTTCATCTGTAAGCGGGGTCAATCCCTGTTCAGTGCTCATGTGAAGCTCCAGTTCCGGCACGGGTCCGCCGCTGCCCCCAGTGAGCAGGTCTACCGATGTGCCTAACGCAACACAATACTAAGCATGATGATCATCCTTGGACATCTTCAGGTCATCCGCTGCCCGGTGACGGTGGCCAGGTAGTTCAGCAGCGCGTCCTGGAACGCCCGTTCGGAAACCGCGGGGTGTGCCTTGCTCCGGTGCTGGTGATGCCAGTAGCCGCCGCTCGTCAGCGCCTCCGGGTCGCTGCTGGTGGCAAGCCATTCCTGGGTCAGGTGGCCGAGCCTCAGATCGTCCGGAGCGCCGGGGCCGCCCATTTTCGTGGGCACCCAGCCGGGATCCACGGCGTTGCTGAGCACCTCAGGCCATAAACGCGCGACGGCGGCGCTCAAGGCGGTGACGTAGAGCTTGCTGTCGGAGTAGGTAGTTCGTTGCGGCTGGCCGCTCGTGCCGCTGCCGGGCAGGGCCGCGCGGCCGCCGCGGTGCATGCCGCTGGTCACGTAGATCAGCCGGCGCGGGCGCGTGATCAGGGCGGTCAGCAGGTACGGTGCGACGACGTTGACCTCGAAGAGGTGCGGGCCCGTGTACACGCCTGCATTGTGGATCACGGCGTCCACGGGACCCAACCGATTAACCTGGGCAGCGACGTCGCGCGTTTGTTCTGAATCCGACAGGTCACCCACCACGCCCGTTGCGCCGCGGTCGAGGAGGTCCTGTGCCGCGGCCAGCCGGGAATCGCTGCGCGCGTGCAGGATGAGTTCGTGGCCGCCGTCCAGAAGCGTCTGGGCAGTAAGCCGGCCGAGCCCATCGGCGGAGCCCGTGATGAAAATGCGCGCCATTTTTCCTCCTTCTCCTCCGCCAGTGTCCCACCACCCGAGGTCCCGAGGCCGCGTCGGAGCCCTGCCCACCAGGTTTCCGGTTGCGGGAACAACCGCGCCTTGGTGTACGTTGCAGTGTCGTCAGAAACGATCATCAAATACGTCAGAAATGAGAATCACCCAAGTGGCAACCGATTACGACGAAGTCCGTTCCGATGTCAAGGAATCCCAGGACCGTTCATTGGAGGCGCTGCAGTCCGCAAACGCGCCGGATGCCCGCAGCGTGGTCAGCGAACTGGACCAGGCCGATGCGCTCGATGAAGGCATGACCCCCGGGGGCGAGATTGTTAGCGAAGAGCTCATCGTTCAGGTCATTCCCCAGGCTGCGGATGAGTTCACGTGCTATTCCTGTTTCCTGGTGCGGCACCGCTCCCAGCTCGCACGGGAGAAAGACGGCCACAAATACTGCGTCGAGTGCGAGGGCTAAACCTCGCCTCCACGGCCGGCCCCCGCCGGCTCAGGCCGTCTTAGCCTCCGGCACAACCTGTGATTTCCGCCCCAGCTCAGCCGTCCGCTTCACCGACCACCACAGCAGCACCACCAGGAGCACGTTGCGGGTGGTGAGGATGGCGGCCATCACGGGGTGCGCGTGGATGAGCGGCGTGTAGAAGAGCGGGTAGATCACGAAGGTGGTGACGGCGATCCCCATCAGCAGGGCCGCCGGAACCTTCCAGCGGTCCCAGTCATGCGTCAGGCCCGCGATGATCACCGGCGCCAGCCAGATGATGAACTGCGGCGAACCCACCTTGTTGAACACGATGAACGCCGTGGTCATCATCAGGGCACCCTCGAGGAACAGCTCTTCCCGCTCGGCGCCGCGGTTCAGCGCACGGATCAGCAGGACTGCGGCCACCACCGCAGCGAGGATCAGCAGCGGCTGCATCAGGAAAGCCGCCACAGACGCGCCCGGCCCGTACACCTCGGTGGAGTTGATGGCCGTGTTGTCAGCCATCTTCGAGCCCGCGATGTTGAACACGCTCAGCCATACCCAGGGCGTGGAGAACGTGGCCTCAAGCTGCATGCCGCGCTCGCCCTGGTTGGTGAGGAAGTCCAGGATGTGCGGGAGCCCGCCGGTCAGCCAGGTCCCCAGGCCGACGACGGCGGTCACCGCCACGCCGGAGGCCAGCACCTGAAGGCGCTTCCTGCTGGCAATGATGATGGGCACCAGGACTGCGGCGGGCGCCACCTTGATCCACGTGGCAATACTCAGCAGGACGCCGGCCACCACGGGGCGTTCAGCGGCGTACAGCAGGGCAATCAGCACGATTGGCGCCGTGATGCCCTCCACCCGGGCGAAGCTGAGGTAGCCCATAAAGACGGTGAAAAACAGCCACCACCAGGCGGGGGCAATGCCCTTCGCCTTCCGTGGGCCGCGGGTCAGGAAAGCGAGCCCGACGGCGTTGAGGGCTGTGATGATCAGGAACCACACCAGGAGGTACAGGTCAGGACCCGCGATGCCTGCGAGGAAGATCGGGATCTGCGCCAGCACGGGGTACACCCAGGGGCTGATCTTGCCGTCCAGGCTCTCCGGGTTGTAGCCATCCATGGCCCACTGGCGGTACTGCTCGGTATCGCTGAACGTACCGCCGCTGAGGAAGAAGGACGCCATCCAGCCCAGGAAGTACAGGTGGACCACGGCGAAGCCCCACCAGACGCTGGACGGACGGGCGAACCAGTCCACCACGGATGCGGGCAGGACGGCACTGCGGACGCTGACCAGCCGGTCAAAGAACTTCGTGGAAATGTCAGGACTCCTTGAGCGCAGGGACTGACGCGGAAGTCTTCTTGCCCAGCGAATACAGGCGCCGCACCGACCACAGGAACAGGACCACCAGCAGGACGTTGCGGATGGTCAGGACGCCGGCCATCAGCGGGTTGTTGTGGCTCAGGGCGTCGTAGAACAGCGGGTAGATGAAGAACGTGGCCACGGCAATGGCGATCAGCATCGCCGCCGGAACCCGCCATTCGCGCCAGCTGTGGGCCAGGCCGACGGCAACAGCCGGTGCCAGCCAGACCATGAACTGGGGCGAGCCCACCTTGTTGAAGACCACAAAAGCGGTGGCAAGCGTCAGGGCGCCGGCGAGGAGCAGTTCGGTACGGTCAACGCCGCCGTCGGGCTCGCTGCTGCCGTTGACCTTTCCGTTGTGCAGCGCCCAGAACGTCAGGCCGGCCACCAGGAGCGCGGCCAGGATGAGGAGGGGCTGCATCAGGAAGGACATGACTGCGGTGCCGGGGCCGTCCACCTGCATCGAGTTGATGTCCGTGTTCATGTACATCCGGGAATCGCCGATATTCAGCACGGACAGCCACAGCCACGGCGTGGTGAAGGTGGCCTCCAGCTGCATGCCCCTATCGCCCTGCTGGGTGAGGAAGTTCAGGAGCCGGGGTACCGTGCCTAGGACAGCGGCCAGGGCCACGACGGCGGCCGAGGTGACCACGCCGGCGAGGACCACCAGCATGCGGTTCTTGACCACGGCGAACAGCGCCAGCATGATGGCGGCCGGCCAGACCTTCATCCACGTGCCGATGCTGAGCAGGATTGAGGCGATGAACGGGCGCTGCACGCCGTAGGCCAGGGCCACCAGGACGATCGGGGCTGTCAGTCCGTCCACGCGTGCGAAGCCCAGCCAGCCCAGGAGCAAAGTGAAGACCAGCCACCACCAGCCGGCGGGAATCGCGTCCTGGTTGCGGCCGCGGTCCGTGAGCTTCAGCAGGCCCCAGCCGTTGAGCAGGCTGGTCATCAGGACCCACAGGAAGAAGAACGGACCGGGCCCCGCCAGGCCTGCGATGGCCATGGGGATCAGCGCCAGGATGGGGTAGACCCAGGGGCTTGGCCCGCCGCTGAGGTTCGCCTCGTTGAAACCGGCCAGCGCCCATTCACGGTAGATGAAGGTATCACTGAAGGCTTCGCCCCGCAGGGAAAGCAGCGCTCCGAAGATCAGGAACCCCAGGTGCACGGCGATGAAGCCGGCCAGCAGCCCCCGCGGCGTGTTGAGCCAGGACCGCGCAGCCGCCGGGAGGATGACGTTGCGGATCCGGGTGAGCGTGCCGAAGAATGCGTCCGTGGAAATGGCGGAATCCTTGTCAGAGAGGGGCTAAACAGGGGCCGGATCTTGCCGCTGGGCTGGAACCGGGAGCACGAGGGGTCCGTTTACAACAGCCTCCGCTATAGGTCAAGGGTAGTTGAATGCAGCCGGTGCCGAATAATCCGGTGGCCCTATGTGGACTTGGAGTGGCGGTACCGTTCAATCTGTTTAAGCCGCCGCAGGAGGCTGTCGCGCCGCGGGTGCGGGACGGCGTCGGGCGCTTCAGCGGTGAGGTCAATATGCTTGGTGCCGTACTGCCACAGCAGCAGGTCATCCAACAGCCGGTCCGGGCCGGGGGAGTACCGGTGGTCCAGCGCCTTCCGGACCTCGGTGATCCGCTGGGCGCTGAGCAGACCGGCCAGCTGGACCGTCTGGTTCAGGCCATGCGCCGCCATCAGTTCAGCCGCCCAGCCCCAGTCATCATCCACTTTGCGGTCCACGTGCGGCAGCAGCGTGCGCCAGACATCGCGGATCCGGTTGGGGGTGAGTTGCGCGGCGCCCTCGCCCTCCATGTCCCAGTAGCTGCGGACTTCCTCGTAGCGTTCGTGCAGGTCCGCGAATGCGCCTTCGACTGTCTCCAGCATGGCCGCGGTGGCGGTGAACTGGCGGTCGAAATGCGGGGTCCAGGCGCGCGGGTCCTCGGCTTTGAAGCGGATGTCGTGTTCGATCTCGCTCCACGCGTGCGCGAAGACCGTGCGGATCTGGCACTCGAAGAAATAGCTGCCGTTGGGCTGGACGTCAGGGTTGAAGACCGACTGGTACTCCTTGACGGCCTCATTCTGGATGGTGCGCAGGATGAGGTGCCGGCTGGAGTAGCCGTAGGTGCCGGACTCGATGGAGCCGATGTCCTTTTCCCTGTCTCCGCGGCAGTCGAACACCTGGCGCTGGCGTTTGATGATGTTGGCCACCAGGGCATTCTCCGTGGGCAGCTTGGTGATGACGCGTACACCCACCATGTCATTGAGCGTGCGGAACGGGTCCGGGAACTTCAACACCGGCGGCCCGCCGGGCTCCAGCGGCTCCTCGATCCGGGAGATCTTCTCGCGGAACGACTCCACGGATTTGGTGCGCCCGGTGACAAACAGCGGCGTGACCTCGGTGTCCTTGAGCATGCCCCGGAGGATGTGCAGGACATCGCGGGTGACCAGCTTCAGGGCAGGCCGGACGCGCTCGTAGATCTCAACGTTCTCCTGCACGGATTCACGCTGGCTCACGTCCAGGCTGTCCCAGTTACTCGGCATGGTCCCAGCTTACGGCGAGGGTGTGACAGCGCCGCCGCGGCCGTCAGGGTGCGGCGCCGTCAACACCATGCCCGACGGACCCGGCGTTGCCCGCCATCCCCCAGGGAACGGTGCTAGTTGCTGAGGTAGCCGTTCGGGTCCAGGACATACTTTGTGGCCGCTCCGGCATCAAATTCGGCGTACCCCCGCGGGGCGTCCTGAAGCGGGATTGCCGCGGCGTTGACCGCTTTGGCGATGTGGATCCTGTCATGCAGGATTGCCATCATCAGCTGCCGGTTGTACTTCATCACCGGGCACTGGCCGGTGGTGAAGGAGAGGGACTTCGCCCACCCGGTACCCAGCGACAGGGACAGGCTGCCCTTCTGGGCCGCTACGTCCGCGGCACCCGGATCCCCGGTGACATAGAGTCCGGGAATGCCCACCGACCCACCGGCGGCGGTGAGGTCCATCAGCGAATTGAGCACGGTGGCCGGCGCCTCCTGGGCTCCGGCGCCGTGTCCGTGTCCACGGGCTTCGAAGCCGACTGCGTCGATGCCGGCATCGACCTCCCGGACGCCGAGAAGCTGCTCGATCTGGTCGGCCGGGTCGCCGTTGGCCACATTGACGGTTTCGCAGCCAAAGGACCGGGCCTGGGCCAAGCGATCCTCATTGAGATCCCCCACAATGACCACCGCGGCCCCCAGCAGTTGGGCGCTGGCCGCCGCGGCAAGCCCCACGGGACCGGCGCCGGCAACATAGACGGTGGATCCGACGCCGACCCCTGCCGTGACGGCCCCGTGGAAGCCGGTGGGGAGGATGTCCGAGAGCATGGTCAGGTCCATGATCTTTTCCAGGGCCTGGTCCCGGTCCGGGAACTTCAGCAGGTTCCAGTCTGCGTAAGGAACCAGGACGTATTCGGCCTGGCCGCCGACCCAGCCGCCCATGTCCACGTAGCCGTAGGCGGACCCGGGCCGGTCCGGGTTCACGTTCAGGCAGATACCGGTCTTGCCCTCCTTGCAGTTCCGGCAGCGCCCGCAGGAGATGTTGAAGGGGACCGAAACGATGTCCCCGACCTTGATGAACTCGACGTCGGGCCCGGTCTCGATGACTTCCCCGGTGATTTCGTGTCCCAGGACCAGGCCAGCCGGGGCGGTGGTGCGGCCACGGACCATGTGCTGGTCCGAACCGCAGATGTTGGTGCTGACGGTGCGCAGGATGACACCGTGCGGGACCTTCCGGCCGACATTGACGGGGTTGACCCCGGGGCCGGCCTGCAGTTCAAAGGTGGGATAGGGGGTATCGATGATTTCCACGATTCCCGGCGCCTTGTATGCAACGGCTTTGTTACCTGACATTGAATGGCTCCTCTGGGTTTGGTGATGGTTCCGTGATGCAAGTTGGGTCAGCTTTGCGCTGTCCGGGCAGGACGGCTGCAAGCGGCTAGGCGTCGATCACCAAGTCGCTCCGCGCGGTGGAGCAGCAGGGCAGGAACTTGCCTGCATCAATTTCCCGTGCCCGGATCCCGCCCTGGTGGTTCATCTCGACCTCCCCGGAAAGCTTGACCACCTTGCAGGAGCCGCACATGCCTTCTTTGCAGTTCGCACCGATCCTGACGCCCGCGCGCTGGGCCACCCCAAGGATGTGTTCTGTAGGGTCTATACGCACATTGATGCCGGTGCGCATGAAGGACAGGGTGAGGCTTCCCGTTCCCACCGTGTCGAAGGCCGAGGCATCTGGGGCCCCGGTGTCCGGTCTCAGGTCCGGACCGCCGTCGGGGGCTTCGGGACAGGGCGCATCCTCGTCGGCGGTTTCCAACGGCAGCCCCGTGGCCTTCAGGGTTCCCTCGGCATCATAGCCGGGCTCGTAGAGCCCGAACGCGGTGGGCTGGCTTTCGTAGTAGTCCTCGGCGGAATCGGCGATCTCTTCGGCGATTTCCTCCGCGATGTCCACGGCAAGCGCGAGCTCCGCCTGGTATTCAAGGAGCGTCTGGCGGTCTCCCGAGAAGAACTCCATGTGGATGGAGGTGTCGTCGACGCCCACCTTCTCGAGGAGCCCGGTGGCGGTGTTCAGGTAGCCCTCGGGGCCGCAGGCATAGACCTGGCGGCCGTTGGCATCGGGGGCCACCTCCTCGAGCATGGCCGCCGTCAGCCTTCCGGTGAGCCCTTCCCACCCTTCAGGTTGGCTGCGGTCTCCCAGGGAGTAGAAGACTTTGACGCGCGAGTCAACGGAGGCGATATAGGCCAACTCCTGGTGGAACGCAAAGTCTCCGGCTGCTGCTCCGTGGTAGAGCACCACCACATCGGCCTGTCCGGGCAGGGAGTGGATGGTGCGCACCATCGACATGATGGGGGTGATGCCTGCCCCGGCGGCAAGCAAGAGATACCGAGCCCGCCGGTCGGCGTCGGGCAGGTGGAATGCCCCCACCGGTCCGAGCATCTCGAGGACCGTGCCGGGCCTGACGTTCCCGTGCACCCACGGTGAGACCAGGCCCGTGGGGTCGCTCTTGACTGTGATGTTGAAGGTCCACGGCTGGGTGGGCGAACTGGACAGCGAGTAGCTGCGGTCCACCGCCTCCTGGTTCTCGCCGTTGACGGGAAAGGCAACGTTTACGTACTGGCCCGGACGGAACGCCAGGGGCGCACCATCGGAGCGGCGGAACACAAAGGTCATCATGCCGCCGGCCTCGGGAACGGTCTCCACACATTCGGCCATGAACTCCTGCGGATGCCAGGGACCCAACGCGCGGGCAGCGCCGGCGGGGCCCCCGGTGCTGGCCATCACCCTGTTCCACGGCATCTCAAGACCGCGGATGCGCTGCGGTTCCTGGGTTGCCGTGACGGTGCGGACTTCGATCATGCCAAGTGCTCCTGTACACGCTGCACGTACCAGTTGATGAACGCCTCCACCTGGTATTCGCTCTTCATGTAAGGGCCGGGCTCGTAAGCGGGGCTGCCGGCACCCTTCTGGCACAACTCCACGAAAGCCTTATCCTGCAGATTGGTCTGCTTCCAGGTGTAGGTGAGTTTCTCCAGATCGTAGTCAACGCCTTCCTGGGCGTCGTCAGCCACCAGCCACGTGGTGCGTACCAGGGTCTGGTGTTCGTTGACGGGGAAGACGGCGAAGGTGATGACGTGGTCCCCGAGGAAATGGAACCAGCTGTTGGGCTGCAGGTGCATCGAGCAGCGGCCAAGGCGGAAGTCCGGCAAGTCGCCGAGCAGCTTCTTGGAGAGCCTGTGCCCATCGGGCGAGAACGATTCGCCGTCACCGTCGAGCGGCTCCCGTGAGATGCGGATACCCGCTACGCGGGTGTCGAGCTCCTCGAAGACCTCATAGGGAAGGCCATAGCGGCGGCAACGCTCCTCAAGGGAGGACTGGGCTTCTTTGTTACGGTCCCACACCTCCTCGAGATGGGCCGGGACCAGGCCCTCCGTCAGGCCCCAGGTGGGAAACAGGGAGCAGGCGAGTTCCGGGTGGCCGTCGCAGTGGTAGCACTCACGGTTGTTCTCCATGACGAGCTTCCAGTTGCCCTCCTCGATGATGTTCTGCTGGTAGGCGATTTTCGTCTTCGCCAGATCGTGGGGCGCCAGGTAAGGCTCGAAAATCTTACCGGTTTCGTCGAAATCCGTGGGTGGATCTTCGGCAATGCAGACAAAGATCAGTCCTGCGAACACGCGGCTGTGGGCACGCTTGAGGCCGAAGCAGCCCCTGTCGAATTTCGTTTCCCCCGGTGCCGAGGCATGGATCAGATTGCCCTCGGGGGAGTAGGTCCAGGAGTGGTAGCCGCATACCAGGTTTCCCGTTGTCCCTGCGGGTTCGGTGAGGACACGGGCGCCGCGGTGGCGGCACACGTTGTGCAGGACGTTGACGCCGCCGTCGTCGTTTCGCAGCACGATCAGGGAGTAGGGCCCGTAGTCGACGGTGACGTAGTCGCCCGGTTCCGGAAGCTCGGCAGTGCTGGCCGCAAAGATCCAGTGCTGGCCAAAAATTGCCTGCATGTCGATGGTGAAGATGGCCGGATCGGTGTAGAAGGGGGCATCGAGGGAATAGCCCGGGCGCCGGAAATCGAACAGCTCGTTGATCTCCGCCAGTTGCTCTGCCGGCAATGATGAAGCGAGTTTGCCGCGTGATTTGAGGGGTGCGTTCACTGGAGCAGACATGGGTTTCCTCCCGGAAGGGCTGCGGTAGAAAGTGTGGGATCCGCGGAGACCACGGGTTGGCGGATGCAAACCGGCGTTGTCAAAGACCTCTTAGTCATGAGATTAGAGACCATCGATCTGCAACAAAAGCGCAAGATTCAGGAGAGAACCATGCACAATAGGTGCATGATCGATCCACGGCTCATCACGCTCCGGGTGTTTGCCCGGTGCGGCACCGTTGGCGCCACCGCGGAACTCACGGGTTATTCCCCCTCCGCCGTCTCCGCGCAACTGCGGGAGCTCCAGCGCGTGCTTGGAATGCAGCTGTTGACGAAGGACGGCCGGGGCGTGCGGCTGACCGCCACGGGCCGCTTTCTCGTGGCGGGCTCGGACGCCCTCGTTGCGGAGTGGGAGAGCCTGCGCGCCGCGGCCATGGAGGCCGGCGATCAGGTCCAGTCCCGTTTTGGTCTTGGCGGATTCTCCACGGCGGCCGCCCAATTGCTCGCGCCGCTGGCCGCCACCCTGCGCTCAACACGCCCCATGCTGGAGGTGCAGGTACTCGAGGCCAACCCGGCCCGCTGCTTCGATCTGTTGGTTGCCGAGCGAATCGACCTCGCGGTCGTCGTCGCGATGCAATCCGAAACCTATGTGGAGGACGATCCGCGCTTCGAACAGACCGTCCTGCTCGACGACCCCCTCGACGTGATCATTCCTGCCGATCATCCGTTCGCATCGCGGGAAACGGTGACGCTCGAAGAGCTGGCGTCGGAACCCTGGATCACCGAGGCCGCCGGATCCACCTACCACGCCCTGTTCACTGCGGCTTTTACAGCGGTCGGGGTGACGCCGCGGATTGCCCATGAAGCCGTTGAATGGGAGACGCAGATCGCCTTCGTTGGTGCAGGGCTGGGCGTTGGCCTGCTGCCGCGCCTGGCACCCCTGCATAGTGCCGAAAACGTGATCAGATTGCGCATTACCGGCAGAGGGAAACCCGCGCGCCGCATTGTCGCCGCCGTGCGCAAAGGCAGCCTGGCATCGCCCCTGATTCAGGAGTCCCTCGGCATCCTGCAGGTCAGAGCCAACCGGATACTCGCCGCCCGGCCCGAAGACGATCTCTGAAACGCCGCCTTCTCAGGGGAACCAGTTCATGGCCCTGATTGCGCCCCTGGTCAACCGCGCGAACATCTCATTGGTCACCCCGGGAGGAGGGCCCACCGGGAACAGCCGCTGCACGGCAACCGTTTGGGCCTCGGTGTACTTCAGGATGCCTTCCCGGCCATGACGCCGCCCCACCCCCGAGTCCTTCATCCCGCCCATCGGCGCATCATGGGAAGCCCAGGCTGCCGCATACCCGTCATTGATGTTGACCGTTCCTGCCAGCAGGCGGCGGCCAACGGCTTCGCCGTGCCGGGCTGACCAGACGCTGGCATTGAGTCCGTAGGGGGAGTGGTTGGCCCTGGCCACCGCCTCTGCGTCGTCCCCCACACGATAAACGGCGACGACGGGGCCAAACGTTTCCTCCCCTGCCACGAGCATGTCCTCGGTTACGTCGGTGAGGATGGTGGGTTCGTAGAACAAAGGACCGAGATCCGGCCGGCCTTGCCCGCCGGTCACCAGCCGGGCCCCCTTGGCCAGGGCGTCCTGGACGTGCGAGCTCACCCTTTCGAGCTGCCGACGGCCGGTCAGCGATCCCATGTCGATGTCCCAGCCGGTGCCCGGGCCGATGCGCATCGTCTTCACCTGGGCCGTAAAGGCCGCCAGGAAAGCATCGAAAACGGCATCATGAACGTAGATCCGCTCGATGCTCACACACAGTTGGCCGGTGTTGGAAAAACAGGCCTGCCTTGCACCCCGGGCGGTCCTGGTGATGTCCGCGTCGGCCAGAACCAGCATGGGATTCTTCCCGCCGAGCTCGGCCGAGTACCCTATGAGCCGCTCCGCGCATTGCTTGGCCACAGTCTTTCCCGTGGCGGAGGATCCGGTGAACATCAGGAAGTCCACGCCGGCGATGAGGGCTGACCCCAGCAAAGGCCCCGGCCCGGTGACGATCTGGAAGAGGTCCTGTGGAAGCCCGGCCTCCCGCAACAGCTTCAGGGCCAGCAACGCTGTAAAAGGTGTCTGGGAATCGGGTTTGAGGACTACTCCGTTTCCTGCAAGGAGTGCGGGGAGGGCGTCCGAAAGGGCAAGGGTCAACGGATAGTTCCAGGGGCTGATGATCCCCACAACGCCCCTTGGGAGGCGGTGCTCCACGGTTCTGGTGAGGATGGGTGCGGCACCCTTGCGGCGGGCGGGCCGGAGGTACCTTTCTGCGTTGCGCCCGTAATAGCCGGCGGTCAGGGCCACGTCAGCCAGCTCCTCGAAGGCGCCCAGCCTCGACTTGCCGCTCTCGGCCTGCACCATGTCCAGGATCTCCGGCTCCCGCTCGAAGAGCAGCCCACGGAACCGCCGGATCACCGCACGGCGTTCCTTCAGGGGTGCGGCGGCCCACAACCGCTGTGCCGAGCGGGCGCCGGCGACTGCTGCATCGACGTCGTCCGCGGTGCACACCGGCACGTTCCCCAGCAGGCTGCCGTCGAACGGAGCATGCGAGGCCTGGGTGGGACGCCCGGCGGAGGCGGTCACAAGACCGGAGAGATGGGATGCACTGGCAGGGGCGCGCCACTTCCCGCCCGTAACGGCCGACGTCGGGCCCGGTTCCGTGATGCTGGTCATCGGTGCGCTCTCCTCTTCGGGGACTGACTCTCCTGAGCCTAACCGCCCCGCGAGGTCCCCAGCCGGAAACAGGAAAACTCCCGCCGGAACGAACCGGCGGGAGTTGTCGTGTCTGATCTGCTCAGCCCAAGCTGGCGGTCGGTTTCGTCTGCAGAACCTCCGCTGGCGTGAATCGTGCGCCCGTATCCGGGAAGGACGGGACCTCGATCCGGGCGTGGGTGTGGATCTCCTGGACAGTCTTGCGCGTGTGCTCGGCGATCTCCTCCATGGTGGTGACCCACATGCCGTCCATGGACTTGACCCGTTCGATCAGCTTTTCCAGGGCCACCGCCTTGGAGGGCCGCCCGGAGATGAACGGGTGGTTGGTCAGGACGAAGCAGCTTCCCTGGGCATGGTGTGCCTCGGCTTCAAGAGTCCACATCTCCAGCACCTTGGCGGGGCTCTCGATGACGCCGCTGCCGGTCACGCCGGGGTAGAACGCGTACTGCTCCCAGTCATCCAGTGCCCAGTCCACCGGGATCTCCACGATGTCCCGGCTGTCACCCGGGGCGACGCTGAAGCGGTAGGGGGCGTCGCCGTCGAGCAGGCTCGAATCGTAGAGGAAGCCGCGGTCCGCGAGCAGCGCGGCGGAGTGCCAGTTCAGTTCCCACCACGGTGCCCGGTAGCCGACAGGCTCGACGCCGGCGGCCTTGGCAAGTGCCTCCAGTCCCCGGTCGATGTACCGGGACTCCGTCTCGGCGTCGATGCCCTGCATCGGCTCGTGCAGGTAGCCGTGGTGCGCCACCTCGTGCCCGGCGTCCACAATCCGGCGGACCGTGTCCGGGTAGCACTCGGCGGTGAAACCGGGGACGAAGAACGTGGCACGGATGTCCTGGCGCTGCAGGATCTGCAGGAGCCGCGGCACGGCAACCTTGGGCCCGTAGGACTGGTGGGTCATGAGGGACATCCGGCGCGTGCTCTTCGGATCGTGCGCGATGGTGCAGGATTCGGCGTCGACGTCGAAGGTGAAGGAGGCGGCTGCCTGCTTGCCCTCGGGCCAGGTGATGGGGTGGGCGGAGTCCGGAAATGCTGCGGTGGTCATGTCAGGGTTCCTTTTATCTAGAATCCGGCCGGGGTGCTGGGCCGGGTTTCAAAGCGGAGGTCAGCAGTGGCCTGCGCAACGGTTGCGGCCGGCAAAGCGGAGTCCAGGTACTTGCGGTGTACCCTCGGGCCCATGATTGCGTAGCAGGTGGCGCTGGCTACGCCGCCTGCGAGCCATGACAGGTCCCAGCCGCCCAGGGCCACGGCGATGGGGCCCTGCATTGCCGGAACCAGTCCGTACATGAACAGCCACGTGGCGAAGATGCCCACCAAGAGGGAGGTCACACCGGCCCAGTTGACGCCGGGGAGGCGCTTGGTGCCTACTGCGTCGAACAGCCGCTCCGGGTTGCCCGGCCACTTCTTGTCGATCCAGAAGTAGTGGACCAGCATGACTCCGCCCCACGCGGCAACCCAGGCAACCAGGCCGATGAGCCAGGCATCCAGAACTGCTGCGAAGTCTTCCTGAAAGATGAAGAAGATGACGGCGATGAGGGAGAAGACGCCCACGAACAGGTTGAGCTTGCGGCGGCTGATGGTGATGTCCAGCGACTGGGTGGCCACGGAGAAGGTGTAGATGTTCAGGATGTTCGTTGCGATGGGGCCGTGGAGCACCATCAGCAGGACAGGCAGGGCGAGCACGCCGAAGTTCTGGACGATGAGCTTGCCCGGGTCCACTTCACCGCTGTTGGTGGCCAGGCTTGCGCCCAGGATGCCCAGCCATACGACGGGGATGAACTGGCCCAGGACCGAGGCCAGGTAGACCTTCTTTTTGGGGACTTCGGTACTGACAAACCGGGAGTAATCGGCGGCGTAGGTGAACCAGGTGATGCCCCAGCCGATGCCGATGGCGGTCATCACAGCGCTCATGGCCGCGATCCGCTCCGAGCCTTCCAGGATGTTACCGGCAGGGCCCGCGTAGGACCAGTTGATCTTCATGCCGAACCAGGCCACCGCTGACATCACGGCGAGGATGATGATGGTGGGCGGGACGGTCCACTTCTCGAAGGCGGCGATGGCCTTGTAGCCGAACCAGGCGATGGCAACCTGGGCCGCCATGATGGCCGTGGCCACGCCGATCTTCCAGCCGTAGTTCTGCGCCTCAGGATCAACCCAGCCGAGGGTGCCGAACAGCGCCATGACCAGGTCCAGGATGATCCAGGTGTTGACTGCGCACCAGCCGATCACCAGGAGCGCCTGGATGGAGGCCGGCAGGTAGTTGCCGCGGCGGCCGAAGGCTGCGCGGGCCAGAACCATGCCGGTGGCACCCGTCTTCTGGCCCAGCAGGACGAAGCAGCCAAAAAGCAGCATGCCGATCAGGTTGCCCAGGACAAGCACGATGACGGTGTCTGCGAAACCCAACCCCAGGTGGATTCCCAGGGCACCGAGCACCCAGTTGATGGGCGCGAGGTTGGCACCGGCCCAGATCCAGAACTGTCCTGAAACCTTGTGCGTGCGCTGGGACTCCGGAATGGGCTGGAGCCAGGCTTCGCAGTCTTCATCAGGCTGCTGGGCTGCTCCTGCGGTGGAGTTGTGTTGTTGCATGGGTGGCCTCTTCGTTGAGGGGATGGGGATTACTCAACTTTAAGTGGCCCAGCGCACATGCACCATATATGATGTGTATCTAAATCCTCCCTTCCAATTGACGGAGTGTCATGTCTATCCGCCTGCTGGATGTTTTGGAACATTCCACCCTTACCCCGGCTGATCCCGTGATCCGCGCGGCAGCTGCGGTGGCGGCCGAAACCCAGCTTCGCTGGATCCACTCCAGTGAGGTCCTGGACATCGCCCCCTTGCTTAGCGGCGGCGAACTGCTCCTGACCGGCGGCCAGGCACTCGCGGCGGCCAGCGACAAACGGCGCACCGGCTACATCTGGGAACTGTCTGAACATGGCGTGGCTGCGCTGGCCATTGAGACAGGCGCGGCACTGCCCTCCATCCCGTCGTCGATGATTGCCGCAGCTGAATCCGCCGGCCTTCCCTTGGTGGAGCTACGCAAGCGGGTGCCTTTTGTGGGGGTGATGGAGGCGATCAACTCGCTGCTGGTGAGCGAATCCGCCGGCCAGTTGCAGCAGGCCGACCAGGCAAGCCACGCGATGGCGGTGGAGCTGGCCCACGGCGGCAGCCTCGACCGGGTCCTGACCGTGCTTGCTGATGCCACCGGTTCGGAAGTGGTCCTGACAACCAACGCGGGGGTCACCCTCGCCAGCGCCCTGCCGGCTGGGCACACTGAAGAATCCGAACCTGCAGCCTCTGCCGAGGCCGGGCCGGATCCTGTCCGCGAGATCCACGTTGACGTTTCTGTCCGAGGCATTCCGTCGGCACGGCTCACCCTCTACGTCCGCGGCGACGCCGATATAAACCTGGCCAGGATCGCCGGGTCCCGTTCGGTGGATATCCTGGCCCTGGCCCTGCTGCAGCGGATGCCTCCCGGCCTCAAGGAAATGGCCGGCGCGGCGCTCATCCGTGCAATTGACTCAGGAACGCAAAGTTGGCGCCTCCAGCAGCTCGCACCTGCTGCCGGGATCGCGGCCCAGGCCCACCTGGTAGCCGTTGTTGTCCGCTCCGCCGGTTCACGGCAGACCCGCACAAATGTGGACCATCTCCTGGACCGTGTGGCCCGGCACAGCGTCAGCTACGCGGACAACGCCGAGCTGCTGGCCCTGGCGGTCCTGCATCCTGACAGCCTTCAGGATGACCGGAACGCCATTGTTGCAGGGCTGCAGTCCATCGCCTTCGCGGCAGGGATTGTGGGTGCGGTGGGACCTGTCGCTTCGGGAATTTCTGTTGCGCCGTGGTCCCTGACGGAAGCCCGGCTTACTTTGGATCTTGCGGCCGACGGCGATCCGGGCCGTGCGGGGCACGGACAGTCAGGTGCGGCCCTCGACGCCGAGGCCTTCGCCGTGGAACGGCTCGCCTTCCACTCCCTGGACGAAGGACTCCGCACGGATTTCGTCCGCCAGCAGTTGGGTGCGATCCTCGACTACGATGCCCAGCGCAGGTCCCTGCTGGTGGAGACGTTGAGGGTCTGGCTGGATTCAGGCTGCAACACGGCCCAGGCAGCGCGGGAGCTGCATCTGGAACGCCAATCCATGCACCAGCGTCTGCAGCGGATCTTCTCACTCTGCGGCGGCGACCCCCGCGGAACAGGCCGCCTTGCGGCGCTGCACCTCGCCACCCGCCTCACGCCCCGTCTGGCAACAACCCTCCTCACCCAGACCTAGCCGCTCCCCCCCCCCCCCGACGCCCCACCCTCCCGACGCTCTCTCACTTAACGCAGATTCCTGGGCGATCCTCTCTCACTTAATGTGGATTTTTGCCGAACGCTCTCTCACTGGCCGCAGCGGAACCAACAGCCTGTGGATAACTTCTGCAGCGTCCTGCCGTTACGCGTCACAATGCCAGCATGCGAAAGCAAGATTTTCTGCCCGAGCCGTTGTCCACGGCTCCGTTCACCTTCGGTTCGGCTCTGAGCGCAGGCGTCACCTTGAACCGGCTCCGCCGGAAGGATGTAGTCAACGTGGGCCGCGGGCTCTATCGCCCCGCGGACTGGGACTTCGACCTGGAAGGCGCCGCCAGGGCTCTCTCGGCTGCATCACCCGGAGCCTGGATTTCGCACGTCACCGCTGCACGGCTTCGACGCCAGCCGCTGCCCCCTTGGCTTGCGGATTCCACGGAGCTCCATCTGAGCAAGCCCCGTTCGCTGCCGTCCGTCCGGCGGAAGGGCGTGGTGGGCCACACTGTTTTCACCCTCGAGGACGAGATCGAGCTGATCGACGGTATCCGCATGAGTACACGGTCCCGGACGTGGCTCGATTTGGCACGAATACTGCCGCTCAACGGCCTCGTCAGCATGGGAGATGAACTGATCCGCATCCCGAGGGTTGATTTCGAGGGAAGGACACAGCCCTACGACACGGTGGCGGGGCTGAGTATGCTGATCGGCCGCCACCCGAATTTGCAGGGCATCGTCCGGGCGCGGGAAGCCCTGGACCTGATGCGGGTGGGTGCCGATTCTGCCCCCGAGTCACTGCTCCGCCTGGCAATCGTCGACGCCGGGCTCCCGGAGCCCGAACTTCAGGTGACGCTCCGCGCCGGAGACGCCCGGTCGCCGTCGGCCGATCTCGGTTACCGCCACCGGCGGCTGGCGATCCAGTACGACGGCGGACATCACCTTGGTGACGCTCAGATCCACAGCGACCGGAGACGGGACAAGGCGTTCGAAGCGGCCGGCTGGACGGTCCTTGTTTTCGACAAGAGCGATCTCGCGGACGATTTTCAGCGTGCCGTCACCAGGATCAAACGCGCGCTGCGCAACGGCTGGCTTGACCACCCCCAAGCTGCGGGTTTTGCCTGAAGCGGTTGAGCTGCCAAGGAAAACTGCGGACCGAATCAAGATGGCCATTAAAGCCGTGACGCCCCCTCACCACAGTGAGAGAGCGTCACGCCAAAACCCACATTTAGTGAGAGAGGATCGCCGGAAAACCCACATCTAGTGAGAGAGCGTCCTGTGGGAGGGGAGGGGGTGGGGAGGGGGAGGGGGAGGGAGACGGGGGTTACTTGAGGACCACCGTCCTGTTGCCCAGGAGGATCACGCGGCCTTCGCAGTGCCAGCGGACCGCGTTGGACAGGGCCTTGCACTCGGTGTCCCGGCCGGCGGCCACCAGATCGTCCGGTCCGTAGGTGTGGTCAACTTCCACCACCTGCTGGGAGATGATCGGGCCCTCGTCCAGTTCGCCGTTGACGTAGTGCGCGGTGGCACCGACGGTTTTGACGCCGCGGGCGTAGGCCTGGTGATACGGCTTCGCGCCCTTGAAGCTGGGCAGGAACGAGTGGTGGATGTTGATGGCCCGCCCGTCCAGCTTGCGGGTCAGTCCGTCGCTGAGCACCTGCATGTAGCGGGCAAGGACCACCAGTTCCACGTTGTACTCGTCCACAAGTTCCAGCAGCCGCGCCTCCGCGGCAGGCTTGGTGGCCGCGGTGACCGGTACGTGGAAGAACGGGATCCCGTGCCACTCCACGAGGGTCTGGTGGTCTGTGTGGTTCGAGACCACGGCCACGATGTCCACGGGCAGTTCGCCGATCCTGGCGCGGAACAGCAGGTCGTTGAGGCAGTGCCCGAACTTGGACACCATGATCAGCACCTTGCGCTTGGAGCCGTGCGGCTCGAGCCGCCAGCGCATCCCGAAGCGTTCGGCTACCGGGCCGAAAGCGGCCCGCAGCGTATCCGCCGTGGAGGCGTCGCCGTCGGATGTGAAGTGCACGCGCATAAAGAAGTGGCCTTCGGAGCGCTCGCCGAACTGCTTGCTGTCCAGGATGTCGCAGCCGTGCTCGAGCAGGAAGCCGGAGACGGCGTGGACGATGCCCGGGGACTCGCTGCAGTCCAGAGTCAGGACGTGCTCAACGGTGGTCACCGGCTGGCCGGAAAGGGAGGTTTCAGTCTGAATGGTAGTCATGGCTCAGCACTCGATCACATTCACGGCGAGGCCCCCGCGGGACGTCTCCTTGTATTTGGTCTTCATGTCCGCTCCTGTTTCACGCATGGTTTTGATGGCTTTGTCCAGCGATACCTTGTGGCTGCCGTCCCCGTGCAGGGACAGCCGCGCCGCATTGATGGCTTTCACGCTGGCAATGGCGTTCCGTTCGATGCACGGGATCTGCACCAGGCCGCCCACGGGATCGCAGGTCAGCCCGAGGTTGTGTTCAATGCCCACTTCGGCGGCGTTCTCCACCTGCTCGGGCGTGCCGCCGAGGACTTCGCAGAGCCCTGCGGCGGCCATGGAGCAGGCAGAGCCCACTTCGCCCTGGCAGCCCACTTCCGCGCCGGAGATGGAGGCGTTGATCTTGAAAAGTATCCCGACGGCGGCCGCGGCCAGCAGGAAACGCACCACACCGTCGTCGTCCGCTCCGGGAACAAACTTGACGTAGTAGTGCAGGACGGCGGGAACGATCCCCGCCGCGCCGTTGGTGGGGGCGGTGACAATCCGCCCGCCGGCGGCGTTCTCCTCATTCACCGCGAGGGCGAACAAGTTCACCCATTCCATCGCCCGCAGCGGATCGGTCACGCCGGTGTCCGCGGTGAGGGTCTGGAATAACGACGGCGCCCGTCGCCTGACGTTCAGGCCGCCGGGAAGGATCCCTTCCGCGGCGCAGCCGTTGTCCACGCATTCGCGCATGACGGCCCAGAGCTTCAAGAGCTTCTCGCGAAGCTCTGCCTCCGTGTGCCACATGAGCTCGTTGGCGAGCATCACGTCGGAGATGGACATGCCTTCGCGCTTGCAGATCGCCAGGAGTTCGTCCGCGCTGGTGAAGGGGTAGGGGAGTACGGTGTCATCGGCCACCACCTTGTCCTCGCCCGCGGCGTCGCCGTCAACAACGAAGCCGCCCCCAATGGAGTAGAAGCTCCGTTCGCTGAGCACGGCGCCGGTGTGGTCCAGTGCCCGGAACGTCATGCCGTTGGGGTGGGCCGGGAGCGACTTGCGGCGGTGCAGGACCACGTCCTCGTCCCAGTTGAAGTCCACGCGGTGGTCCCCGCCGATCCGGAGTTCGGCGTCGAGCGCGGCGGCAGCCACTTGATCGTCAGCGGTGGAGGTGTCCACCGTTTCCGGATCCAGGCCCTGGAGTCCGAGTACCACGGCCTTGTCGGAACCGTGGCCCCGGCCGGTGGCACCGAGGGAACCGAACAGTTCAGCCTGGACCCGTGTGGTTGAGCTAAGCAGTCCGCCGCCCTTGAGGCCGTCGGCGAACTGCTTCGCCGCCCGCATCGGGCCCACCGTGTGTGAGGACGACGGCCCGATGCCAACGGAGAAAAGGTCCAGGGCGCTCAGCGCCATCAGGGAACCTCGGGGGACGCGTATTCCCTCATGGCGTCCAGCAGCCAGCGGCCCAGGAAGTCCGCGAACGAGGCCCGCGGGAAGAGCCGGAAGCTTTCCTCGCCGGTCTTCTGCAGGACCACCGGGATGTTGCCCACCTCGGTGGCCAGGGCGGTTCCCGGAGTGAAGCTGCGCGGGTGCAGGTCAAGGGCGCAGCCCTTTTCCAGGACCGCGCGGGCGCGCGGGCCGGAGAGTTCGAACGTGGTGCGGTTGGCGGAGAGGTCCACCACCTGGCCCGGGGCGTCGCCCAGTGCCTCCACGAGGGAGCTGATGAGGTTGCCGCCCAGCGAATCGTGGGCCTCTTCCGGTGCCACGGCCATGAACTCGGAGGGTCCGAGCCAGAGGACGCTGATGCTGTCCGTTCCCGTCACCTCGCCGCAGCGTGCGGGCAGGCCGCCGGTTACGGCTGCGATCCGGGAGGCTTCCTCGGAACGGGGGTCAACGCGGATTCCGGCCATGGTCTGGAAGGGGCCTTCGGCCAGGATGACCTTGCCCGGGACGGAGCCTGCTTCCAAGGCGGGGGCGAGGTGGGAGGCGGGGCTGCGGCGGATGTCCCGGAGTCCATTGATGCCTGTCAGTGCTGCTGTGTTAGCCATCTTTGCGGGTCCCTTCGGGGTCAAAAAGTACGGTTTCTGCGATAACGACGTCAAGCAGCTGGTCGCCGGCGGCGGCCACGAGGGTCTCGCCGATGCGGTTGCGGCCGTTCTTGATCAGTGCCAGGCCAAAGGAGCGGCCCAGGGCGGCGCTGTGGTAGCTCGAGGTCACGAAGCCCTGCATGGGAACCGGGCCGTAGGCGGGGGTGGTGGGGATCCCCTTTTCCACGAGCTGGGTGCCTTCCGGGAGCCGGAACGAGCCGTCAACGGGCAGCACGCTGACCAGGTGCTTGCGGTCTTCACGCTGCGCGTCGGCCCGGGCGTAGGAGCGCTTGCCGATGAAGTCCTTGGCCTTGGAGACAACCCATTCCATGCCGGCATCCTGCGGGGTGACGGTGCCGTCGGTGTCCTGACCCACGATCGGGTAGCCCTTTTCGGCGCGGAGCACGTGCATGGTTTCGGTGCCGTAGGGGGTGATGTTGAATTCGGCCCCTGCGGCGGCCACGGCTTCCCAGGTGTTCAGCCCGTACCAGGACGGGATGTTGATCTCGTAGGCCAGCTCGCCGGAGAACGAGATCCGGCAGACCCGGGCCTGCACACCGGAGGCGAGGGTGGTTTCGCGGAAGGTCATGAACGGGAAGTTTTCTGCTTCCAGTCCGCCGTCTTTGGCGAGTTCCGGGGCTACCTTGGCGAGGACCGCCCGGGATTTGGGTCCGACGACGGCAATGGTGGACCACTGTTCGGTCACCGAGGTGCAGTGGACGTCCAGCTCAGGCCATTCGGTCTGCAGCCATTCCTCCAGCCAGTCCAGGACCTTCGCGGCCCCGCCGGTGGTGGTGGTCATGAAGTAGCGGTCATCGTCCAGGCGGAGGGTCACTCCGTCGTCGAAAATCATGCCGTCAGCCATGCACATCACGCCGTAGCGGGCAGAACCCGGGGCGAGCTTCTTGAACGCATTGGTGTAGATCCGGTTGAGGAACTCACCGGCGTCCTTGCCGCGGATTTCGATCTTGCCCAGCGTGGTGGCGTCCATAAAGCCCACGGAATCGCGGACGGCGGCGCATTCGCGTAGCACTGCCGCGTCCATGTCCTCGCCGGCCTGCGGGTAGTACCAGGGACGCTTCCACTGCCCAACGTCCTCGAACAGTGCGCCCTTGGCAACGTGCCACGGGTGGATCGAGGTGACGCGGGCGGGATCAAACAGTTCGCCGCGCTGGCGTCCGGCCAGTGCCGCGAATGCCACCGGGGTGAACGGTGCGCGGTAGGTGGTGGTGCCGATATCGCCGATGCCACGGGAGGCTTCGCCTGCGGTGCGGAGCGCTGCGGCAATGACGCCGATCGCGTTGACGCCGGAGGTCTTGCCCTGATCGTTGGCGGTGCTGATGGAGGTGTAGCGCTTGATGTGCTCCACGGACCGCATGCCGGCGCCGGTGGACCGCAGGACGTCAGCCACGGACTGGTCCCGCTGGAAGTCCACGTAGTGGTGGTGCCAGTCATCCGGCGTGCCCTGCTCGCCCGGAACCAGCCACAGCTGGCGGGTCGGGGCTGAGGCCTTCGGCTCGCCAAAGGCGGAAGGCTCGACGGCGGACGCGAAGCCCGCGGCGATGGCGGCGGCTGCTCCGGCTGAGATTCCCTCGGCGAGGACGTCCGCGAGTTCGAAGCTGCCGCGGCCGGAGCCGATGGTCTGCTGGTTAGGGACCACGGTGCTCGGCACGAAAGCGGCGAGTTCGTCGTCCCAGCGCAGCTTGCCCTGGCGCTGGGAGTGGAGGTGCACCAGCGGGCTCCAGCCACCGGAAACTGCCAGCAGATCGCAGGCGATCTCTTCGACGCCGGAGGTGAGTTCGCCGTCGTCGTTGATGCTGCGGACGGTGACGGCGTTCAGCCGGCCGTCCACTGTGCCTTCTCCAGAGGAGGATGTGTTGGCCACCGCGCTGCCGATCAGCACGCGGATGCCGGCTTCGACGGCGGCCGCAGCAACTGCGGAGAGCTGCGGGCGGGCGTCCACGACGGCGGCGAGCTTGACGCCGGCGGCGCGGAGATCCGCGGCCAGGGCGTAGGCGCTGTCATTGGTGGTGCTGATGACAACGCGCTGCCCGGCGGCCACTGCGTAGCGGTTGAGGTAGCTGCGGACGGCGGAGGCCAGGATGATGCCGGGGCGATCGTTGTTCTCGAACACCAGCGGCCGTTCGTGCGCGCCCGGAGCCAGGACAACCTGCTTGGCGCGGACGTGCCAGATGCGCTGCCGGGACACGCCGGGGGCGGCCGGGCTGGACAGGTGGTCCGTGCGGTTCTGGACGGCGATGACGTAGTTGGCGTCGTAGGCACCGAAGGCGGAGGTCCTGTTCAGGACGGTGGATTCGGCGCCGGAAACCAGCTCGGCTTCCACATCGGCCACCCATTCCAGGGCGGGCTTGCCTTCGATGGTTTCGGCCAGTTCAGGGGCGGTGGAGCCGGAGAGGAGGGAGCCGCCCAGTTCCGGTTGGTCGTCCATCAGGATGACGCGGGCGCCGGTGCGGACAGCTTCGCGGGCTGCGGCGAGGCCGGCAGGGCCGCCGCCGATCACCAGGACGTCGGTGTGGACGTACTTCTTGTCGTACTCGGCGCGGTCGTCCTCCGGGTCGAGCTTGCCAAGGCCGTTGAGCAGTTCCGCCTTGAGGCCGTCCACCAGGGTGACGGTGGTGGCGGGGAGCATGGACTCTGCCACGTCGCCGGGGAAGCGCGGGGAGATCTTGACCATCGCGTTGGATTCCTCGACGCCGGCGGACATGATGCCGCGGGGCCGGTCCTCGTAGAGCGAGTTGCCGGCATTGATGCGGCCGTTGGCAATCAGGGCAGAGGCGAGGGTGTCGCCGGGATGGCCCGTGAATTCCTCGCCGTCCACGGTGAAACGCCAGGAGATGGTGCGGTCGATGCGTCCGCCGGAGGCGAGGCGGGCGTTCTGGGAAGTCACTTGGTTGCTCCCTTCGGGGCGGTGGTGCTGGCGGCGGTGGTGCTTGGCGCTGCGTTGCTGGAGGCCGAATCGGCCGGCGCGATGCTGGTGCCGGAGATGCTGGGTGCGGCGTTCCCGGTGGTGGTGCTGTCAGCGGCGGTGCTGGCAGTGCCTGATTCGGGGGCGGCCTTGACCGTCAGGTCAGGCCGGGGCGTGCCCATCGGGTAGATCGCCTGGATGTCGTAGGTGACGGTGTCGCGGAGCATGTTGAACCACTGGCGGCAGCCGGTGCTGTGCAGCCAGCGCTCGGCGAAAATGCCCTTGGGGTTTTCCCGGTAGAACAGGAAGCGGGCCCATTCCTTGTCGTCCAGCTCGTTCGGGTTTTCCGGGTACGGCACGTGGGCCTGGCCGCCGTAGTGGAACTCGGTCTCGTCACGCGAGCCGCAGTTGGGGCATGCGATAAGCAGCATGTGCGTCTTCTTTCTCTGTGTGCAGGGTCCGCGGCGGCGGCTAGTGGGCGACGGCGGCTGCGCCGTGTTCGTCGATGAGGGCTCCGGTTTCGAAGCGTTCCAGCGCGAACGGCTTGTTCAGCTGGTGCGGGGTGCCGGTGGCGATGTTGTGGGCGAAGGTGAGGCCGGCAGCCGGGGTGGCCTTGAAGCCGCCGGTGCCCCAGCCGCAGTTCACGAACATGTTCTCCACCGGGGTGTTGCCCACGATCGGGGAGGCGTCCAGGGTGGTATCCACGATCCCGCCCCAGGTCCGGAGCACGTGGGCCCGGGCAAAGATGGGGAAGAGCTCGACGGCGGCTGCCATCTGGTGCTCGATCACGTGGAAGGATCCGCGCTGGCCGTAGCCGTTGTAGGAGTCAACGCCGGCGCCCATGACCAGTTCGCCCTTGTGGGCCTGGGAAACGTAGACGTGCACGTGGTTGGACATGACCACCGTGGGGTGGACCGGTTCGTGCAGCTCGGAGACCAGGGCCTGGAGCGGGTGGGACTGGATGGGGAGTTCAAAGCCGGCCATTTCGGCCAGGACCGAACTGTGTCCGGCAGCGCAGAGGCCCACCTTTTCGGTGTTGATGGTGCCGCGGTTGGTCTTGACGCCGGTGACCCGGTTGCCGTCCTTGATGAATCCGGTGACTTCGCAGTTCTGGATGATGTCCACGCCCATTTCGTCGCACTTGCGGGCGAAGGCCCAGGCAACGTGGTCGTGCTTGGCGATGCCTGCGCGCGGCTGGTAGGTGGCGCCCATCACGGGGTAGCGGATGTTGTCACTGATGTTCAGGATGGGGCAGAGTTCCTTGACCTGCTTCGGATCCAGCCACTCAGCGTCCACGCCGTTGAGCTTGTTGGCACCCACTCGCCGCATGCTTTCACGGACGTCACCCAGGGTGTGGGCCAGGTTCATGACGCCGCGCTGGCTGAAGAGGAAGTCGTATTCGAGTTCCTCAGGCAGGATTTCCCAGAGCTTGAGGGCGTGCTCGTAGATGGCCGCGCTCTCGTCCCAGAGGTAGTTGGAACGGATGATGGTGGTGTTCCGTGCCATGTTGCCGCCGGCGAGCCAGCCCTTTTCCAGGACGGCAATGTTGGTCATCCCGTGGTTCTTGGCCAGGAAGTACGCGGTGGCCAGGCCGTGCCCGCCGCCGCCCACAATCACGGCGTCGTAGGAGGATTTGGGCTCAGGGTTGCGCCAGAGGAATTCCGGGTGCTCGGGAAGCTGCTGGGTGCTCACTGGGCTGCTCCAATCAGGTCTGATTCGAAGGCGGCGATCGCGGTGCCTTCATTGAGGTGGGGGTAGAGGGGGAACTTATCGGCCAGGGCCGTGACGCGGGCACGGAGTTCGACGACGGTGCTGTCGCTGAGGGGCGAGGCCCCGGCGGTGCCGTCCGCAGCCGCAGCGATCAGCGCCGTCGCGATGATGTCCGCAACCTCGGTGAATTCCGTGGCGCCGAAGCCGCGGGTGGCCAGCGCCGGTGTGCCGATCCGGAGTCCGGAGGACACCATCGGCGGACGGGGATCGAACGGGACGGCGTTGCGGTTCACGGTGATGCCGATCCGGTGCAGGGCGTCTTCGGCCTGCTGTCCGTCCAGTTCGGAGTTGCGGAGGTCCACCAGGATCAAGTGCACATCGGTGCCGCCGTTGACCACGGAGATGCCTGCCGCGGCGACGTCGTCCTGGAGGAGGCGTTCGGCCAGCAGCTTGGATCCCTGCAGGACGCGTTCCTGGCGTTCCTTGAACTCGGGGGAGCCGGCGAGCTTGAAGGCTACGGCTTTGGCTGCGATCACGTGCTCCAGCGGGCCGCCCTGCTGGCCGGGGAACACGGCGCTGTTGATCTTCTTGGCGTACTGCTCCTTGGCCAGGATGACGCCGCCGCGCGGGCCGCCGAGGGTTTTGTGCGTGGTGGTGGTGACCACGTCGGCGTAGGGGACCGGGTTGGGGTGCAGCCCGGCGGCCACGAGGCCGGCGAAGTGGGCCATGTCCACCATCAGGTAGGCGCCTACGAGGTCGGCGATGCGGCGGAACTCGGCGAAGTCGAGCTGGCGGGAGTAGGCGGACCAGCCGGCCACGATCAGCTTGGGCCGGTGTTCCAGGGCGAGTGCTTCCACCTCGGCCATATCGATCCGGAGGTCGGATTCACTCACGTGGTACGGCACTACGTTGTACAGCTTGCCGGAAAAGTTGATCTTCATGCCGTGGGTCAGGTGCCCGCCGTGGGCCAGGCTCAGGCCCATGATCGTGTCGCCCGGGTTCAACAGCGCGAACATGGCGGCGGCGTTGGCCTGCGCGCCGGAGTGCGGCTGAACGTTGGCGTATTCCGCGCCGAACAGGGCCTTGACCCGGTCGATGGCCAGCTGCTCGATCACATCAACGTGCTCGCAGCCGCCGTAGTAGCGCTTGCCGGGGTAGCCCTCGGCGTACTTGTTTGTCAGGACTGAGCCCTGCGCCTCCATGACTGCGGAGGGGGCGAAATTCTCCGAGGCGATCATTTCCAGGGTGGACTGCTGGCGGCCCAGCTCATTGGCGATGGCCTGCTGGACCTCGGGATCGACTACGGAAAGTCGCTCGTTCAACTGCTCAACCACGGATGCTCCTTATGAAATACCACTGTTGCAATGACTGATATATCAGTGTGAGGTCAATGGTATGATCGGAATCACAGTGAGTCAAGGGCAGGAAGCAAAGTGGCACCATGCTTCCGCTGGCGGCTCGGACATTGAGTCTGAAGAACGGAGCGTCGCTTTGCACGCATTTCCAGCCATGCCTTCCGCTGACGGCGAAGCGTTGTCCCAGGCGGAGGCCGCCTACCGGCAGCTGCGCGACAAACTGATCATGCTCGAGATCCGGCCCGGTGAACCCATCAATGACGGGCAACTGGCTGCCGAACTTGGCTTCGGCCGCACCCCTGTCCGCGAGGCAATCAAGCGGCTCGAGGTGGACCACCTGGTGGTTTCATATCCACGGCGCGGCACCTTTGCCACCATCGTGGACATCACCGAGCTCGCAGACGTTTCGGACATCCGGGAGCTGTTGGAACCACTGGCCGCCCGCCGCGCCGCCGTCAACGCCAGCTCAGAGATGCGGGCGGAAATCCGGTCTGTGGCGGAAGCCATCGCGGGCATGGACACCACACCTGCCGACAAGCGCGAACTCATGCGGTACGACCTCACCGTGCACCGGCTGATCTACCGTGCCGCCGGCAACCGCCACCTTGAAGACTCGCTCATCCGTTACGACAACCTGGCCACGCGCATCTGGTGCCTGGTCCTGGACAAGGTTCCGTCGGTTGCGGGCCACATCACCGAACACGTGCGGCTGCTTGAGGCAGTGGCCGACGGCGATGCGGAGTTGGCGGCGAAGCTGGCGTTGGAGCACGTCTCAAGTTTTGAGAAGACCATCCGCAAGGTGCTGTAGCTGCGCCGCTGAACCCACCGGTGCTCGAGACCCCAAAGGATGGAAGAACGCACTATGCCCGCTGCCACCCGGAACGCCCCGGACCGCGCCGTCAGATACGGCTTCGCCTTCATCGGCGTTCTGCTGATCGCAGTTAACCTTCGGGTGTCCTTTGTCAGCGTGGGGTCCGTGCTCTCCAACATCAGCAACGATCTTGAGCTATCCAATGCCGCAGCAGGATTCCTTACCGGCCTTCCGCTCATTGCTTTCGCAGTATTCTCACCGGTGGCGCCCGGGTTCGCTTCCCGCCTGGGCCTGGACCGGGCGCTGTGGATGTCCCTGCTGATCCTTGCCGTGGGCATCGTGCTTCGATCCTTGCCGCTGCCCGGCCTTATCTGGGCGGGCACGGCCATAATCGGCTTGGCTATCGCATTTCTCAATGTCCTGGTGCCATCCCTCCTCAAGCGGGACTTTCCGGCGAGAGTCAGCCAGGTCACCGGAACTTACACCGCCACGCAGGCCGCCTTCGCGGCGATCGGGGCCGCCGTCGTCGTTCCCGTGGCACAAACATCACCAGCGGGATGGCGGCTTGCCCTCGGAATCTGGGTGGGCTTTGCTCTCATTGCCATGGCGGTGCTCCTGCCCTGGCTGCGCAGGCACAGGTCCGGCACGGACCCCGCCAGTACCCCGAAGCTCGCCTACCGTTCGCCCTGGACCTCAGTCCTGGGCTGGCAGGTGACGATCTTCATGGGACTCCAATCGATCGCGTTCTATGTCCTGATGGCATGGCTGCCCACCATCGAACAAAGCCGCGGGGTGCCCCCGGCAACTGCCGGCATCCACCTCTCTGCTTTCCTGCTCATCAGCGTTTTCGCCAGCCTTGCCGCGGGGCGAATCCTTCACCGGGGTTCGGATCAGCGGCTTGTTTCCTTTGCCAGCGGTGCGCTCATGACCGTGACCTTCCTGGGGCTGGCTCTTGCGCCTGACTTGATCGTGCTGTGGGTTCTTCTCGGCGCGGTCGGTTGCGGGAGCCTCATTGTCATCGCGCTGTCGCTGTTCAGCTTCAGGACGGTGAATTACCCGCAGGCCGCGTCACTGTCCGGCATGGCGCAATCCGTCGGCTACGGTTTGGCTGCCTTGGGGCCGGTGATGTTCGGGGGGCTTCGCGACGTCAGCGGAGGCTGGACGCTTCCACTGTTGGCCGCCGCGGGCATCATGGCGGTGCTCGCCGTGATCGGTGTGCTTGCCGGGCGGGACCGGGTGATCGGCGGCTCAAGCTGAGCAGCTCCACGCCGGCAAGGGCTCGCGGGGACTGCAGTCCGGCCTGGCCGCGCGCAACGTCCTCTGCTTTTTCCGTGGACCCCATAGGATCGGAACGGTGAACCCAACCGGGAGGACGCTGCAGACGGCCTTGTGGCGGGTACGTAAGCCGCAAACTACTTGAGAGTATGGATCATGGCTTCGAACAATGACCGCGAATCCGACGTCGACGCGGAAACCGGCCAGCACGGTGGCGTCCAGTCCGTTGACCGCGCCCTTGCGGTCCTTGAGATCCTTGCGCGCGATGGCCACGCCGGCGTGAGCGATATTGCCGAGGAGATGGGGATCCACAAGTCCACAGTCTCAAGGCTGCTGGGTTCGCTGGTAAGCAGGGAAATGGTCCACCAGAACAGCGATCGCGGAAAATACCAGCTCGGCTTCGGCATCCTTCGGCTGGCCAGCTCCATCCCCGGGCGGTTGAGCATGGTCCGGGAAGCACGGCCCATCCTGGAAAACCTGGCCGAGCAGTTCAAGGAGACGGTAAACCTCGCCGTCCTGCGCTCCAATTACGCGGTGAACGTGGACCAGGCCATGGGTCCGTCCACCCTTGCGACGTACGACTGGGTGGGCAGCCTGACACCACTGCACGCGACGTCGAGCGGCAAAGTCCTGCTGGCGGCACTGCCGGCGGATGAGCGGGACCGCATCCTGAAAGAGACCGGGTTGCCGGCCCGGACTCCCCGTACCATCACCGACCGGAAAGTGCTGGAAACCCAGCTCATCGACGTCGCCCGCGCCGGCTACGGGGTGGTGCGCGAGGAGTTCGAAATCGGGCTGACGGCGGCTGCTGTGCCCGTTTACAACCACCTTGGTGCCGTGATCGGTGCCGTCAGCATCTCCGGCCCCGCCTTCCGCTTCGACCCGGAAAAAGAACCGGGCCTCCTTGCCGGGCTGAAAGAGGCCGGCCTGCAGATCAGCGCAAAGATGGGCTACAGAGGGCGCTGACCCCCGGAAAATTCCGCTAGCTCAGAAATCTGCGGCAGCTCAGGTGTGACTCCCGCCGGCGGCCTCGGACCGCACCGCTCGCTCGGGACCGGCACGCCGCCCTTTGGCGTGTGTCTTCGATGCCATGCCGGGCTGGCAGCTGACTCTCAAGGGTGCGGTCATGAAAGGCTGCGGCGCTGCAATACAAAGGAAAACCCTTGACAAGAACCCTGACTGGGCCGCAATCTGTTGCTTATTGCGATTGCTGTTGTTCCATGTGGAACTTAGCGGATCGCACGCTCCGGACCCCCACTTGAGGAAGAGGTCACTTCATGCGCAAGGCATGCCCGCTTCACGCCTCCCGTTTCAACCTGCGCACCGGAAGCGTTGATGCGCCGCCGGCCAAGCTGCGGGTCCGCTCCCACGAAGTAACAGTGATCGACTGCGACATCATGATCACCGCATCAACGGAAGTTCCCAACCTTCCCCCGGCCTGACTGTTGACGGCCACATCTAGCGTCAGCCCATGAATCCGAACAAAAGGACTTGCTCATGGCATTGAACAGCGACACCCGCATTACCAGCGACATCCACGTTGAACCGGAGGCCCCTTCCGCCTCCCACCATCCGCTCGCCGAGTCGGAGGACACCGAGCAGATCATGCAGGAGCTCCGCCAGTCGAAGGCGGAGCAGGCGGTGGCCGAACGGCGGAACCGCAAACTCACCCTCGACAAGACCACTTTCGGAATCACCGGCGTCCTCGCCCTGGCTTTCGTGGCCTGGGGTTTCCTTGGGCGGGACAGCTTGTCCGCTACCTCAACCCTTGCCCTGGACTGGGTGATGGAATACACGGGCTGGCTGTTTATGGTTCTGGCCTCGTTGTTTGTTGTTTTCGTCCTCTGGCTGGCCCTCGGCAAATGGGGAAACATCCCCCTCGGCAAGGACGGGGAGAAGCCCGAGTTCCGGACAATCTCCTGGGTGGCCATGATGTTTGCCGCCGGCATGGGCATTGGCCTCATGTTCTACGGCGTAGCCGAGCCCCTTTACCACTACATCTCACCACCGCCCGGAACGGTTGACGGGCGAACCCCGGCGGCCATTCAAACGGCCATGGCCACCTCCATCTTCCACTGGACCCTGCACCCGTGGGCGATGTACGCGGTAGTTGGCATCGCCATGGCCTACGGAACCTACCGGTTGGGCCGCAGGCAGCTGATCTCCGCAGCTTTCAGCTCCTTGTTCGGCATCAGGACGGTGGAAGGACCCGTAGGCAAGTTCATCAACATCCTCGCCATCTTTGCCACACTCTTCGGCACCGCCGCTTCCCTCGGACTCGGCGCACTCCAGATCGGCAGCGGCCTGAGCTCCAACGGCTGGATGGGCGAGGTCGGCACACCCGTGTTGGTGGCCATCGTGGCCATCCTTACTGCGTGCTTCGTTGCATCAGCGGTTTCCGGAATCAGCCGCGGCATCCAGTGGCTCTCCAACATCAATATGGTCCTGGCCGTCGTTCTTGCCGCCATAGTTTTTGTCGCCGGGCCCACACTTTTCATCCTCAACCTCATCCCCGCAGCCGTAGGGGACTACGCCCGGGACCTGGCTGAGATGGCCTCCCGCACCGAGGCGGTGGGGGACGAGTCACTCCGCACGTGGTTGTCCGGCTGGACCATCTTCTACTGGGCATGGTGGGTTTCCTGGACGCCCTTTGTGGGCATGTTCATCGCCCGCATCAGCCGTGGCCGCACCATCCGCCAGTTCGTCACAGGCGTCCTCCTGGTCCCGAGCATCGTCAGCGTCATCTGGTTCGGAATCTTCGGCGGAACGGCTTTCCATGTCCAGCAGGAAGCCGACAAGGCGAACCAGCCCGGGCTCGTGGACATGAGCAGTGGTTCCCCGTCCGTGAACTTCGACGGCGCACTGTTTGATCTGGTGAAGAACCTGTCCATGCCCGGCTGGCTGACCGCTGCCGTCATTGTGCTGGCGATGGTCCTGGTGGCGATCTTCTTCGTGACAGGCGCGGACTCCGCATCCCTGATCATGGGGTCCCTTAGCTCGAACGGTTCCTCGGAACCGAAGCGCGGCCTCGTCATCTTCTGGGGCCTCCTCACCGGAGCCGTGGCGGCCGTCATGCTGCTGGCTGGCGGCAATGAGCCCTCGCAAGCACTGGCGGGGCTGCAGCGAATCACCATTGTGGCGGCGCTGCCGTTCGTGCTGGTCATGCTGCTGCTGTGCTTTGCCCTGGTCAAGGACCTGCGCAGGGACCCCCTGTCCCTCCGACGGCGGCTCGCGAACTCCGTCGTCGAGCGCGCCATCCGCGACGGTGTTGACCAGCACGGCGGCGTCCAGTTCGATCTGGTCACCAGGCACGAATGCGGCGGGCGCTGTTCAGTGGACACCCCCTGCCCCGGCGACGCCTCGAATACCGGCGCCATCGCCGTCGTGACAGTACCAGCCGCCACCACGAAGCCCACCCCAGCTGTGCAGGAGAAACCGTGACCACCATCGTTGAAGGCCGCCAGGCTGTTGATGGCCGCCCGGCCACTGAAAGGCGCCCATCCACTGACAGCCGCCCTGCTGGTGGCATTGCAGTAGCCGCCCCGGTAACTGCCGTGGCTGGCACTGCCACTGCGGATGCCAAGACCCGCCCGGCCCAATTTGTCCTCACCCTGTCCTGCCCGGAACAGCCCGGCATCGTCCGGGCGGTGACGGCCTTCCTGGCCGACCGCGGCTTCGACATCGTGGAACACCAGCAGTTTGATGACCACGTCAGCGGAAAGCTCTATCTGAGGACAGCCTTTACCGGCGACGGTGTGGACGAGCTGAACCAGCAGGTACTCACAGCCGGCTTTGCGGGCATAGCCAAGGAATTCGGCATGGAGTTCACCATCCATGACGGCCGGCCGCAGCGGCTGCTGGTGATGGTCTCAAAGTTCGGGCACTGCCTCAATGACCTCATTTTCAGGTGGCAGGCAGGCAGCCTCGGCGCGGAGATCGCCGTCGTGGTTTCCAATCATGAGACCCTGCGCCCCATGGCGGAAGCAGCCGGCCTGACCTTCATCCACGTTCCGGTCACCGCTGCAACCAAGCCGGAGGCAGAGGCGCGGCTGTTGGAGCTCGTGGCCGAGTACGACGCTGACCTGGTGGTTCTGGCCCGTTACATGCAGGTCCTGTCCAACGAGTTGTGTGCCAGCCTCCGCGGCCGGGCCATCAACATCCACCACTCGTTCCTGCCCGGTTTCAAGGGGGCAAAACCGTACCACCAGGCCTATGACCGTGGCGTAAAGCTCGTCGGCGCCACCGCGCACTACGTGACCGCAGACCTAGACGAGGGTCCCATCATCGAGCAGGAAGTCTTCCGGGTGGACCACAGCCTTGACGCGGATGCCCTGGTCACCGTGGGCCGGGATGCCGAAACCCAGGCCCTGTCACGCGCGGTGAAGTGGCACTGCGAGCACCGCGTCCTGCTCAACAACACCCGCACCGTCGTCTTCCGCTAACGCGAACGCAGCAACGCGAACGCCAAGCAAACGCCCGCAGCAAAACAGGAGAATCATTTTATGAGCGCATCACCACGCGTTGTCATCATTGGAGCCGGAATCGTCGGCACCAACCTTGCCGATGAACTCGCTACCCGGGGCTGGACCAACATCACAGTGGTGGAACAGGGGCCGTTGGAGCTGGCGGGCGGCTCCACCTCGCACGCGCCGGGGCTGGTTTTCCAGACCAACCCGTCCAAGACCATGACTGAATTCGCCAGCTACACGGTGGACAAGCTGCTCTCGCTCACCGCCGATGGGGTGTCCTGCTTCAACCAGGTGGGCGGACTTGAACTGGCCACCACCGAGGCGCGGCTGGCGGACCTTCACCGCAAGCTCGGCTACGCCACCTCCTGGGGCATTGAGGGCCGGATCATCGACGCCGACGAGTGCGAGAAGCACTATCCGCTGCTGAACACCGGCGCGCTCGCGGACGGGCGCCGCATCCTCGGCGGACTTTACGTCCCTTCCGACGGCCTGGCCACGGCGGCCCGCGCGGTGCAGCTGCTGATCGCGAAGGCGCGTGCAGCCGGCGTGACCTTCCGCGGTTCCACTGCGGTGACCGGAACCGAGCAGTCAGGCGGCAAGGTCACCGGCGTCGAAACGGCCGACGGCGTGATCCCGGCGGACATTGTGGTGTCCTGCGCCGGATTCTGGGGACGCGAACTCGGCAAGATGGTGGGCCTGAAGGTTCCGCTGTTGCCGCTGGCCCACCAGTACGTCAAGACCACCCCGTTGGACGGTCTGCGGGGTGTGAACGATCTGCCCAACGGAGCCAGCAAGCCGATCCTGCGTTACCAGGACCGCGACCTGTACTTCCGCGAGCACGGCAACCGGATCGGCATCGGCAGCTACGCCCACAAGCCCATGCCTGTGGATATGGACCGGCTGCCCCACATCGGTGCCGAGGAAATGTCCGATCACCTGATGCCGTCCCGCCTGGACTTCACTTTGGAAGACTTCTCGCCCGCCTGGGAGGACTGCCAGGACCTGCTGCCGGCCCTGCGCAAAACGCGGATCGACGACGGCTTCAACGGCATCTTCTCCTTCACCCCCGACGGCGGCCCGTTGATGGGTGAGGCGCCCGATCTTGCCGGCTTCTTTGTGGCCGAAGCCGTCTGGGTCACCCACTCCGCTGGCGTGGCCAGGGCCATGGCCGAGTTGCTGATCGAGGGCCAGTCCCGCACTGACCTGCACGGCTGCGAGCTGACCCGCTTCGAGGAAGTCCAGACGTCCGATCAGTACGTCAGCGAAACCTCCCAGCAAAACTTCGTGGAAATCTATGACATCCTGCACCCGCTCCAGCCCAGGGAATCCCCACGGGACCTGCGGGTCAGCCCGTTCAATGTCCGTCAGAAGGAGCTTGGCGCGTTCTTCCTGGAGTCCGCGGGCTGGGAGCGTCCCCACTGGTTTGAGGCCAACCGCGGCCTCCTTGCTGAGCTTCCGGCAGAATGGCAGGCGCCAGAGCGCGACGAGTGGTCCGCCATGTTCTCTTCCCCCATTTCCGCGGCCGAGGCGTGGAAGACGCGCACCGCCGTCGGACTCTACGACATGACGCCGCTCAAGCGGCTGTCCGTCACGGGTCCCGGCGCCATGGCGCTGCTGCACCGGCTCAGCACGGGCAACATCACCAAAAAGCCCGGTGCTGTGACGTACTGCCTGCTGCTGGCGGACGACGGCGGCATCCGCAGCGATGTGACCGTGGCGCGTCTGGGGGAGGAAGATTTCCAGCTGGGCGTGAACAGCAACGTGGACTTTGACTACTTGCGTGTGGAGGCCCGGAAGCAGTCGGCCGCGGATCCTGCCCAGTGGGTCCATGTCACCGACATCACCGGGAGCACCTGCTGCATCGGGCTGTGGGGGCCGCTGGCGCGTGAAGTGATGGGCAAGGTCAGCAGCGACGACCTGACCAACGACGGCCTCAAGTACTTCCGGACCAAGCAAATCTCGGTGGGCGGCATCCCCGTCACGGCCATGCGGCTTTCTTATGTAGGCGAGCTCGGCTGGGAGCTGTACACCACGGCCGAGTACGGGCTCAAGCTCTGGGACCTGCTGTTCGAGGCGGGCCGCGAGCACGGCATCATCGCGGCCGGGCGCGGTGCATTCAACAGCATGCGGCTTGAGAAGGGCTACCGGCTGTGGGGCACGGACATGACCTCCGAGCACCACCCCTACGAGTCCGGCCTGGGCTTCTCGGTGGCCAAGGACAAGACCGCCTTTGTGGGCGCTGAGGCGTTGGTTGCCCGGAAGGAGGAGCCTGCCACCCGCGCACTGCGGTGCCTGACGGTCGACGACGGGACGTCCATCGTGCTGGGCAAGGAACCGGTGTACGTGGACGGTTCTGCGGTTGGTTACGTCACCAGCGCCGCTTACGGCTACTCCGTCCGAAAGCCGATCGCCTACGCCTGGCTGCCGGCTGCCGTTTCGGTCGGGGATTCGGTGGAGGTGGAGTACTTCGGGAAGCGAATTGCCGCCACCGTCACGGCCGAGCCACTGTTCGATCCGGGCATGGAGCGGCTGCGCGGCTGAGCTGCTCTCTTAGGGGAGCGCGGGTGGACCGGGGCCCGCTGGCCGACAGTTCCCGGTTTTCACGCGTGCTCTCTTAATTGTCAGACCCACCTGTGATGATGAATTCATGGGAACAAGCGCGGTGGTGGCGGAGGCTTTGGCGGCGATCAATGCCGGTTTCGCTGTGCTTGCCGCCGTGGTCACCGAGGCCCGTGTGGGAGCGGATTCCGGGGCGGATTCCCTTGCGGATGCCGGGACGGATTCCGGTGCTGATTCCGGGCCGGCTTCCGGCTCGGAATCCGGTGCTGATCCGGCGGCTTGCCTGGCCGAGGATTGCCTGGAGATCCTCGCCGGGATCGCGGGATCGGAGCCCAGGTTGGCCGCCGTGAAGGCCCTCGCCGCGGCGAAATACGTGGAAACCGCGGCGTTGATCGCCGGTCCCAGCACCGCGCCCGGGGACGCTGCAGGGCAGGAAATGGCGGTCCGGGCAGAAATCGCCTGCGTCCTGACCATCGGCGAGCGTGCCGCCGGTGCCCTGCTGGGCCAGGCACAGATGCTCACCACCGCCCTGCCGCTGACCCTGGCCGCCCTCCAGGCCGGGACCATCTCCTGGCAGCACGCCCGGGTCATGGTGGACGAAGCCGCCACCCTCGACCCCGATGGTGCTGCCGGGCTGGAAGCGCACTTCCTGGACCCCGGCCCGGACACCCCGGACCGGGCCCGGGCCTGCCCTGCAGGACAAATGCCGGCGTTCCGGTTCCGGTCCAAGGCCCGGACCTGGCGCGAACGCCACCACACCGAGAGCATCGAGGAACGCCACGCCAAGGCCGTCCTGGACCGCAGGGTCGAATACACCCCGGACCAGGACGGGATGGCCTGGATCTCCGCCCATCTCCCGGCCCACCAGGCCGCAGCGATCTGGAACCGGACCACCGCCATCTCCCGCGGCCTGCAGGGCCCCGGGGAATCCCGCACCCTCACCCAACTCCGCGCCGACACGTTCGCCGCCGCACTCCTGACCACCGGCACCCCGCACACCACCGGCACCCCGCACACCACCGGGAAAGTGTCCGGCACCTGGGAAGAGTCCGGCGCCGGGGAAGGCCATGATCCGGGCAGGGTCCCCACCCCGCGGGCGCAGGTCCTGGTCACGGTGTCGGTGTTCGCCCTGCTCGGTGCCACCGATGAACCCGCGATGCTCGACGGGTACGGGCCGATCCCGGCCTCGATGGCCAGGGAACTGGTCGCCAACGGGGCCGAGTCCTTCTACCGGGTCCTCGTTGACCCCCGCTACGGGGCACCGCTGGAGATCGGCCGGACCAGCTACCGGCTCACCAAAGCCATGAAACACGCCCTTCACCTCCGCGACGGCAGATGCACCTTCCCCGGCTGCAACAACCAGTCCCTGGACAACGACACCGACCACCTCACCGCCTGGGCCCACGGCGGAACCACCGGCATCAGCAACATTTCGCAGCTCTGTCCCAAACACCATCAGCTCAAACACGGCAGCGGCTGGACACCCACCGCCGCCGCCAGAAACCAATCCCCCGGCTGGACCTCACCCACCGGCAGGCATTACACAGCCGAACCCCACGACTGGGAACCACCCCACTGGCCCCCACAACCCCAAACACAACAAAAACCCACACCCGGTCCCGGACACCCTGACCTCATCCACACCGGCATCTCCCTCGGAGAAGACGGTATCGAACGGTTCCTCCACGCCGCCGTCTAGAACAGGCAGAGCCCCGACTCCCCGGCTAGGACCATCAGAGACGGAATCGCCACGCCCGGAAGCCGTGCCGACCAAGGCGTCATCCCGGACCTAATGGTCCTTGGATCAGTCATCGAAAGATAGCTCCGTCATAGAAAGATGGACGCTGGGCTGCGGATATGGGGCATAGGGAAATAGCGGGACAGCGCTCAGCAGCATGGGCAGGAGTGGCGGGATCGCTGCTCGTAGCGGGGCTACGCATTTGCCGGTGCCTTACAGGTTCTGGTGTGGAATCCCCACACGATGGCGCTACCCGTGATGTACTTTGATGCTGCCCATGGTTGCCGGGGGCCGGAACGGGGTAGAACTAAGTCATGACGACGTCGCCCCTGGTCCTTGGCCCCATGATGAGATACGTCGATGAGACCTCAGCCAGTATTTGGGTGGAAACCCGCAGCGACTCCCACGTCACAGTCAGGGCCGGCCACCGGAGCTGGGCGGCCCGCACCTTCGCCGTGCACGGTCATCACTACGCCTTGGTGGAGGCGGGCGGGCTGGAGCCGGGTACCGTACTGCCCTACACCTTAGAAATCGACGGGACTCAGTGTTGGCCCGAATCCGCATCCGAGTTTCCGCCGCCGGTAATCGCGGCGCTCAAGCCGGGCAAACCGCTGCGCATGGCCTACGGCTCCTGCCGCACCAGTGTGCCGCACGACGAATCCGGTAACCGGACCCACGGGGTCGATTCACTCCGCGCCTTCGCCCTGGGGATGGCCTCCGGCGATGAGCTCCCGTGGCCGGATCTGGTGGCCTTTCTCGGGGATCAGGTATACGCCGACCTGACCAGCGAACAGATGCAGGAGTTCATTCGGGCCCGGCGGGATATTGATGCGCCGCCGGGGGAGGAGCTCAAGGACTACGAGGAATACGCCCACCTTTACTTCCTGGCCTGGTCCGACCCGGCGAACAGGTGGCTGCTGTCCACCCTGCCCAGTGCAATGATCTTTGATGACCACGACATCCGCGATGACTGGAACACGTCCCTGAGCTGGAAAAAGGAAATGGAGGCCACCTCCTGGTGGCACGGGCGGATCGTCGCGGGGCTGGCCTCGTACTGGGTATACCAGCACCTGGGAAACCTGTCACCGCAGGAGCGCGACGCTGATCCCATCTGGCAGCAGATCGCCGGCCACACGGGGGGAACCGAACTGGACCTCAGTGCGGCGCTGGATACTTTCGCGGACCGGGCTGACCAGGAACCGGAATCGTACCGGTGGAGCTACTGCCGGGATATCGGCGATACCCGGCTGATTGTGGTGGATTCGCGCGCCGCCAGGAACCTGGACCCGGACAACCGTGCCCTGCTCGACAAGGATGAAATGGCCTGGCTCAACGGCCGGATGCGGGGCGATTGCCGAAACCTGCTCATAGCCACGTCACTTCCGTTCCTGCTGCCAATGGGCCTGCACTACGTGGAATCCTGGGATGAGGCCATATCCCAAGGCGCATGGGGAAACCGTGCCGCCAGAGCCGGGGAGAAGGTCCGCCAAGCGGTGGACCTCGAACACTGGGGCGCCTTCCAGGACAGCTTCCATCAGGTGGCGGACATGGTCACCGAGGTCGCCGACGGCAAACGCGGCACCGCCCCGGAAACCATCATGTTCCTCTCCGGGGACGTCCACTATTCCTACGTCGCGGAGGTGGAGCGAGCTGCCGGGAGCCGCATCATGCAGGCCGTATGCTCGCCGATCCGCAACCCCCTGCCCCGCTTGATGAGGTCCTTCGCTGCCATCATGTCCTACGGCGTGGCCGCGCCGATCGGTGCCCTGGTGGCACACTCAGCGAAGGTGCCGGACCCGCCCTTCCGCTGGAAGGGGGTCAAAGGGCCGTGGTTCACCAACAACCTGGCCTGCCTCGAAGTTGCCCCGGAGGGGCTGAAACTGTGGTGGCAGACCGGCGTGGTCAGCGGCGGTGACGAGATGCACCCCACACTCGAACGGGTAGCATCCCTTACTGTGGCTCCGCGGAACTCCCAGCAGCGTGCGGCACAAACCGGACGAACATAGCCTTAAATCCAGGGGTGTTGGATTCCCGGGCCACGTTCTCCTTGTGCACCAGCGCGTTGGCCTCGGGGAAGTACGCGGCGGCGCAGCCCTTCGCCGTCGGGTAGGCCACCAACCGGAACTTGTCCGCCTGCCGGTCATGGCCGCGGAAGGTGCTCACCACGTCCACGAAGTCCCGGTCCTGGAACCCGAGTTCGGTCAGGTCTTCCGGGTGGATCAGGATTACGCGGCGCCCGCCGGAGATCCCGCGGTAGCGGTCGTCCAGGCCGTAAAACGTGGTGTTGTACTGGTCGTGGCTGCGAATGGTCTGAAGCACCAGGTGTCCGTCGGGTGGCGTCAGGTATTCCAGCGGGCTGACCGTGAAGCGCCCGCGTCCGATGTCCGTCTTGAAGGAACGGGTGTCGCGCGGCGGGTTGGGGAGCACGAAGCCATTCTTGGCCCGGATCCGGGCGTTGAAGTCCTCGAAGCCCGGGATGACGCGTGAGATGTGGTCCCTGACCACGTCGTAGTCCGCTGCCATGGCCTTCCAATCCACGGCACTGCCGTCACCAAAGGTGGCATCGGCCATGCGCGCGATGATCACCGGCTCTGCGAGGAGATGCTCGGAGACCGGGGTCAGCCGGCCCTGGGTCGAGTGGACCACGGACATGGAGTCCTCTACGGACAGGAACTGGGCGCCGTTCGGGTGCTTGTCGTCCTTGTCCGTCCGGCCCAGCGTGGGCAGGATAAGCGAGGTGCGTCCGTGCACAATGTGGGAGCGGTTCGGCTTGGTGGAGACGTGTACGGTCAGTCCGATCCGCTGCATCCCGGCTTCCAGGGCTGCCGTGTCAGAGCAGGCGAGCGAGAAGTTGCCGCCCATGGACACGAAAACGTCCACCTCGTCACGCTCGAACGCCTCCATGGCTTCCACGGCATCAAAGCCGTGATGACGCGGCGAGGTGATCCCGAACTCCGTGTCCAAAGCCCCAAGGAGCCACTCCTTGGGCTTCTCCCATATGCCCATTGTCCTGTCGCCCTGGACGTTGGAGTGCCCGCGGACGGGGCAGGCGCCGGCGCCGGTCTTGCCGAAATTCCCCTGCAGAAGCAGGACGTTGACCATTTCCTTGATGGTGTCGACGGAGTGCGGCTGCTGCGTGACGCCAAGCGCCCAACAGAAGATGGTGGCCTTGGACCGGATCAGCATCCCGGCCACATCCTCGATCTGCTTCCGCGCCAGACCCGTCGCCTTCTCGGTCTCAGCCCAGTCCAGCTCGCGGCGGGCAACGCTATACGCGTCGAACCCGTCCGTTTGCGCGTCAATGAAGGAACGGTCGACGACGGTGCCCGGGTTGCGCTCTTCCTCCGCCAGGAGGAGGTGGCCCAGTGCCTGGAACAGCGCCAGGTCGCCGCCCACTTTGATCTGCAGGTACTCGTCGGCCAGCGGCGTCCCGCCGCCCACCACTCCGGAAACGGTCTGTGGGTCCTTGAAGTTGAACAGCCCGGCCTCGGGGAGCGGGTTGACCGCCACCACCTTGCCGCCCTTGTCCTTGCATTCCTTCAGGGCTGAGAGCATCCGGGGATGGTTGGTGCCGGGGTTCTGGCCCACCACGAAGATGAGCTCCGAATCGTGGATGTCCTCCAAGGACACGGTGCCTTTGCCGATGCCGATGGTCGGGTTCAGCGCCGAGCCCGAGGACTCATGGCACATGTTGGAGCAGTCCGGCAGGTTGTTGGTGCCCAGGGCCCGCGCGAACAGCTGGTACATAAAGGCCGTCTCATTGGCGGTGCGGCCGGAGGTGTAGAAGACGCAGCGATCCGGCGTCGAGGCCCGGATGTGCTCGCCGATCAGGGCGAAGGCCTCCGCCCAGGAGATCGGCGAGTAGTGGGTGTCGCCCTCGCGGATGACCACCGGTTCACTGAGCCGGCCCTGGTTGCCCAGCCAGTACTCGGTCTTCCCGGCCAGCTCGGCGATGGAGTGTTTCGCCCAGAACCCGGCCCCGACTGTCCGAAGGGTGTTCTCCTCGGCCACGGCCTTTGCGCCGTTCTCGCAGAATTCGGCCACCTTACGCTTGGTAGCCGATTCCGGCCAAGCACAGCCGGGGCAGTCGAATCCGCCCTGCTGGTTCAGCCGCAACAGTGATTGGGCCGTGCGGGTCACTCCGGCCTGTGCCACGGCGCGCTCCAGGGCCACCATCACAGCCTTGACGCCAGCAGCCTTGGTTTTGGGCTGGTGGACTTCAAGCTCATCCTCGTTGATGTCCGCCACGGGGGCGGGCTGCTTGCCGAACTTCACTGAACCGACCTTCATTGGACTACTTTCACTCGACCGTGACCACGGGGGGACTTGATTGCGTATTACACAACAAGGTGCGCATGACGCGTGCTCGAAATATGTCAGTCACTGCCGGGCGAGTCAATAGATCGCGCCAGAACTGCGCCCCGCCGTTTCCGATCGTGCGGACAGCCACTGTTGCCACTGTGCAACACGATTCCTTCCCACGCAACTAGCCGTGAGCCTATCGATGTCCGAGCGAACCTGGCGATGGCCGGCGATGCAAGGCCGCACATACAGACCAATATTTACGAAATGGGTCTTGACTGTGTTGCAGCTCACCCCTAGTCTGATGCAACAGCGTTGCGCTGATTGCAACCCCAACACAACTTGGTGGATACATGAGTAACGAAACTTCGTCTCCCGCTCTTGCGGGAAAACCCGGCACGGAGCCGCATGGCACCCATGGCGGTACCCGGGCCGGCCGCAGCACGCTGAGCGGCCAGAATTTTGAGCCTGCTGACAACGGTGTCAGCAAGGAAACCCGCCGCAGGGTTATTGCGGCAAGCTTCATCGGCAACTTCGTTGAATGGTTTGATTACGCCGTCTACGGCTATTTGGCCGTCACGATCGCCACAGTCTTTTTCCCCGAATCAGATCCCCAGACCGGGCTTCTGCTGACCTTCGCCCTGTTCGCCATTTCGTTCCTGGTCCGCCCGCTCGGCGGATTCGTCTGGGGCCACATTGGTGACAGGGTGGGCCGCCGGACGGCTCTGTCTCTGTCCATCCTGATCATGTCCGGAGCGACCTTCTGCATCGCACTGATCCCGGGCTACGACACGATCGGTATCTGGGCCCCGGTCCTGCTGCTGATCATCAGGGTTATCCAGGGCTTCTCGGCCTCCGGCGAATATGCCGGAGCCTCGGCCTTCCTCGTCGAATACGCACCGGCCAACAAACGCGGCCTGTACGCGGCAGTGGTTCCGGCCAGCACCGCTGCGGGCCTGCTCCTCGGCTCCCTGATCGCGGGCCTGCTGACAGTCCTGCTCACGTCCGATGCGATGCAGAGCTGGGGATGGCGCCTGCCGTTCCTGCTGGCTGCTCCGATGGGACTGATTGGCCGGTACATCCGGACCAAGCTCGAAGACACCCCGGTGTTCCGCGAAATGGCGAAGGAGGACCAGGCCGTCAAGGCTCCGGTATCCAGCCTTTTCAAGAACCACTGGCGGCAACTGCTGCTGGCCGTCGGCGCCGTGCTGCTCAACGCCGTTGGGTTCTACGTGATCCTCAGCTACATGCCCACCTACCTGTCCTCCGAGCTGGGACTGGGCGAAACCGAATCATTCCTGGCCACCACCATCGCGCTGGTCACCTACATCGGGTTCATCTTCCTCACCGGGATGCTCTCGGACCGGTACGGCCGCAAGAAGGTGCTTATCAGCGCCTCTATTGCGTTCATCGTGCTGACGGTGCCCGCGTTCGCGCTGCTGGGAACCGGTAACTTCCTGGTCATCGTCCTGGTCCAGATCCTGCTGGGGGCCATGCTCACCCTCAACGACGGGACGCTCCCCAGCTTCCTGGCCGAAATGTTCCCCACCAGGGTCCGTTACAGCGGCTTTGCGGTCAGCTTCAACCTCTCCAACGCCCTGTTCGGCGGCACGGCCCCGTTTATGGCGACGCTGCTGATCGCCGCCACCGCCAACGATCTGGCTCCGGCCTGGTACCTGGTGGGCGCGGCAATCATCTCGCTGATCGCCGTCGCGCTTTCCCGGGAAACCTGCAAAGAACCGCTGCGCCACGAATAACCCACAACCTTTCCCCACTTCCTTCGTCAAGTAACTGCACTAAGAAAGGCACCACCACAATGACCACCACAGCATCCGAGAACGCAACGTCCGTCTCCGAACTTGAGCGGGTCAAGTTCCTCAAGAACGGCGAGAAAGTCAGCCTCACGTTCTCAGACACCGAGTTCGAGCGTCGTCTCGCCGGCCTCCGCCGCATCATGGCAGAGAAGGAACTCGACGCCGTCGTCCTGACCAGCTACCACTCCATCAAGTACTACTCCGACTTCCTCTTCACCACCTTCGGCCGTTCCTACGCCATGGTGGTCACCAAGGATGACAACGTCACCGTCACCGCCAACATCGACGCCGGGATGCCTTGGCGCCGCAGCTACGGTGACAACATCATCTACACGGACTGGCGCCGCGACAACTACATCTTCGCCATCCAGGAAGTCCTCCGCACCCGCGGCATCAACCCGCGCCGCCTCGGCGTCGAGGATGACTCGCTGCCGCTGGACAACCGCAACAAGATCCAGGCAGCCTTCGCCGGCGCAACCCTGGTGGACGTGGCCCAGGCGGCGATGCGCCAGCGCATGATCAAGTCCGCCGAGGAGATCGAGGTCATCAAGCACGGTGCACGGATCGGCGACCTGGGCGGCGAAGCCATCCGCAATGCCATCACCGCCGGGATCACCGAGTACGAGGTGGCCCTGATCGGCACCGAGGCCATGGTCCACGAGATCGCCCGGACCTTCCCGAACTCCGAAATCCGCGACACCTGGGTGTGGTTCCAGTCCGGCATTAACACCGACGGCGCCCACAACTGGGCCACCACCCGCAAGATCCAGGAACACGACATCCTGTCCCTGAACTGCTTCCCCATGACCTCCGGTTACTACACCGCCCTGGAACGCACCCTGTTCTACGGCGAACCGGACGCCCGCTCCCTGGAGCTGTGGAACATCAACGTCGAGGTCCACAAGCGTGGCCTGGAACTCATCAAGCCCGGTGCGGTCTGCAAGGACATCGCGGCGGAGCTCAACGAGATCTACGTTGGCCACGGGCTGCTCGCCAACCGGACGTTCGGCTACGGACACTCCTTCGGCGTCCTGAGCCACTACTACGGCCGGGAAGCCGGGCTGGAGCTCCGCGAGGACATCGACACCGTCCTGGAGCAGGGCATGGTGGTCTCCATGGAACCGATGATCACCGTCCTGGACGGCCAGCCGGGAGCCGGCGGCTACCGCGAACACGACATCCTGGTGGTGGGCGAGGACGGCGCGGAGAACATCACCAAGTTCCCGTTCGGTCCTGAATACAACATCATCGGAGCCTGACCCGCTCCACGGCGAAAGCTGCCGGCGGCGCCGCACCCAGTGCGGCGCCGCTTTCGGCTGACAATCGCTTTCGGCTGACATGCGGAATGATAGTGAGCACCATGACCACACCAGACTCCAGTGATACCAACGCCAAGAGTGACACCAAAGGTGCCTCCGTCATCGTCAATGCCATTGCGGTCCTGCGCTCCTTCACGGCGGACGAACCGCTGCTGGGGGTCACCGAGATCGCCAATCGGGTGGGCATGCACAAGAGTACGGTGTCCCGGATACTGGCAACCTTCGAACAGGAAGGCCTCGTGGAGCGGGATCCGGACACGCGCCGCTTCCGCCTGGGACTGGGGCTGATCGCCGTCGCAGGTCCACTCCTGGCTGAGCTGGAGGAGCGCCGCGTTGCCTACCCTGTCCTGCGCGAGCTCACGGAGCGGACCGGCGAAACCAGCGCTCTCATGATGTGGGAGGGCAACGAGTCCATCTGCGTGGAGCAGATCGCCAGCCGTCACCAGATCAAGCACACCGCGCCGCTCGGGGCGCGGTACAACGATGCCCTGAGTTCCTCCGTCCAGGTGTTCCTGGCCACCGAACCTGAGGAGCGGGTCCGTTCCCTCCTGCTCAGCGGCGCGATCGCCTACCCCGGGCTGGATGAGTCCAGCCTCGAGGACTACCTGCGCCGCCTGAAGGAAGATTCCAGCCGCGGATGGGCCATTAACTACGGGGAGTCGTCGCTGGATGAGGTGGGTGTTGCTGCCCCGGTCTACGACCACCGCGGCGACGTCGTTGCAGCCGTCCTCATCCCGGCACCACGGTTCCGGGTCTCCCAGGAACGCCTGCAAAGCCTAGGCGAATCGTGTGCCGCAGCTGCAGACAAAGTCACCGCGCGCCTCGGCGGCCATGCGCCGGCGACCCGGCGCGGCGAAAGCTGAGCCCCGTGAAACCCTCTCTCACTTAACGCGGAAAAAGCAGCGACCCTCTCGCACCAGTGAGAGAGCGTCGGGCGGAAACCTGCAGTAAGTGAGAGAGCGTCGGTGCGGGCTAGAGGGCGTCAGGCGGGATCCTCGGGCCCCGGGGCATCGGCCGGCGGATTGTCGGTGCCGAACTCGTCGGAGTAGGGGGCACGGTGGCCGGACTTGCCTGAGAAGAGCTCGTTGGCGGCCATAGCCAGCAGGTCCCGCTGCAATTCGGGGAGGGAAAGGAGGCCCTGCAGGTACGCCTCAACCTCGTACTCGCCCACCGATCCGCCGATGCCGAAATAGTACAGCCACAGATCACCCGTGCTGATCTGCGCTGCTGACAACGCCGCCTGCAGCCTGCTGCGTTGCTCGGGTTCGCTGCTATCGAAACCCATCACTTCTGCCTCTGTCCGGGGCGGATGTGACGCCGGCCAGGATTGCGGCGCTTACCTCCCTGAGTGTGCTGTGGGTCAAGCGGGTCTCCTGCATGAGGAGCTGAAGCGCCTGATCCTGCGTCAGTGTGTGGCGCTCCATGAGTACGCCGCACGCCCGGTTGATCAGGTCCCTGCTGTACAGGGCGGCCTGGAGGCTTTCGCTGATGCGTTCCGGAATTTCCGCGGTCTGGATGTGCGAGAGGAGGGTTGCCGCCGGCGAGGCAAAAAGTTCCATGAGCGCCGCCGTGGAATCCTCAAACGCCCCCGGGCCGGCAGCGTAAATCTTCATGGCACCGATGCCCTGCCCGTCCGCGATGAGGGGGGCACTGATCACTGACCGGATGGACAGGTCCCGGACGGCTGAACTCCAGCCAGGCCAGCGTGGGTCTGCAGCAATATCGTGCACAAGCACGCTTTCCTGGGTAGCCCACGCCGTAAGGCACGGCCCTTGCCCCAACTGGTACTGGAGGGCGTCTGCCCGTTCCACGATCGCGTCCGTGAAGCCGGAGCTGACGGGCCGGGCCTGGGAGTCGAGGATGGAGACGCCCGCGCCTATGGTTCCCGGGATTGATTCCTTGACGGCGCGGGAGAGGAGCTGCACGGCGTGGTCCACTTTTTCTTCGGTCAGAAGCAGCCCCATGATCCTGCCAATGACAGAGGAAAGCTCGTCCAGGGGATACTTCCTGATCATACGTTTGCCTCCGGCCATTTCCGCTCGACCCGTCCCCGGGGGCCGTTTCACCCGGTATCGACCGTTCATTTACTTCAGATAAAGACTATCGCTTGTGGTGGACTGCTACTCCGCCGGGCACGAATTCCATGCATGGCGCTATTCGGCGTAAGTGGTGGATATTTCCTGCTCGCCCGATATTGAAAAAATTATTGCGGCGGCGAGTTCCCTCAGCTTGATGTTCCGGTGGCTGGAGGTTTTGACCAGGATCTGGAATGCCGCGTCACGGCTGCACCGGTTCTGCGCCATGATGGCGCCAATGGCGGTGTCAATAACGGTGCGGGACTTCATTGCCGCCGTGAGGTCGTCGCGGGCATCGCGCAAATGTGCGATGTTCAGTGCGAGGTCCAAGGCCTTGGCTGAGATGCCGGTGAGGCCTTCCGCTTCATCGGTGCCCTCCGGAGAGAAACCGTGCGCTGTGGGCGAGTAAAGATTCACTACGGCCTGCGCCTGGTTTTGGAGGTGCATCGGAACGGCAAGGATGGACCCGATCTTCGCTTTGCTGGCGGCGCGGAGGTACTTGGGCCAGCGGCTGTCAGAGCCCGTGTCCGGCACAGAGACCACGGTCGCTGACCGGAGGGCCGTCAGGCAGGGGCCGTCGCCAACGCTGTTCTGGAGTTCGTCCAGGCTTTGCGCCTGGCGGTCACTGCTTGCCACGGCGGCCGGCCTCTTATGCCTGACCACTGTGATGCCACAGGAGATGCGGTTCCCATCCCGCGAGAGCCGCCCGGCGATGATCGTTGCCATCTCGGTCAGGAAATTGCGCACGTCCGAGCTTTCCAGGACGAGGTCCTGGAGGAGGAGCATGAAGTCCTGCAGTCCCGTTCCGGCCTGCTCAAGGCCGCCGGCGGGTGTTTCGCGGATTTCTACGTTGTCCGACATGGCAGCTCCTTTATGCTCCGTCCGCCGTGATCTCCTCGATTGCAGTGTGGATAAGATCCATCTGCAGGCGAGGCAATTCCATCATCTCGTGAAGATAGGCGTCCAGCACCAGCTCGTCAGCATTTCCGCCGATGCCGTAATAGTAGGTCCACAATCCGGTCAGATTGAGGTTCCCGTTCCGGTAGCACGTTGCGGCGAGGTTACGCGGGTCGGGCACTTCGCCCGGCTGCTGAATCCCCAGAATGCGGTCGTCTTCCATGTCATGCCTTTTTGTTGATCTCCCCGCCGGGGGCTATGCCGGGGATGTCCGAGGTGTTCTTCAGGATGTCCTGGGCGATGTCGTGCAGGCGGCGGTTGCTGCTGCGCGAGGCAAGATGCAGGAGCCGCACGGCATCTTCGCGTCCGCAGCGGTTGTGCACCATGATCAGGGACACCGCGGCATCCACAATTGCCCGCGACTGCAGAGCGGACCGCAAATGCTCAGGGTAGACGTCTGTTGGATGCACACGCATCGCAAGACGAAGAATCCTTGACAGGGACGCCGCATGCTCTTCAACGGCGGCCACCGTTCCGGGATCGAAGGTGCCCGCGAGGGTGGAATAACAGTTGAGCGCGGAGCGGGAGCCGTTGTCCGACTTGATGGGGACGGCCAGGACGGTCCGTATACCTTCGTCCGCAACAGCCCGTGCGTACCAGCCCCAGCGCTCATCGGATTGGAGGTCAGGGATCAGGACCGTGTGCTGCTGCCGGAGCGCGGTCAGGCAGGGGCCGTCGTCATAGGCGTATTGGCGCTCATCCAAGGCCCGCGCCGCCTCGGTACTGCTGGCCACCGTGGCTGGCCCGGCTTCCCGTTCCACGGTGATGGCGCACAGCAGGGGTGTTTCGCCGCCCAGGAGGGACGCGGAAATGGCTGTGAGTCCCAGCAGGAATTCCGTGAACCCGGGGCTCTCCAGCAGAAGATCCTGGAGCTGCTCGGCAGTGGGGAGAGGATCGTTGGCGGCCATGCGGCCTCAATTCCGTGCAACGTCGGGTCATATCGCCCCGGCTGGCGGCTGTGCGCTCTATGCGCGCGCGGCCCGAATATTCAACCCCGGACCGTGACATGCCACCCGAAATCTCCTACTACTGACATTACGCTTAACCGGCCTTCCCGCGGGGGTTCCGTCAGACATTGCTGACCGCCTGTTCCCTTCAGGCGGCAGAATCCGCAGGCAGGGTGAAATGGTGTCTGCAAACTTGTCCAATACGCACGCTGTAGGCTCGGCACATGGCTGATCTGCGGCGTCGGACGTTTGTCTTCCGCACGCTGGTTGGCGCGGCCGCCGCGGCGGCCGTTGGAACTCTCGGCGCCGCGTGTTCGTCCGGCGCCGGACGGGAAGGTGCCGCCGGCGGCGGCGCCAAGGGGGATGCAGTGAAGCGGCACAAGTACCAGTACGGCGAGGACGCGAGCCAGTGGGGCGAGCTCTTTCTGCCGGACCTGCCCGACGGCGGTGAGCACCGCGGCGTGGTGGTGGTGATCCATGGCGGCTACTGGCGCTCGCAGTACGGGGCAGAGCTGGGGGAGCCGCTCGCCAAGGACCTGGCCGCGCACGGCATGGCCGCCTGGAACCTTGAATACCGCCGGGCCGGAAACGGCGGCGGTTGGCCGAACACGTTCGCGGACGTTCTTGCCGGTATTGATAAACTCGGCGATCTCGCGGCCACGCACGCTTTGAACCTTGGCCCGGTCGTGGCTCTGGGCCATTCGGCCGGCGGGCATCTGGCTGCCTGGGCGGCGGGCAGGGGCAAGCTCGCCCAGCTGGGAATTCCCGATGTCGACCGCCAGCTCCTGCGGAAATCGGACGGCTCGGCGGTGCACCTGACAGGTGTGGTCAGCCAGTCGGGACTGCTCAACCTCGCCGGGGCAGAGCAGCTGAACCTCAGCAACGGTGCCGTGAGCAACCTGCTGGGCGGATCGTCGTCGAAATATCCGCTCCGTTACAAATACACGGACCCCATGACCGCCCTTCCGCTGCCCGTGCCGGTCTACGCCGTTCATGGGTCCGATGACGACACCGTTCCGCTGAGCCAGTCCGAGTCATATGTCAACGCCGCTGCGGGTGCCCGGATGGATACAAAGTTAGTTATGGTCCCGGGCGATCACTACGCCCTCATTGATCCGAAAATGCCGGCCTACCGGACGTGCCGTGAGCTGGTCCGGTCGCTTCTGGGCTAGGTTTCGCGGCAAACAGAAAGACCCGGAGACGTGGTCTCCGGGTCTTTCTCAGCCGTCCGTCAAGGTTGTTGTGGCCGGACCGGCCGGCTGCTTGGGATTAGCCTTCCTTACCGCGGACCCGTGACCTCCAGGCGGTCCCATCCACGGAGATCGCCGCCTGCGTTGAAGAGGACGAACCGGTTGTCTCCGGGTCGCGTTCCTTCCGGCGTCGTCACCGGTACCGTGCCATCCTCCAATGCTTGGTACCAGCCGAGGCCGCCCTCGTTGAAGTACACGTAAACCCATTGGCCAGGCTCGAGATTGGTCAGGGTCACCTGGGATGAGCCGCGGGGGAACTTCTTGCTACCCAGCCCGAAGTCGATTTCATTGAGCTCAGTGAGCGCCTTTTTCTGAGCGGGTTCTGGTGTGGAGGTCGGTTTCGGGTAGTACGTTTCTGCCGTCAACCGCTCCCCGTCGACGTACTTGATGCTCGCTACCGGCGGTGCTGCCATGTCCGTGCCGAGGAAGAAGCTCGGCCACGGGGGCTGGTTGTAGGACGTGTTCTGCCATGCCACACCGGTCCGGTACTGGGAGTCATGCATGAGCGTCGGCAGCCGCGTTTCGGTGACGTCGACGGTCGTGTACAGGCGCATCGCGCTGTAATCCTGAAGCGGCCAAACCAGCTCCTCGCGCCAGTCCCCGAGAAGGTCCGCCTGGATCATGGGAGCCGCCTTGGTGCCGTCGACCGACCACAGTTCGTCGTCCCGCAGGATGATGTCGGTGGTCTTGGTCTCCGTATTCCACTTGCGGATCACAGGGATGCCGCGCTGCGTTGTTGTGTTGAACTCGGTCACATCGGGTATCTCGCGGAGGAGGTCACCGTCCCACCACGAGGTGAACAGTGCTGGCGGGATCGCCGTGGAGATCAGTTCGCCTGCCGCGGATTTCATGGTGCCGGTGGGGGAGTTGTAGACGTCGCCGCCGATGGCCCAGGTTTCATTGCCCGGGTAGTTCGGGTCGATGTCGCCCGCGGAGGCGCGTCCGGTGTCTTCGGAGGCCGGCGTCGAGTAGAGCACCTCGCCGGTCTCAGCGTCCCTCAACGCCGAACCGATGCCACCGTTGTGCGGGATGTCCTCGAGGGCCCCAAAGATCTCCAGGCCGGGGCGTGCCGGATCGTGGTCCGCTACATGCAGGGCGTCACCGTGATACAGACGTGAGTTGTACAGGGGCTTTCCGTTGTCGTCGATGGTCATCGCGCCGAAGACGATCTCGTCCTGGCCATCGCGGTCGACGTCGGCAGCGGCGAGGTTGTGATTGCCCTGGCCTTCGTACTCCTTGCCCCAGTCGTTGCTGTCGAAGACCCACCGCGACTGCAGTTTGCCGTCCACCAGGTCCCATGCACCGATGACGGTGCGGGTGTAGTAGCCGCGGCTCATGATGAGGCTTGGGTGCACGCCGTCCAGGTACGCCGTCGCGCCGAGGAAGCGGTCCACGCGGTTGCCGTAGGCGTCGCCCCAGTCAGCCACATTGCCGCGCTGCGGAATGAACTCCACGGTGTCGATTTCGGCGCCGGTGAGGCCGTCGAAGACCGAGAGCCACTCCGGTCCGGAGAGGACGCGGCCAGTTGCATCGCGGTGATCGGCGTTCGGGTCACCCAGTACATGCCCGGTGCCGTCGACGACGCCGTCGGACGTCTTGAAGGAAATCTCGGCCCGTCCGTCGCTGTCGTAGTCGAAGACCTGGAATTGCGTGTAGTGAGCGCCCGCGCGGATGTTGCGGCCCAGGTCGATGCGCCAGAGCTGCGTGCCGTCGAGCTTGTAGGCGTCGAGGTACTGGCTCTGCGTGAAACCGGCGACCGAGTTGTCCGGGAAGTTGGCCGGGTTCCAGGAGAACACGATCTCGTAAGTGCCGTCGCCGTCGAGGTCGCCGACGCTCGCGTCGGCAGCGCGGTAGCCTTCGCCCGGCGACTTGATCGGGATGTCAAGGTACTGCTCCGCCCGCGGCTGGAACTCCTCGGTGACCGAGATCTCCCGGTCGCCGTCAATCGCGGTCACGACGTAGCGCGAATCGGCAGTGCCCTGGGGGTCGACAAAGTTTGTCGCACCGGTTATGGGTTCCGGCGTGATCCGCACGTCGTCGCGGTAGATGTTGAATCCGAGCTGCCGGTCATCTCCGCCGAGGAGACGCCAGCCGAGGTAGACGCCGCCGTCGACTACGACACCGACGGGAGCACGGTCGAGAAACTCCATGTCGCGGACGAGCGTGGTGGTTACCGCGGTGCTCAGCGTCGCTGAGGGGGCCGAGTAGCCGCCGCTGTTCACGGCCACGATGCGGTAAAGGTACGGGCGGGTGGTCAGGACGTCAGAGTCCGTCCACGTCGGCTCGGTGGTGGTTCCCACAAGCGTGAACGGGATGTCTTCGCGGGTGGTCCGGTAGATGCGCCACCGCTGCACGGCGTCGTCATCGTCCCAACTCATCGTGAGCTCGCGTTCCGCAATCGAGGGGACCGCGAGGCCGGTGGGTGCCGCCGGCGCCGAAACGCCGGCGTCGATCACCTGCACAGCGAGGGCTTCGCTCCGTTCCGACTGGCGTTCACCGGAAATCGCGCGAACCGCATAACTGTAGGGCTCACCGACCTCCACGTTCTCATCGAGGTAGAGCGGCTCGGTCGTCGTTCCCACTGATTCAAGTGGGGTCGTCTCGGTCGAGCGGTAGATCTCGTAGCTCGTCGCGCCGTCCACCGCGCCCCACGTCAAGGAGACGCTCGGGTTCTCCGAGGTATCGACAGCGGAGGTCAGTGAAGCCGGGACGGCAACGGGTGCCTGCACCAGCAGGCCGTTGATCCGTCCGTCACGTGCTCCAAGTACGTTCAACCGGCCGTCGGAGACCTGGACGGTGGTCACGTGCTTGTCCAGGGCGCCGAGGGCGGTCTTGCTCGTGTACTTCACGCCCTCGACGGTGAAGTCGGTCGTGTTGCCGGTGGTCAGGTCACCGCTCCACGTTGTCACCTCATACGTTCCGTTGGGCAGGTCGACAGCGAACTCCCACGCACCGTTGACAAAGTCGCGCTCCATTGACGTGCCCGTGCCGGTGCGGTCTCGGAAGCTTGTTCCGCCCGAGAGGAATCCGTAGCCGGCCGAGGACGAGTATTTACTACCCGCTGCCACCTGGGTCCAGCCCGCCTCGACCGGCGAGGTGGGCCCGCCGAAATCGAACTTCAGGGCAGGCTCTGCCGCATACGTCGCAGCCGGGACTGAAATGAACGCGGCACCCAGGGCGACAGCAGTCAAGACTGCGCTGCCTGACCTGCCAATTCTGCTTTTTCGTTTCACACTCATGTGATCTCCATTATTGGGGGGACCGCTCCGAACGCCGGCAAGGAGGTGGCGGCGTTCGGAGCGGTTGTATTGAGGGGATGGTGCTTGGTATTTAGCGCTGGCCGAAGTTGTGGGTCCAGGTAGCGTCCGCACCGTCGGCAACTGCGAAGTACGGCTTGGGAACCGCCGCAACTGTCACCGCTGTGCCTGGTGCCTTATGCCCACCGGCTGACACCTTCTCACCGTTGATGTAGTAGTCGACATCCTTGCTCGGCGGCACCACAATCAGGCCGCTCGCGTCAATGAACTTGGGTTCCTTCGGCGTTACCGGCGACGTGAGGATTGGTACGGTCGACCAATCGGTGTCGCTCGCGAGGTAGAAGCCAACCTGGGTGGGATAGTTGTAGACGGTGTTCTGGCGGGCGATCTCGGCGCGGTACTGCTTGTCGTGCATCAAGGTAGTGAGCTTGTGGGTTGTTACCTCGGTACTCGTGTAGATGCGCATCTTCGTTGAGTCTTCGGTGCGGATGAGAAGCTCTTCGCGCCAGTCGCCAAGGATGTCAGCGACGAGCGGCGGATTGCCTGCGGTGTCCTCTTCGGTCAGCAGGGTGCCCCGCTCCCAGTCGACAATGCGTTTGGCACCGTCCCGGTCTCCTGAGATCGTCTGGGTGGTGGGCTCAGCGGCGAAATGAATGGTGGCATCCACCAGATCCGGCTTCTTGGCCGAGAGGATCTCGCCCTTTGCGCTGAGCAAACCGCTGGCGGTGGTACCCGCTGGCATCGACGCCCATACCTCGAGGCCGGGTACGTCTGTCCGAACATCGCCCACCAGGCCGTTACCGGTGTCCTTGCCGGAATACGCACCGAACAGCACCTCACCCGTTGCAGCGTCGCGCATGGCGGCACCGTAGGGGGCGTTTTTCGCACTCTCATGTACCGAGAAGATCTCCAGTCCGGGCCGGCTTGGATCGATGTCCGTCACGTACATGCCGTCACCGTGGCCGAGTTTCGCCAGTGTTCCCGGCGCGGCGCTTCCTTCGGGAAGCGTGGCGTAGGAGCTGTACAGAACGCTGCCGTCGTCATCCAGTGTGGCGGAGCCGTAGACGATTTCGTGCTTTCCGTCGCCGTCGACGTCTGCCGCACTGAGCGAGTGGAAGCCCTGGGAAGACATGGTGCCCCACTCCGGATCGGTCCCTTCCCGGCCGTGCGGGGTGTCCTTGAACGGATTGGTCAGGGGCACGTGGCCACTGTCGACGAACCAGCGCTCCTTCAGCGATTTGCCGTCCCAGTCGTACGTCACCATCGTCATGCGCGTGTAGTATCCGCGGGCGAAGACAGCCGATGGGCGCTTGCCGTCCAGGTAGGCGACACCGGCGATGAAGCGGTCCACCCGGTTGCCCGGCTCGATGACGCCGTATGCGTAGTCACCCCACAACAGGCCGTCGTCACCGCGGCCCGGCTTGTACGGGATGGTCTGCAATTCCTTGCCCGAGGCGCTGTCGAACACGGTCAGGTACTCGGGGCCGTCGAGGATGAAGCCCTCAAACTGACGCAGCAGGTTTCTCGGGCTGCGGGAAGGCGCGTACACGTCGATGAAGTAGTCGGCCAGTTCCACGGCGCTCTGCTCGGAGAGCGGGTATTCGTGGGTCACCGGAATGCCGAGCGACTCCTCAACGGTGGCTGGCCAGTTTCCGGCCTTCACCTCAGGATGCTCGCTCCAGCCCTGCAGCATCGACACCAGGTGCGCGTGGTAACCGTCTGCGCTGAGCCGGTAATCATCGGTGTGGGCATATCCCGCGTCAAGATCGGACTTGGGCATCGTCACGTAGCCCTCGTTTGCGACGGAGCCGTCGGCGTTGTAGCCGGTGGACTTCGTGCCGGGAGCGGTCTTCAGCATGGTTTCGGAACGGCCGTCGCCGTCGAAGTCGTAGACCATGAACTGCGTGTAGTGCTGGCCTGCCCGGATGTTCGGGCCGAGGTCGAGGCGGTTGAGGAGCGTTCCGTCGAGCTCGTAGGTATCGACGTAGACAGTGCCGGTGTAGCCCTTCTGCGATACGTCCTTCTGGTTCGAGGGGTTCCAAAGCACAACGAGCTCGTAGGCGCCGTCGCCGTCGACGTCAGCTGGTGAGGCATCAAAGGCGTGGTAGGTGAATGCCTCGCCAGTGGGCGTGACACCGTCGGCGGGCTTCTTCAGCGGCACGTCGTGGTAGCCGTTTTGCCACGCAGTAACCGGGGCACTGGCCTCCAGTTCGACGCCGCTCACCACCGCGGCGACGGTGTAGCTGGAAGTCGGTGTTCCCTCAAGGTCCGCAAAGTTGGTGCTGTCGGTTACGGTCGCGATTGCCTGGCCGTCGCGGTAAACGGTGAAATCGGGACCGGCAAGGCCGGTCGCCGTGGCGCCCGTTGCCTCCGAGCCCAGCAGGCGCCAGCTCAGGAAGACCCCCTCGTCAGTGCTTACAGCTACCAGGCCGCGATCAAGCTGCTCAAGTTGGAATGGTGCGTCGGCTTTGTGTCCACGGGCATCGGATACGGGTCCGACGGCGGGGGAGGAGTTCGAGGGGACGGCAGGCAGTGCCACTCCGGCGAGCATCACCCCCGCCGTCAGCAACGCAGGGATCAGTTTTCGTGCACGATTCATCGTTGAATCCTTTTCTGGATCACGTCGTAGTCGGGACGGCGATTTCTGGCCATGCGGCGCTCGGTGCCGTGACGGGTCACACATTCGGAGACCGTGACCGGTCACGGAAAACACTAAGTAGGTTTGCTGTCTGTGTCAACGAAAGATTCTGGAGACCCTTCGGGTCAGGCGGATTCCCGCCAGAGGACCGCGGGTGTGACGGCGCGCGTGATTGACGCCGATGGCATGGGCTCGCTGGCAAAGAGTTCAGCAAGGATGGAAGCCGCTTCGGCCGCTACAGCGTGAGTCTCCAGGGACAGGGTGGTGAGGGTAGGGCTGATCGCTTCGCCCAGGGCGATTCCGTCGATCCCGACGATCCGGACCGTCCCGGGCACGTCAACTCCCAAAGTATGCGCTCCCTGCACAGCTCCCATCGCCATGAGGTCGTTGAACGCAAGGACTGTGTCGATTTCAGGATCCTCAGCCAGCAGCCTCTTGAAGCCGTTCGCGCCTCCGGCGATCGTTTCGGGTTCGGTGACCACCAGGCACGGTGCTCCGACTGCTTCCTCGAAGAAGCTGCGGCGCGGTGACCCGGCGGTGACTCCCTCGGAGTTTGTTATTGCGGCATCAATCATTGCGAAACGCCGGGCACCTTTTGCCCTGAGTCCGGCGACCAGATCGGTGATGCCCGTCCGGAAGTCGAGTTCTACCGAATGCACCCCGGGTATCGTTGCCCGCTGTTCGAGCTGGACAATGGGAACGCCCCTTGCTGCCGCTGCAAACTCCTCCTGCGGCCTGACGAAGTAGCCGATAATGGCATCGGCTTGCGATGCCATTGATCGGACCGCTTCGGCCTCGCCCTGCTCAGCGGTGCCAACAACAACCTGCCAGTCGCGACGCCGAAGTTCAGTGATGAAAGCGTCGGCAAGCTGTGCGTAGTAAGGGTTGAGGAACGTCCGTACGATCAGGCCGACCGCGTGGGTCCTTTGCCGGGAGAGATCGATGGCGAAGCGGTTTGGCCGGTACCCAAGTTCCTCAACAGTGCGCATGACGCGCTGCCGCGTAGCCTCACTGATCTCGGGCATCTCATTGATCGCTCGGGTGACCGTCTGGCGCGATACGCCGGCGGCACGGGCAACATCGCGGATTGTCACCCGGCTCGGCGGCGTGCCGCCCACCGCAGGCGCGGTCACGGATTGCCCGCGATGAATTTGTGGCGAAGCGGCTGCATTGAGGCCCATCGCTGCTCAGCCGGCCGGAAATTGCACATGAGCAAACTATAGTCGGGCACGTTTCCGGTTGGGTGCACGCTCTGCAGCAACCCCTCTTCGGCATCATTGACATTGCCACGGGGCCTATTTACTATTACGTGACCGGTCACGGCTTAAACCACGTGACCGGTCACGGCAGAACTTTGGAGAGTGCCGGTGCGAGAGCACCAGGTTTCGCTTGCGAATGCTCCAGCACTTGAAAAACGCCCGGCAGTCGGGCCGCCCAAATTTACGTACTCGAGCAAGGAGGCTCTCATGATCAACAGAAGAAATTTCCTCACCACGGTGGCTGTCGGCACGGCATCTGCGGCGGCTTTGGCGGCATGTGGAACCGGGTCCAGCTCCACCAGCGGCGGAGCCACGGGATCGGCGGAGAACCCGGTCACCCTTAACTACACCTGGTGGGGCAACGATGACCGCGCTACCCGGACGCGGAAGGCCATTGAGCTCTTCGAGGCCAAGAACAAAGACATCAAGGTCAACGGCAACTTCACCGACTTTGCCGGCTACTGGCAGAAGCGGGCCACCGAGGCTGCCGGCGGCGGTCTCCCGGACGTCATGCAGTGGGACCTCTCCTACCTCCGTGACTACGGCCAGCGCAACCAGCTCCTGGACCTGGGTACAGTCAAGATCAACACGGACGCCTTCGAGAAATCGCTGCTGCCTTCCGGCCAGATCA
>NZ_JAFCTI010000011.1:105572-159801 GCF_049895945.1 Pseudarthrobacter sp. DSP2-3-2b1 | reverse complement strand
CCCCAGCAGGTCAAGGCCAAGACCCAGGGCAACCCCCTGGCCGCCGGCCTGGTGGCCTTCGGCGCCGGCATGCTGATCTCCTCCCTGATCCCGGCCAGCACCAAAGAACGCGAAGCCGCCGACGCGCTCAAGACCGCGGCCGAACCGATGACCACGGAACTGACCGACGCCGCCAAGGACATGGCCGAAGGACTCAAAGAGCCCGCCCGCGAAGCGATGGAAAACGTCAAAGCCACCGCCACCGACGCCGCCGAACACGTCAAGGCCGAAGGCCAGAACGCAGCAGCAGACGTCAAAGACCGCGCCACCGACGCCAAAGACCACGTCCAAAACACGTAATCCCTAAGCACCCGGCACCAACCGGTGCCCTGCTTCAAGCAGCATTACAGACAGGCCGGTTCCGCCCCCGCTGGCAGGACCGGCCTGTCCTTTGCCAACCGAAATGAGATGACACCCCATGGCCACCCAAGACGCCTCCGAAACCAGCACCGCCAAAGCTGGCCAGGCTCCAGCGCCGGATGATTCCCGCAAACCAGACAGCCCAACAGAGGTTTCCAAGCCCTCATGGAAGTACATCGCCAAGAAGACCCTCAGGGAGTTCACCAAGGACCAGTGCCCCGACCTGGCCGCCTCACTGACCTACTACTCAGTGCTTTCGATCTTCCCGGCACTCCTGGCGCTCGTGTCCCTCCTCGGGATCTTCGGGGACCCGCAAAAGACCACCTCCGCCCTGCTCGACATCGTCCAGGGTTTCGCTCCCGGCCAGACCCTGGACACAATCCGCCCGGTGGTCCAGGACCTTGCCAGCTCCTCAGCTGCCGGCCTGACGCTGGTCCTCGGCCTCCTCACCGCACTCTGGTCCGCCTCCGGTTACGTCGGGGCCTTCGGCCGGGCCATGAACAGGATTTACGAAACCGATGAAGGCCGCCCCTTTGTGAAGCTGCGCGGTACCATGCTCGGCGTCACCATCGTCAATTTGCTGATAGTCGTTGCCATCGCCGCGATGCTTGTCCTGAGCGGCCCTGTGGCCGAATCCGTGGGAAACATGATCGGCCTCGGCGGCGCCTTCCTGACCGTCTGGGACATCGCCAAGTGGCCGGTGATGCTGGTGCTGATCATCGCAGCGATCGCCATCCTCTATTACGCCACCCCGAACGTAAAGCAGCCGAAATTCCGCTGGATGAGCATGGGTTCGGCAATCGCCCTGGTGGTGTTCCTGCTGGCCTCGCTGGCCTTCGGCTTCTACGTGGCCAACTTCAGCAGCTACAACAAGACCTACGGCGCAATCGGCGGCGTGATCGTCGCGCTGCTGTGGCTGTGGATCCTGAACATGTCGCTGCTGTTCGGCGCAGAGTTCGACGCCGAAATGGAACGCGGTCGCCAACTCCAGGCAGGCATCGAGGCTGAGGAAACCATCCAGCTGCCGCCGCGGGACACCAAGAAGAGCGACAAAATCCAGAAGCAGGAAGAAGAAGACGTCAAGCGCGGCCGTGAACTGCGCGAAAGCCACCAAAAGAATGAGGACGGGACCGGCCGGGACAGCGAGGGCCCGGACAGCAAGGGCTCACACAGCACCGATCGAAAGCAAACGGGGCGGGACTAGGCAGCGGGGGCGACTTGGAGGAAAATTGTTATCAGCAGATTCCTCCAGGTTTCCCGGTCCGTGACGCCCGGGTATCAGGCGGGGTCGGCGGCGAGGTGGCCTCTTCTGAGACCGAGGCCAGTCCCCCCAGTCGTCGTCGGCCCCCTCGCTTTGCCTCCTCAGCTTTCCAGTGCAACCGCCGATTCCATCCGCAGCGCCAGGAGATAGGCGCCCAACCCGTGCGGCGCCCGTCCTTCGGTCCGTCCGGAGGTGAGGACCCGGACGCTGTCCGTGGAAGTAACACTGAACCCCCGACGGCGGAGCCGCTCCACCAGCACCCGGTCCTCGTGCGAGCGCTGCCGTGGAAAGCCGCCGGCAAGGAGGTAAGCCGACGCCCGCACGCCCAGATTCGCACCAAACACGTGCGGATGGTCCTCCACCAACGTATGCCGGAGGTGCCACCGCCGCAGCAGTTCGCCGTCCATGCCGGCGGCATCGGGTTCCACCGTCCCCAGGACTGCGTCGGCCCCGGTGTCAGCAAGTATCACCTGGCGTAAGAGCCAGTCTTCGGGGACATGGGAATCAGCATCGGTATTGGCCAGCCATAACTTTCCGGTGGCCTGCGGGGCGCCCGCTTCGACCTCTTGCCTATAGCGGCCGTTGAGGATGGAGGTGATCCCTGCACGCCTGCTTCTGCCGACACTGTGGAAGGCAACGCGGAAGAGGCTGATGCGCGGGTCCGCCGCCGCGGTTCGGGCCGCCACCGCGCCTGAGTTGTCCGTGCAGCTGTCCAGGACCACCACAACGGCGATGTCCAGCTCCGGCCGGCTGGCCTGCAGTACATCGGCTGCCGCCCGGACCCCGTCGAGGGCCCGCTCCAGGTGCTGCTCCTCGTTGTGTACCGGAATCACCACGGCAACTTTCGCGATCCGGCTGTCCGTCCCCGCCTGCTCCACGTCAACTCCCCCGCGGTCCGGGGTCACCGGGCGCCACCAGCGTTTCCAGTACAAAATCGCGTTCCCGGTACAACCCTGCGGTGGGCCAGCGCAGAAGGTTCCGGGCCAACGAATGGACCGAATCGCCGTCGAGCTCCCAGCCCGACACCGGGTGCCGCCAGTGGCACAGCAGCAGCGTGCCGCCGGCCTGCATGGATTCCTGGACCTGCCGCAGCAGCACCTCCAGTTCCGCGGGCGGCAGGTAATAACCGACTTCAGAGACCACCACCAGGTCGTAGCTGCCGCCTGGCCACTGCGCCGGCAGCGTCAGTTGCCGGGTTTCGACGCCGGGCACCGCCGCGAGCCGCCCGGCCGCGAGTTCCAGCGCGGTGCTGCTGGCATCCACTGCCAGCAGGCTGGCGCACCGGCCGGCCAGATCAGCGGTCAGGGTGCCGATGGAGCAGCCGATTTCCAGCCCTGAGCGGTACCGTTCCGCCGGCAGTGCGGCGAGGGTAAGGGAGCGTTTGCGCCGCTCGTACCAGCTGGTGGTGTACCCCCAAGGGTCCTCTGAGCCCGCGTGGACGGCATCGAAAATCCGTTGCGCGTCGGCGCTGGTGTGGGGCGCGTTGGCGTGGGGCGCGTTGGTGTGGGGCGCAAGTGAACGGGGCCGGGTCCAGGCGAAGGTCTCAAACCCGCGCGTGAAATGCTCCACGAAGCCCTCGCTCAGGAGCACTTCGTCCCCCGGCAGGTCCGAAAGGGGACTGCGCTGGCTCGTGTGGGCACTGAGGGCGGCGGCCTTGGCGGCCTGCTGTTTCCGGTCCAGGGGAAGCCGGACCCACGACTGCCAGGCCGGGTCCTCAGGCGAGGCCCAGAACCAGTACCAGATGGGAAACTCCAGCAGGGCGTGCCCGTCCTCCCCCGCGATCTCAGCAGCGACCAACCCCAGGGCGTCATGGTCAGCGTGGCCATCCGCACGGTAGGGAGCCACGATGGCCAACTGCTGCTGCCCGGGGTGCCGGCCGACGGTGTCCCTCAACAGCGCAGCAATTTCAGGCTTTCGCTTGCTCAGGCCGCTGTCCGGGAGACCGAGAAAGCGCCAGGACCCCTCCAGCCCCAAGGCTTCCATGGCGGCGGCAAACTCCTGCAACCGGGTGGCCGCCAGCTGCTCCGGAGTAACGGTCACCGAGTCAGGGTGAGATCCCTCCCCCGCCGTAAACAGCAGCACCTCCACCTCCGCGCCCAGCGCATGCAGACCCGCCAGCAGGCCCCCTGCGCCCAACGCCTCGTCATCCGGGTGGGCCACGAGGACCAGGAACCGCATCGCTGCCAGTTCCTGCCCGTCCAAGGGCAGCTCGGCAATGGCCGGCAGCCCACTCGCTGCCCAGGCTGCCTCGTCCGTCCCGTGGCCGGTATGGGAGAAGGTCACCACGGCTGCCCCTCTTTGAGCGTCAGTTTTCCCAGCTGCGCATCGTCCCGCATCCCATGATGCTGGCGCACATACAGTGCCAGGTCAGCCATGCGCTTAGCGTACTGTTCGTCGAACGCCAGCGGCGCGGGCCCCCGGTTGCTCGTGACCAGGGCAAGGACACGTTCGACGGCGGACGCTGCAGTTCCGCGGACACGCAGCGCTTCGCTCCACTCGCTTGGCCCTGTGGCCGGTTTGGCCCCGCCGGTGCCGGTGCCGGCGGTGGCACCCGCTTCGGCGTCGATCCGAGCGGCTGTGCGCGCAAGATACTGGAACGCCGCCGTGAGAATCCGATCCGTTTCGCCCAAGGCGGCCAGCGCAATCTGATCGGGTTCCCGGCCGGACTCCGCAGCGGCGATGAGGGAGTCCCTGTAGTCCCTGGCCACGCCCACGGCACCGCCAAGCCAGCAGGCAGCCACGCCCATGCCGCCCCACGCGAATCCGGGACGGCTGAAGTACCAGTTATCCCCGCCCAGGGGTACTGCCGGAACCTGGCTGAAATGGACAGTCCCGCTGGGGATCTCGCGCAACCCCCGCGCCACCCAGGCAGGTTCCTCACACGTCACTCCGGGGTGGCGTAGGTCCACGGCAAAAGCAGCCCTGCCCCCGGTAACAGTGTGGGCAGTGATGACGGCACTGTCCAACTTCGATGCCAGCGAACACCACGGCTTCGAGCCGCTCAGGAGGATCCCGGCGTCGCCCGCTTTCGCCTCCAGCCTGGCTCCGGGACCTTCGGCGGCGAAAACACCCCAGGCCCCGCGGGACTGCCCTGGCTCCTTCCCCCGCCCTTCCCCGTGTCCGTCCACCGGATCAACCCCTGACTGGGCGAGGATGGCGAGCGCGTCAAAGTGCGGCTCGAAGATCCGGGCTGCAGCAACGTCCACGGCCGCCACTGTTGCCAGCAGCTCCCAGAGCGTGGACGTCCTGCCCTGGCCCGGCAGCGGGGCCTTGGCGCCCGCCGCCCTGGCAAGCTCCAGGAGAGCCGGGACGTCCCCTACCGCCCTGGCAACATCTCCCAACAAGGTGACCAGACCGGCGTCGGGCGCTGCATCGGGACTGAAGTGCACGGGCCTCGGAGCGGCGCGGTCCACGGGCGCCTATTTATCGGCAGGTTCGGTGACAGCCGCTGAGGGGCTCATGGTCTCCGCGTTCACCATCCATGCCAGCTGCTCCAGGCGTTCAATGGCGGCGTGCAGGAGGTCGGCGCTGGTGGGGTCCTCGTCATCCACCTCGTCATGGACGTCCCGCATGGTTTTAACGGTCCGTTCCAGCCTGTTCGTGACCAGCTTGACCGCATCCTTCGTGGACGTCAGTCCGGCGGGGAACTGGTCCAAGCGGGTGTCACCGGAAACCGTAATGCTCCGGCCGTCCGGAAGGGCGTGCAGGGCCCTCATCCGCTCAGCTGCCTGGTCGGCGAACAACCGGGCCGCCGCGATGATCTCGTCCAGCTGGAGGTGGAGATCGCGGAAGTTGGTTCCCACGATGTTCCAGTGCGCCTGTTTGCCTTGCATGTGCAGTTCGATCAGGTCCGTGAGCACCATCTGAAGGTTGCCGGCCAGGGTGGGTGACGCTTTCATCATGTTCCTCCGCTGCTGTGCACACCGTCCGGTGATCCGAACGGAAAACTTGTTCCAAGCATACTTACCACTTGGCGCTGGCAGCCTGCCGGACGTCCGTCACCGGACCCGGGCAAGGGCGAACCCGTCCCAGCCTTTGGACCCGACGGTCTGGATCACCGTGGCGTCGAGCTGCGGGTGCTTCCCCAGCAACTCGAGTGCGCCAATAATCCCCGGCGCATTGATCTCGTCGATGGAAGGGTCCAGGACCACGCCCTCCCACACGGCGTTGTCCAATACCACCGTGGTTCCGGGCCTGCCCAGCCGGACGGCCCACTCGAGGTAGTTGGAATTGTTTTCCTTGTCGGCGTCGATGAACACGAAATCGAAGGGTTCCTGGCCTTCGGCGTGCAAGGCTGCCAACGTCTCCATTGCTGGGCCCACCCGGACCTCCACCTTGTCCGCCAGGCCTGCAGCCGCCACGTTCGCACGGGCTATCTCCGCATGCTTGGTGAGGTATTCGCACGTCACCAGCCGGCCGCCGTCGGGAAGTCCCTGTGCCATCCAGATTGCGCTGAACCCGGCGAGGGTGCCGATCTCCAGCACCCGGTGCGCACCGGACACCTGGACCAGGAGCTTGAGCAGCTTGCCGGCGTTCGGGGTCACTTCGATGGGCGGCATACCTGCATCGGTGGCGGACTGCACTGCGCGCTGCAGGGCTGCGTCCGGGTGCACCACGGTTTCGGTGAGGAAGTCTTCAACAGCCACCCACGGTGGCTGGGACTTGTGTTCAAAAGGCTCGCGCCCAGAGGGCTTGTGCTCAGACATGGCCACAGTCTGGCAGAAATGCTGCGTTAGCGCAGTGCCTGTTCCAGGCGGTCAACCTTGGCACTGAGTTCGCCCGAGTAGCCCGGGCGGATATCAGCCTTGATCACCAGTGAGACGCGGCTGCCGAACTCGCCCACAGCTTCGGTGGCCCGCTTTACGACATCAAAGACCTCGTCCCATTCGCCTTCGATCTCGGTGAACATGGAGCTGGTCCGGTTGGGGAGCCCGGACTCACGGACGATTTTCACCGCGGCGGCAACGGCGTCGTGCACTGAAGCATCCGTGGGGCGGGCACCACTGGCAGGGGTTCCGGAGGGGGCAACTGAAAATGCAAGCAACATACGGCCAGTCTGCCATGCAGCAGGGCCTCACCCGGGGCCAAATCGAAGCGCAGAACGTCACATAAGCAGCTACCCCGCAGTAACCATGATTGCCGTCTGTTGCGTTGCTAGCCTGATCGGATGAGCATCGACGTCGTCCGCAAACCACTGCGCGCAGACGCTGCCAGGAACGTTGACAAGATCATCGCGGCGGCGCGTCAGTGCTTCCGTGAGCACGGTCCGGAAGTTCCCCTCCAGACCATCGCGACGACGGCAGGCGTTGGCCCGGCCACGCTGTTCAGGAACTTCGCCGACAAGGAGGAGCTGGTCCTGGCCGCCCTGAACCGCCAGCTCCGCGAGACAGTGGACCCCGTCATCGTCGACGCCTTGGCCGATATCGATCCGGCCACCGGACTGATGCGCGTCATCGAGGCCATCATGGCCGCCGCCAGCGATAACGCGAACCTGCTGGGCGCCGTGGCAGGGCGGCGCGAATTGCTGACCGGGATCACCGGCTCCCTCATCGATTCCATCAGCGTCCTGCTGAGCCGTGGCCAGGGCCAGGGCACCCTGCGCCCCGACATTTCCATGACCGACCTGTTCCGGCTGCTCGCCATGCTGATCGGCGTGGTGGACACCATGGAGCCCGGCTCGGATGCCTGGCGCCGGCCGGTGGCACTGATCGAGGACGCCATCCGCAGCGAACGGCCCAGCCGTCCACTGCCGGCGCACGTCCCGCTGCCCGCGTCCCAAATCCCCGGTCCGCCTCCGCCGCCGTTCCAGAGTCCATCCCAGCCCTCCCAGTACCAGCCGCCGTCCCGGGCCAACGGTCCCCGGTTCAGCTGACGACGGCTCAGCTCACGACGGCTCAGCTCACGACGGTTCAGCTCACGACGGTTCAGCTCACAACGGCGGGCGTCACGCCGCGGTGATTGTAGGCATCACTTCGTTGGATTAGACTCAAGTGGGGTTACGCAGCCAGCCTCTGAATCACCAGAGGAGTATTCATGAAAACGTCCTGCGCACTTATTTCGACCCACTTCATTCCGCGATGAACGACTCCCAGCTTTCCCTGATCATCAGCGATCCCCGGGGCCCGGAAGAAGTCCTTCCCTTGCTGGCGGCTGAAGAACTCGCTAATCTGCTGGACGCGCTCTACCAGAACCTCGACACTCCCGCCCCGGCCTTCGGTGCGCAGTCCTGGTACGAGCTGGCCGTCGAGGAAAGCGCCCGCCGCACCGGGTCGCCGGAAGCCGAACAGACTGCCTGAGCCAAGTAATCGGTCCCGAAAATAGCCTGACTTCCCATTACTGAATTTTCAGCAAGCCGAGACTTTCAGCAGGCCGAGCGTCTGTTCAGCTGGTCCCGTCGGCTTCTTCGCGCCCGGATTCCTGGGGCTGTTGCTCTGGCTGTTGCTCTGGCTGGGGCTCCGCCTCGGGCTGGGGCTCGTGCTCTGGCTCGGGCTCGTGCTGATGGGGCACGTGGTCCTTGGCCTCGCGCAGGTGCTGCTGCAGCTTTACTTCAGCATCACGGCGGCGCCTCGAGGTATCGCGCATCTCCCTGGTCGCTTCGGACGTGCTCGCATCGTACTTCTGCCGCGCTTTGGCCTCCGCCCCCTGCTGCTTCGGGGCGGTGTTCTCGGCATCCGGAGCGGTGGCCGGTGTTTCCGTAGCCTGTGGCCCGGCCGCTAAATCTTCCGCCTGGGTTTCATCGGTCTGTGGTTCGTTCATCGCCTTTTGGCTCCTCTCGGGCGCACAATCGCTCCCGTCGAATTTGTGTCCGGCGAGTTTCAGTATTCAGCCAGTATTACTTCGGCGCGTCTGCTCAGCGCGCCGATTCCCGGTGGTGGAGTTCGGCCCGGACCGCCTCGTGCAAGGCAGTCATTTCCGATCCCTGATTAACATCCAAGGCAAGCCTGATACGTTCCGAGAGCAGGTCCAGATCCTCGGCCGGCAATTCGGCCAGCGACCGGAACCGTGTGAAGAACCGCTTGATCGGAAGCCCGGCCCGCCCATCCTTCCGGCCGTTGCCGGATCTGGCACTTACTGCGTGCAGTCTTTTTTCCATGGTGATCCCTGACGCCAGAGTTCCACGGCCAACTGCATAGCCAGAACCCAGCCTACAACCGCACTAACCTGCGCCACCAGAGGCTGCGGCTAGTTCCACCCAATCAGCCGCAGCAGGGCCGCAGTCCCGGCCCCCACCAGAACCACCAGCAGGAAAGGCGCCCGGAGCGCCAGGGCAACCGCGGCGGCAACGAGGGCGCCCAGCCGTGCGTCAGCCGCCAGGGTCTGACCGGACGCAACGGTATTGACGATGGTTAACGAGGCCAGCAGTCCGATGGTCATGGTCCCGGCCACGCGCGACATCCGCGGGTCCTTCAGCAATTTGGCCGGGACGAAGTAGCCCACCAGCTTCCATGCATAGGCGAGGGCGCAGGCCAACAGCAGCCAGATCCACAGGTTCATAGACCCGCCTGCCGGGCATCCCCGTGACCACGTCTGTGACCGTGGTGATGCTCCTCGTAGGGATCCACGTCCGGTTCCAGGCCTTCGTCACTGCGCCCATGGCTGAACCAGCCGATCAGCGCTGCCACCACGGCGGCAATAAGGATGGGCACACCGGCGGGCACGAACGGCACCGCCACGACGGTAGCCAGAGCGCAGACCACGGCAATGGCCGCAGGCTCGCGCCCCTTCAGCCGCGGCCACAGCAACGCCAGGAATGCCGCCACCGCTGCACCGTCCAGTCCCCACTGTTTGGGGTCGCCCAGCCCGCTTCCCGCGAGGGCCCCCACCGCCGTAAACAGGTTCCAGAGCACGTAGATGCCAATCCCCGCCGTCCAGAAACCCCGCTGCTGCTCAGCCGGGTCGGTCTGGCCGCTGCTGGTCGCCGTGGACTCGTCAATGGTGAGTTGCGCGGCAACAAACCGCCGCCACCCGGTGGGATGCAGGAGGGCGTTCAACTGCATCCCATAGATCCCGTTGCGCATGCCCAGCAGTGTTGCCGCGCTCATCGCGGCCACGCCGGAGCCGCCGCCCGCCACCACACCGATGAAAGCGAACTGGGAACCTCCGCTGAACAGCAGGAGGCTCAGCGCCATGGTCTGCCAGAAATCAAGTCCCGAGGTGACGGACAGCGCGCCGAACGAGATGCCGTAGAGCCCGGTTGCGATGCTGATTGAGAGACCTACCCGGACCGCGGGAGAAGCGAGGAGTTTCGGCGCGGACCAGCGAAAAGGCATGGGTCCACTCAATCACAGGAACGGCTCAGGAAGGCAGCTGGACCTGTTGCCCGGTCGAGAGGAGCTGTGCCAGCACCCGCCCCGGTTCATTGGTGGTGATTTCCTGAATCCCCACCTCCTGGCACAGGGCCACGTCCCGTTCGGTGTCCACGGTCCACACCCGGAAGCGGCGGCCGGATTCCAGCCAACGCCGAACAGTCCTGGCGTGTTCGCGGACGTAGATGATGCCGGGTCCGGCGAGGAGCACCTCGCAGTCGTCGAGGATCCGCTCGCCTTCCAGCTGCGCGGCTTTCATGACATTTGCGACGGCGGTGCCCGTGAACGGCCCCAGCCCCAGCTCATCGCGGATCTCGTCGACGTCGATGTCGTCCACGAGCTGACAGATGAACTGGGACGGGACCGTCCGGAGGAGATGCTTCACGGAGTCCGGGCTGAAGCTCATGAACGTCACCTGGATGTTCTCCACTTTTGACGTGTTGGCGTCCCAGCCCTGGCTCCGCAGAACCTGCAGCACGCGGTCCTCAAGCTTGAGCTGGTAGGGACTGGGATGCTTGAGTTCGATGGCCAGTCCGATCGGACGGCCGGCCGCGCGCAGGATGTTCAGGAGATCCGGCAACGTCAGGAACTGCTCGGAGCGGGCACCGTACTTCTCCGGGATCCGGACACCCTTCCATGACGAGAAATCCAGCATCCGCAACTCAGCCAACGTCCGGTCCGCCACAGGGCCGGTTCCGTCCGAGGTCCGGTCCAGGTTGGCGTCGTGCAGCAGCACCGGGTGCTGGTCCCGGGTGAGGTGGATATCGCACTCAACCCCGTCCGCGCCGTCGGCGATGGCCTGGAGGTAAGCGGCCCGGGTATGTTCGGCAAACGCCGCGCTGGCGCCCCGGTGGGCGAATACCAGTGGCCTGTGTGGCCCAGCCTTGTCCAATGTCATGAGGACACGTTAGCGGACCCGGCGCAGGCTCGCGGGGCTAGGCTGGGCTCATGCAGGTGAACTCTGAGCCAACTACCCGGCAAGACCCAGCCCCGGCCGCAGGTGCCACCCGCCCCGCCCAAGGGGTCGCCGCCGTCGTGGGCCATCAACTCAGTGCAGGCGACGCCGAAAAGGCGGCTGCGCTGCGGAAAATGAAGCTTCTGGCGCTGGGACTGCTCATTGTCATGGCCATCATTTTTGTCTTTGCGTACGCCTTCCAGAAGGAGTATCCGTGGCTGCAATACGTCCGGGCGGCCGCTGAGGGCGGCATGGTGGGCGCGCTCGCTGACTGGTTTGCCGTGACCGCGCTGTTCAAATACCCCATGGGCATCAAGATCCCGCACACGGCCATTATCCCGCGCCGCAAGGACCAGATCGGCGCGTCGCTGGGCGAATTTGTGGAGACCAATTTCCTGTCCGAGCAGGTGGTCCAGGACAAGCTGGCCAGCGTGAACATCGCCCGCAAGGCCGGCGAATGGCTCGCCGCTCCCGGCGGCGCCGAACGCGTCGCCAAGGAGGGTGCCGCCGTCATCCGCGGTGCCTTCAAGGTGTTGAACGACGACGACGTCCAGGCAGTCATTGAGGGCATGGTGCGCAAGCATCTGCTGGCTCCGCCGTGGGGACCTCCGGTGGGCAGGCTGGCCGAGCGGATTTTTCACGACGGGCACCACCACCAGCTGGTGGACCTGCTGGTGGACCGGGCCGCGGACTGGGTCGACGACAACCACGAGACGGTCAGCCGGTTGGTCACGGACCGCTCCCCCACCTGGGTCCCGCAGTTCGTGGACGGGCTGGTGGGAGACAAGGTCTACGTGGAGATCCTCAAGTTCACCCGCGCGGTGCAGTCCGATCCGAACCATCAGGTCCGGCAGTCGATCGACAAGTACTTGAACGATCTCGCCCAGGACCTCCAGCATGACCCGAAGATGATTGCCCGCGCGGAGGACATCAAGGCCCAGGTCCTGGGTGATCCCGAGGTCCGTGAACTCGCTTCCCGCACGTGGGGCACCGTGAAGAGCGCCCTCCTCAGCGCCGTGGACGATCCGGACAGCGAGCTCACCGTGAAGTTCAAGGCGGCCGTACGGGACTTCGGTACCCGGCTGGTGAACGACGACGAACTGGCAGGCAAGGTCAACGCCTGGATCGGGGACGCCGCGGGCTACCTGGTGCGGACCTACCGCAAGGACATCGCGGGCGTCATCACCGATACCGTGGCCCGCTGGGATGCCGAAGAAACCTCGCAGAAGATCGAACTCCAGGTGGGCAAGGACCTGCAGTTCATCCGGATCAACGGCACCGTGGTGGGGTCCCTGGCAGGGCTGGTCATCTTCAGCGCAGCGCACCTGGTCTTCGGCTAGCCCCGCCCCTTTTGAAGACCCGCGTTGCTGTAAAAACCTGCGGTCAGTGGGCGAACGATTCCAGTGCCACACCCGCCGCTTCGAGGCCTGCCCGCACGCGGGTGGCCATCTCCACGGCTCCGGGTGTATCGCCATGGATGCACAGGGAATCGGGCCTGACCTGGACCACGGTTCCGTCCACGGCCACCACTTCCCCCTTGACAGCGAGGCGCACTGCCCGCTCAACGATCGAGTCGACGTCGTGCAGCACCGCGCCCTCCTGCGAGCGGGGCACGAGCGTCCCGTCCGGCTGGTAGGCGCGGTCCACGAAGGCTTCAACGAACACAGGGTGGCCTGCTTCCTTCGCCTGCACCAGGAGCTCAGAGCCGGGCAGGCCCAGGATGGGAAGTCCGGGATCGTAGGCCTGGATGGCGGCAACCACGGCGGAGGCCTGCTCGGCGTCATGGAAGAGCCGGTTGTACAGCGCGCCGTGCGGCTTCACGTAGTCAACCGAGGCGCCGACCGCGTGAGCAACACCGTCGAGTGCACCGAGCTGGTACAGGACGTCACCAAAAAGTTCGTCGAAAGACATGTCCATGGACCGGCGGCCGAACCCGGCCAGGTCCCGGTAACCCACATGGGCCCCCACCGTCACGTCCAGCTCGAAGGCGGCGCGGCAGCTGTCGAGCATGGTAATGGGATCGCCGGCGTGCAGGCCGCAGGCGACGTTGGCGCTGGTCACCAGCTGGAACATCCCGGCGTCGTCGCCCATGTTCCATGAGCCGAACGATTCGCCGAGATCAGCATTAAGATCCAAGATTGTTGCCTTCCAGTGTGAGTTTCTCCGGTGCCGCCGTGGCCTTGAGCTCCCCCGGAACGGTGTCCGGCATCGGACCGAAGGCCTCCTTGGCGTTGGCCACCACGGCGCGGCCCATGATGAGGTTTCCCGCACCACCAACAACCGCCCCTATGCCGAACGGAAGCGCCCGGCCGAACAGCGCGGTGCCCTGGCGTTTGAGCAGGTTCTTCAGGAAGGCCTTCTGGATCCTGTTCCGGACCGCGCCGAACCCGGTGGGCATGGACTTGGAGAGAACATTCCCCCATGTCTGGGTGGCATTGACGCCCTTGCCCATCGCCTGGCCGCTCACCGTTCCCAGCAGGGCAGTGCCCTCCTCCCCCAGCATGATGGCCATCACCATGGTGCTGGCCTTTTCCGGGTTGGTCAGCCGGATCCCGTGCAGCTCTGCGAGCGAGGTGGCGTACAGCGCCGTAGCTTCGAGGAACCCGACTGTTGCCGCGGCGGACAACCCAAGGGAGGCCACGGTACCGACGCCGGGCACAACGGCAGTTGCCCCGACTATCGCGCCGCCTCCGGTCACGGCACGCAGGTAGTCGCGTTCCAGGATCTCCGCGAGTTTCGCTGCGCTGGCTTGGGGATGCTTGCGCTGCAGCCGGCGCACGTACGCGAGCACGAACGGCCGCTGGATCTCCACTGCCCGGAGCAGCACATTGTGGACTCCGGGTTTTGGCTTGCCTTCCGCATCGAACACCGCGTTGTGGGCGGTCTCCTGAGCGATTCGAACTGCGGGATTGCTGCGCTTGGACATGGTCACCTCTGCTTCTGTGCTGCTTCCATCCGCCGGCAGCTTTGGCTGCGGCCCTGCCTTAACAGTAAGGGGGCTAAGCCTAGACTTGGCTTATGCCCACACTCCAGGCCCTGCGGCCCTTCGCGCACCGGGAGTACAGGGTCCTCATCGCCGCCCTCGCCATTTCCATCTTCGGATCGGGCATGTGGGCTGTGGCGATGGTCTACCAGGTGATCCACCTCGGCGGCGGCCCGCTGGAGCTGTCCCTGGTGGCAACGGCGGGAAGCGTCGGGCTGGTGGCCTTCGTCCTGGCGGGCGGGATCGCCGCAGACCGGGTACCGCAGCGGCTCCTGATTATCGGCGTCGAAGGCGCCAACCTGGCCGTGATCGCCACCATCAGCGTGCTGGCCATGACCGGCTGGCTTCAACTGTGGCATCTGGCCGTGGGCAGTTTTGTGCTGGGCGTGGGGGCGGCATTCTTCTTCCCGGCGTATTCGGCAATCCTGCCCCGCATCCTGCCGCCCGAGGACCTGCTTGCTGCCAACGGCATGGAGGGGACCATGCGCCCCATGCTGCAGCAGGCGGCGGGACCCGCCGTGGCCGGCATCCTGGTGGCCGCACTCTCTCCCGCGCACGCTGTCACGGGCGTCGCTGCCTGCCATCTGCTGGCGTTCGTCACCCTGACCTTTCTGGGCCGGCATGCCCTGGCCGCGCCGGTTAACGGCGCGTCCGGCAGCAGCGCGCCGAACAACGGTGCGCACGTAAGCACAGCCCACAGCGGCAGCCACGTCGAGCAAGGCACCGGCACAACGGACGCCGGCAAAACTTCCTTCTTTGCCGATCTTCGGGAGGGCATCCGCTACACCGTCCGCACGCCCTGGCTGCTGTGGACGTTGCTGTGGGCCTGTGTTTCGGTACTGTTCCTGATCGGGCCCATCGAAGTGCTGATGCCGTTTGTGGTCCGCGACCAGCTGGGTGGGGACTCCAGCATGTTCGGCTTCCTGCTGGCCGTCATGGGCGTGGGCGGGGCGGCCGGCTCGCTGCTGACTGCTTCCCTGAAACTGCCGCGCCGCTACCTCACGGTGATGATGGTGTGCTGGGGAGCAGGCAGCCTGCCGCTGGCCGCGATCGGAATCCTGGACAGCTTCTGGCCCGTGGCCGCTTCGATGTTCATCTTCGGCGCCACCGGCGGTGTGGGCATGGTCATTTGGGGCACCCTGCTCCAGCGGCGCGTACCCAGCCACCTGCTGGGCCGCGTCTCCAGCCTGGACTTCTTCGTTTCCCTGGCGCTCATGCCGGTCTCTATGGCATTGGCCGGGCCTGCCGCCGAAGTTCTCCCCATCTGGGTAATCTTCCTCGTGGCCGGCGGGGTCTGCCCCATCCTGGCGGTCATCGCCATGATCGTTGCCCGGATGCCCCAGGACGAACTGTCCCACCCGCTGGACACCCCGGCCGGCGCTGAAAAAACAGCGTGAGATGAACGCACAGCGTCAGATGAACGCACGACGACGGCAGGAGACTGACGCCGCTGCGCCAATCTCCTGAAAGCACCACCCGGAAAGGTCCTAACCCAGGGCGCGCACGATCGGCAGGCTCGCCGTCGGCGGTCCGCTGGGGAAGACCGTACGTTCCTGGAACTCAACGGGTTCCAAAACTATGCGCACAGGTTCCGCCCCGATGCTGAAGACTTGCCCGCGGACATCCACGTCCAGCAGCCCACCGCTGCGGACGCTGAGGGTGAGGGCACCGGCGTCGAGCTCCACCAGCAGCAGCCGGCCCAGGATCTTCAGGTGGAACGAGAGTCCGTCCCATTCCACGGGCAGCCGCGGGTCAAAGAACGGTACCGGCCCCTGGTCCCGGAGGCCGGCGAAACCGGAGACCAGGGAGCTCCAGACCCCGCCGGTTGAGGCAATGTGCACGCCGTCGATGGTGTTTCCGTGAGTGTCATCCAGATCGATGAACGCAGCATCCGTGAAGTGTTTCAGGGCCGCGTCGTGGTGCCCCACCTCGGCCGCCATGATTCCCTGGACGCAGGCGGAGAGGGTGGAGTCCCCGGTGGTGATGGGATCGTAGAAGTCGAAGGCGCGGCGCTTTTCGACAGGCGTGAAGTCCTGCCACTGCAGGAACATGGCCAGCACCGTATCGGCCTGCTTGAGCACCTGGTGGCGGTAGATCACCAGCGGGTGGAAGTGCAGCAGCAGCGGGTACTTGGAACGGGGAGTGGTCCAGTCCCACGCCTCCAGGGTCATGAAATCGTTGTCCTGCGAATAAACTTCCAGGTCTTCGTCGAAGGGCAGCTGCATGCGGTTCGCTGCCTGCATCCAGAATTCCCGTTCGGCCTCGTCAATTTCGGCATGGTCCAGCTCGGCCGCGGCACGGAGATTAAACCGGGCCATCACGTTGGTGTACAGGTTGTCGTTGACCACGGCGGTGTATTCATCCGGGCCCGTGACGCCGTGGATGTGGAACTGGCCGTCCTTGCCGAAGAAGCCAAGCGAGCTCCACATGCGGGCTGTTTCGATCAGCAGCTCGGCGCCCATGCCCTCGCGGAAGGTTTCGTCGCCAGTGGCCCAGATGTAGCGGTTGGTGGCGAAGGCGATGGCAGCGGCAATGTGGAACTGGGCCGTGCCGGCAGCATAGTAGGCGCTGGCTTCCAGGCCGTTGATGGTGCGCCACGGGAACAGTGCGCCATCCACGCTGAGCTCTTTGGCGCGTATTTTGGCAGCCGGGAGCATGTCATGCCGGAACTCCAGGACCCGGCGGGCGCCGTCGGGGTTGGTGTACGTGAGGTAGGGCAGGAGGTACACCTCCTGGTCCCAGAAGTAGTGGCCTTCGTAGCCGGAACCGCTGACGCCCTTGGCGGGAATGCCTGCGACGTCGGCCCTTGCCGTGGCCTGCGCCAGCTGGAACAGGTTCCAGCGGATGGCCTGCTGGAGTTCGGGCTGGCCTCCTACCTGGATGTCCGAGGTGGCCCAGTACTGGCTGTAGTGCTCCTCGCTCTCGGCGAAGATGTCCGCCACGCTCCGCAGGCCGGCTTCAGCAGCTTCGGCCGGGTCCTGGTTGGAGTCCTGGACGCCGCGGCCGGCGGCGTAGCTAACACTTTTTTCGAGCCGGAAGGGCTCGCCTGCGCCAACGGCCAGGACATAGCGGACGCTGCTTTCATCCTGGCCCGCCAGGGTTTCGAACGGCTGATGGCCCGCGGAGGTCCAGTGGTCCGCGGCAAGTCCTACGCGCTGCCTCGATTCGGCGGCTTCCCAGGCGAGCCGGAGCGACCCGTCAGAACCCTCGATGCGCAGGGGCAGCAGGACCCTGCCCGCGTGGCGGCCGGCCCGGCGCGGATCGTGCGTGGAGTGGTCCTCCACAGGCTGGTCCTGGCGGTTGATGATGGACGACGTGACATCGGCGGAAACATCCCGGTCCGCTGCCACCTCAAGTGAGATGCCCAGGCTGCCGCGCGAGGCGAACCCTACGGCCCGGCGCTCGGTGGTGGTCACGGTGGCACCGGACCGGCACTGCCAGGTGATGCGGCATTCGTAGGTGCCGGTGGAGAAGTCGACGGAGCGGCGGTATTCCAGCACGTTTGATTCGGCAAGGGACAGGCTCTCGCCGTCGATGATGACCGTGAAGTTGTTGGCGTCCGGGATGTAGATGATGCGCTGGCCGGTCCTGGCGAAACCGAACGCGTTTTCCGCGTGTTTGATGTCCCAGATCTCGTGCAGCCCGTTGATGAAGCTGCCCGGAAGGTCGGCGTCCCCGGCCGCCCAGTGGGCGCCGCGGATACCCAGATGCCCGTTGCCCAGGGCAAACAGTGTCTCCAGGACGCCCTCAGTGCCGGGCTCGTGCCGTGTTTCCACGAGCTGCCAGGGGGTGTTGGGGAACCGGTCGCGGTCCGCGGTGATTAGTGCCATGGTGTTGGGGTCCTCAGGCGTGTGGTGTGCGGCTGGCCAGCAGGCAGCCGGGTGGTGGGCAGGGGTGAGCAGGTGAAGGCGCGCGGCGTGGGGAGGGCGCCGCGGGTGGATGGTGCTAGAGAAGTTCCTTGAGATCGTTCACCACGTGGGTGGCTCCGGCGTCGAGCAGGGTCTGCCGGCCGGCGCCACGGTCCACGCCGATCACCGAGTGGAACCGCCCGGCGTGGCCGGCCCGGACACCGGAGACAGCGTCCTCAACCACCACGCATTCCTCGCTGGGCAGGCCCAGCAGTTCGGCGGCGTACTCGTATGTGTCCGGGTTTGGCTTGCCGGGCAGGCCCTCCGCCGCGGCCACAACGCCGTCCACCACAACAGTGAAGTGCCCGTTCAGGCCGGCGGCTTTCAGGACGGCAGGTGCGTTGCGGGAAGAGGAGACGACGGCGACCATCAGTCCGCGGTCCAGTGCGGCTTCGAGGAAAAGCACCGAGCCCTCGAAGGGCTCGACGCCGGCGCTGACAATTTCGTTGAAGACTTCATTTTTGCGGTTGCCCAGTCCCTGCACGGTCACCTTCGTGGGGTCCTCATCGGTGGGCCCTTCAGGGAGAACGATGCCGCGGGAGGCCAGGAAGTCCCGGACGCCGTCGAACCTGGGCTTGCCGTCGATGTGGTCGAAGTAGTCATCTTCCCTGTACGCGGGCACGTCGGGGCGGGATGCCAGGAAACCGTCGAACAGCTCCTGCCACGCCCGTTCGTGGACGGTGGCTGTTGGCGTCAGCACCCCGTCCAGGTCGAAGAGGATAGCCGAGGCTGTGGCCCAGCCGGTGTCGAGCGGCTTCAAAAGTTCAGTCATGCGGGGTGTCCTTTCAGACTGCGGGCAGCCTCAAGGGGCATGTCCCAGTAACGTGGTCACGGAGAAAGAGCGTGGTCAGGGACCTGCTCTAAAGGGGTCTTCAACTGGCGTGAAGCCGGGAAGTACGGACCACGATGTCCGGTAAAGCTGCATTTGAATCTGCGAGCGCGGGGGCCGGGCGCGGGCTGAGACGCCGGGGCGGGCCAAGGGGCTGCTGAAAAACGTCTTCTCCCATCATGAGCGCACTGGCGCGCCCTGACAAGCTGCCTGGTGATTTGCCGCGGCTGTTGGGCTTCAGCGCCCGCCGAAATCGGCCTCAAGAAGTGTAAGCGCTTGCAAATTTCGCGCGCAACTGTTTTTCCCGATCCTCGCCCCGGGGCGGTTCAGGCCGGCCCAGACCGGTTCAGCACGTTCACACCGGTTCGGGCCGGCCCAACACGTAATGCCGGAGGAACGAGCTGACGTCCACCATCTCCCGCTTGCTCATGGCATGGCCCATCCCGGGGTAGGTCCTGGCCGTCAGCAGGGTGTGCTCGTGCAGCCACTCCTCCGTGTAGGCGGTGGCGTCCTCGTTGATGACCAGGTCAGCCTTGTCGCGGCCCCAAAAGAATGGCGGCGGAGTGGTGAAAGTTTCGCTGAGGGACAAGAGTTCGTTCTCCAGCACGAAGCCGGACAGCCCTACCGTGGCCTTGTAATCGTTGGGGTGAAGGCGCAGGAGTGTGCTGGCCATGGCCATTCCCTGCGAGTAGCCGAGGAGGCTCACGCTGCTGTGCTGGCCCCTGGCCACGTTGATCCACGTCTGGACGGCATTGGTGGCGGTGATGACATCCGCAAAGTCGTTGGCCAGGAAGTAGTCCAGCAGGAACCAGCCGTAGTGGTCTCCGATCACCATGGGCGCCCGCAGCGCAGCACAAGTGAACTCGGAGGGCAGGTACTCGAACAGCCGCACCATCCGGGATTCGTCGGTGCCGTAGCCGTGCATCATGACCAACAGCGGGGTTCCCGCCCGTTCAGCCTCCGGCTTGGACCACACAACTGTTTCCATCAGATCAGCCTAGCCAGTGCGGGCCATTGAACAGGCACGACGCCCACGCCGCGCCGCCTGGCCAATGATTGAATCGGGCACTGCCGGGCTGTACCTTGAGCATAAGACAGCATGCTTATTACCTTCGGCACCACCGGCATGCGGACCACCACATACTCGAACTACAAGGAGCAAGTCATGAGAATCGGTTCTTCCATCTTCCTCATCGCCCTCGGAGCCATCCTGGCCTGGGCAGTCGCTCCAGGGCTCATCCCGTTCATCGACCAGGTGATGATCGGCTACATCCTCATGGCTGTTGGCGTGATCGGACTGATCGCATCGCTGGTCCTGGCATCGCCTGGCCGCAGCCGCCGCGTCAGCGAAACGCGTTCCGTGGTTGATCCCAACACCGGCGAGCGGATCACCCGCAACGAAAGCCGTGACGGCAAGCTGTAACTGCCGGAACAGCCGGACCTGAAGGCCGGACGTAAAGCGCCTCATCATGGATCCCGATAAGCCGGGCCAGACCACCACGGTCCGGCCCGGCTTTTTCGTGGGCCGGCCCGGCCGCCGCGCGCCACCTCCACCCTCCTTTGTTTCATGTGGGTTTCCATTGACAAACCAACACAAACACAGATAAAGTCAGGTAATCCAACATCATGTGATGTTGATCACCGGACTCCACTGTCACGGGGATTCAGCCACTGGATTCAGCACTTTACGCAACGGAGGGTACGTGTTCGCCGAAGAGCGCCAGCAGAAGATCGCCGAGCTTGTTGCCGGCAGCGGCCGCGTCAGCGTGAACCTGCTCGCGGAGCGCTTCAGCATCACCACCGAAACGGTCCGCCGTGATCTCGCCACCCTTGAAACCGCCGGCACGGTACGCCGGGTCCACGGCGGGGCCGTTGCAGCGGACCGCTTCAGCACCATCGAGGAAAGCATCAACGACCGGACGGTCCAGCGCCCGGGGCAGAAGATGCGGATCGCGGACGCTGCCCTGGCCCTGATCCCGCCGGCGAAGTCCGGGAGCATCCTCCTCGACGCCGGCTCCACCACAGAAGCATTGGCTGACCTGCTGTCCCGGCGCGCCGTCGTCGCAACCTCCGCTTCTACGGCGCCCGAACTAGTCGTCATCACCCACGCGGTCCCCATCGCCGCGAAGCTGGCGAGCACACCTGGAATTGCCCTTCAGCTCCTGGGCGGCCGGGTGCGCGGCCTGACCCAGGCGGCGGTGGGCCAGGCAACCGTGGAGGCTGCTAACCGGATGCGGCCGGACATCGCGTTCATCGGCACCAACGGCATCCACGCCGATTTTGGCCTCAGCACGCCCGATCCTGAAGAAGCCGCCGTCAAGGCTGCCTTCGTCCATTCGGCCCGCCGCATTGTGGTGCTTGCCGATTCCTCCAAGCTGGACGCGGAAACCCTGGTCCAGTTCGCCTCACTGAAAGATCTGGACACCTTGATAACAGACAGCGAGCCCAGCGCAGAACTCACAGCAGCCCTCACCGAGGCCGGCGTTGACGTGGTGATCGTATGATCGTCACGTTCACGGCCAATCCCAGCCTGGACCGCACCGTGGCCCTGCCCGGCCCGCTGGAACGCGGCGAAGTCCAGCGCGCCGTTTCGGTCAGCCAGGAGTCCGGGGGCAAGGGCGTCAACGTGTCCCGGGCACTGTGCGCCTCGGGCGTTGAGACGGTTGCGGTCCTTCCCGGCGCGGACAGCGATCCTGTCCTTGCCGGGCTCCGCCACGACGGGGTTCCCTTCGCAGCCCTCGCCATTGACGAGCCGCTGCGTACCAATGTTGCCCTGACCGAACCGGGTGGTGTCACCACCAAGATCAACGAACCCGGTCCGCTGCTGAGCGAAGACCAGCAGGAAGCACTGATCGGGCTGCTCCTGGAGCAGTCCCGCGGCGCCGGCTGGGTGATTCTGGCAGGCTCCCTGCCTCCCGGCTTCCCCGCCGATTTCTATGCCACGGTCACCCGGCGGCTGCGTGCTGCGTCCGCTGGAGCCGGCGCACAGCAGGCAGCACCGCTGATCGCCGTCGATTCCTCCGGCGGCCCGCTGGCCGGCGCCGTCTCAGGGACCTCACAGGACGGGGTGTCCGGAAAGCCGGACCTCCTCAAACCCAACGCCGAGGAACTGGCGGAACTGGCTGCAGCAGCCGGCTTTGCCACGGCGTCAACCGCTGAGGAACTCGAAGCGGACCCCGCGGCTGCCGCAGCGGCCGCCGCCGCCGTCGTGCGTTCCGGGGTGGGTGCTGTGCTGGCAACTCTCGGATCCAAGGGAGCTGTCCTTGTAACGGCCGACGGCGCGTGGCTGGCCACGCATCCGCCGGTCGCCGCGGTCAGTACGGTCGGCGCGGGCGATTCGTCGCTGGCTGGCTATCTGCTCGCCCACGGCCAGGGCGCCGCCCCGGCCGATTGCCTCCGTCAGGCTGTGGCACACGGTGCCGCCGCCGCTTCCCTGCCGGGTTCCACTGTCCCGGCAGTCCACCAAACCACCCCGGATGCCGTAACCATCACGGCCCTTCGAAAGGATTGACAGTGACTCAGCTCATCACCACAGAACTGGTCGAGCTCGACCAGAACCTGGGCAGCTCGCCCCAGGACGTGATCCGGCACCTGGCCAGCAAAGTTGCTGCCACCGGACGCGCCTCGGAAGTTGAGGGCCTATTTGCCGACGCCTTCGCCCGGGAGCAGAAGACGGCCACCGGCATCCCCGGCGGCATCGCCATCCCCCACTGCCGTTCGGCTGCGGTCATCGAACCCACGCTGGCCATGGCCCGCCTTAACCCCAAGGTGGACTTCGGCGCCAAGGACGGCCCGGCGGACCTCATCTTCTTCATCGCTGCACCTGACGGCGCAGACCAGGAGCACCTCAAGCTCCTGTCCAAGCTGGCCCGGTCCCTGATCAAAAAGGATTTCACCGCGGCCCTGCGCAATGCTGCCTCCCGGGAGGAGATCGTGGCACTGGTGGACGGCGCCCTTGCGGATAAGCCCGCAGCCCACGCCGCTGCCGCGCCCGCTGACGCAGTTGGCGGTGCGGCCGGCGCTGCCGGCGCGGGAGCTGCAGCTGCAGCCTCGACAGGCGCCACCACGGGTGCAGCCTCCACCGCCGAGGCACCGCGGCGCCTCGTGGCCGTGACCGCCTGCCCCACCGGCATCGCCCACACCTACATGGCCGCCGATTCCCTGGTTGCCGCCGCGCAGGAAATGGGCGTGGACCTGCAGGTCGAAACGCAAGGCTCTTCAGGGGCCAAGCCGCTGGATCCCGCAGTCATCGCAGCCGCCGATGCCGTGATCTTCGCGGTGGACGTCGACGTCCGCGGCAAAGAGCGCTTCGCCGGCAAGCCCGTCATCAACGCACCCGTCAAGCGTGGCATCGACGAGCCCGCCAAAATGGTCCAGGAAGCACTCGCTGCAGCCAAGGACCCGAACGCGCGCCGAGTCCCGCACTTCGGTGCTGAGGAACAGGCCGAGCAGGCTGCAGCCGAAAAGGGTGAGCACATCGGCCAGAAGCTGAAGCGGGCACTGCTCACGGGTGTCAGCTACATGATCCCGTTTGTGGCCGGTGGCGGCCTGCTGATCGCCCTCGGATTCCTGCTGGGCGGCTATGACATCACCGAAGTCGCTGACAAGGTGGTGCTCGAGAACAACTTCGGCAACCTGCCCGAAGGTGGCCTTGCCACCTATCTCGGTGCTGTACTTTTCAAAATCGGCGCCCTGTCCATGGGCTTCCTGGTGCCTGCCCTTGCCGGCTACATTGCGTACGCCATCGCTGACCGGCCAGGTATCGCACCAGGTTTTGTTGCCGGTGCGGTATCCGGCTTCATGGGTGCGGGCTTCCTCGGCGGCATCGTAGGCGGCCTGCTCGCCGGCTACATGGCTCATCTGGTCGGCACCTGGCAGGTGCCGCGCTGGCTGCGCGGCCTGATGCCCGTGGTGATCATCCCCCTGCTCGCTTCGATCTTTGCCTCAGGCCTGATGTTCCTGGTCCTCGGTGGACCCATTGCCGGACTCACCACTGCCCTGAACTCCTGGCTCTCGGGTATGACCGGCGCCTCGGCCGTGGTCCTGGGAATCATCCTCGGCCTCATGATGTGCTTCGACCTCGGCGGCCCGGTCAACAAGGTTGCCTACGCCTTCGCGGTTGCCGGTCTGAGTGCCGGCAGTGCCGACAACCAGGCTCCGTGGGCGATCATGGCCACCGTAATGGCTGCAGGCATGGTTCCGCCGCTGGCGATGGCACTGGCCACCGTCCTGGACAAGAAGCTTTTCAGCCTTGCTGAGCGTGAAAACGGCAAGGCAGCCTGGCTGCTGGGCGCTTCCTTCATCTCAGAGGGCGCCATCCCGTTCGCCGCCGCAGACCCGCTGCGTGTCATCCCTGCCAGCATGGTGGGCGGCGCCCTCACCGGCGCCATGACCATGGCCTTCAACGTCACGTCGCAGGCACCGCACGGTGGCATCTTCGTATTCTTCGCCATCGGTCAACTGCAGTGGTTCGTGATCTCGATCATCGCCGGAACCATCGTCAGCGCACTGGCCGTGGTGGCACTCAAGCGCTGGGCAGCCCCCAAGAGCGCTGCTACGGTGGAAGCCGTTCCAGCAACGGTCTGACCCCGCCTCACCGATTTACTGATCCACGGCCCTGAACCAACAGGCAGCCGAAAGACAAAGGAGCAAGAATGTCAGAACGCACCGCAACAGTCGCCAGCCGCGTAGGCCTGCACGCCCGCCCCGCCGCCATCTTCGCCGAGGCCGCCGGTGAGTACGACCTCGAGATCACCATCGCCCGCGAAGGGGAGCCGGTGGACGAAGCAATGGATGCCGCCAGCATCCTGTCCCTGATGAGCCTGGGCGCTTCCCACGGCGATGTTGTGGTGCTTCGCGCCGAAGGCACCGGAGCCGACGACGCCCTGGACAGCCTGGTCCGGATCCTCGAAACGGACCACGACGCCGAGTAAGGCACTCACACCGATGGCCGCCGTCGCGCTTTCCCTAAATGGGAGGGCGCGACGGCGGCTGTTGGCTTTTAAGGGCCCCATCGCTTGGGGAGCTGCGCTGCTAGCCCCGTTCCGAGATCCTTCTGACGTCCGCGACGAGCATGTCCCACATCCCCTGGGAGTGCTCCGCCGCAGCCGCGCTGGCGTTATTGTCTTGCGAGAGCGTGAGCCGCGTCTGACCGTCCTGGCCCTCAAGGAGCCACGTCAGCGTGTGGTAGTTCTCGGGCTTGTCTTCCTCGCCGCCGAGCGGGCTGAAGTGGGTGTGGACCAGCTTCCGTCCGGGCTCCACCTCAAGGATCTGTCCCTTGTCCTCGTAGGGTTTGCCTTCCCATTCGCCGCGCCACACAATGGGCCCGCCCACCGTCCAGTCAGTCTGAAGATCCGCGCCGAACATAAACTCCTTCACCGCGTCCGGATCCGTGATGACCTCCCAGACGCGGTCCGGCGGGGCATCGATGGTGATCGCGGATTCGGCCACAAAGGCCCCTGGCATCAACGGGCTTTCCGGGCAGTCAGGAGCAGGTATTCCCACTGCATCTGCCACACCGCGTCACCGTGGGCCTCGCCAAAGGAATCAGCCAACTCGATGAGGGCACTGTCCAGTTCCTTGACCTTGTCCGCGTCCTCACCGATGAATTTGTAGACCGAGATGGTGGGACCGTAATGGGACTTGAAGTACCGCAGGAAGTCCTGCGGCTGATGGAAGCTGTGGACGGCGAGAGTGCGTTTTTCGGCCTTGATGTCCGTGATCCTGTCGCCGAAAAGTTCCCGCACGTGGTCCTCGCTGCCCCAGAGCGGCGGCGGTTGCGCCCCAGACGGTGGTGGAGGTGCGAACGGCTTCATGGCGGCAAACATCTTCCCGATGAACCCTTCAGGTGTCCAGCTGAGCAGGCCGATCGTGCCGCCGGGCTTGCACACCCGCACCATCTCGTCTGCTCCGGCCTGATGGTGGGGAGCAAACATCACCCCCAGGCAGGATGTGACCACATCAAATTCGTTGTCTTCAAACGGCAGGGCCTCGGCGTCGGCTTCCTTCCATTCCAGCTCAACACCGCGATCGGCTGCCAGCCGCCTGCCGGCCTCGAACAGTTCCGGCGTGAGGTCACTGGCTACAACCTTGCCGCCCATCATGGCAGCGGGAATGGCTGCATTGCCGGCGCCCGCAGCCACGTCCAGCACGCGCTGCTTGGGCTTGATTCCGCAGGCATCAACCAGGATGGCCCCCAGATCGTTGACCAGTTCGGCGGCCAGGGCCGGGTAATCTCCGGAGGCCCACATGGCGCGGTGCTTCTGCTTCAGCGCCAGGTCTGCCTCGTCTACTTTCGCTTCGCCATTCATCTCGGGACCCCTCTTCTTTGACAGGTTTTGAGTGACAGCACGCTGTTGGCACAGTGGAGGCTGCGATGCGACCCATTGTGGCCGCACGCCGGCGGGCTGTAAAGCGTCCTGCGGTGCCGGCCCGGCACCGAAAGCAAGCAACGTTAGTGTTTCCTTGTTTTTCCACAGGCCCGGAATTAGCGTGGAAGCCCAGGCACCACCATTCCACCCGGCTGAAGGAGGACGTCATGCCCGGCAAGAAGAACCCGAGCCTGAAGGATCCGGAACTGTACGAGGAACTGCGGGAAGACGGCGCATCCAAGCAGAAGGCCGCGAGCATCTCGAACGCTGCTGCCCAAAAAAGCCGCTCCTCGGTGGGCCGCAAAGGTGGTAAGTCCGGCAGCTACGAAGACTGGACCGTCCCGCAGCTGAAATCCAAAGCCAAAGAAATCGGGCTCACCGGCTACTCCGCCAAAAAGAAAAGCGAACTCATCTCCGCGCTCCGAAACTCTTAGGCGGCGGCCATCACCGGCACAGCTTGTGCGTTTCCGGGTACAGCCGGCCCCGGAAATACCAGGCCAGCAGCCGGTCCGTCGGCGTTAGGCGCCCTTCCGCGTGCGCGTGGTGGTGGTCTTCGCCGCAGGCTTGGCAGCGGGGTCTGCTTTGCCTGCAGTCTTGGCGGCGGGCTTGCGGGTGGTGGATCCGGTACCGGTGGACTTCGTGGTTGTGGACTTCGCAGCGCCGGACTTCGCTGTGGTGGACTTCGCAGCGCCGGACTTTGCACTGCTGGACTTTGCCGGAGCCTTCCTCGTTCCGCTGCCGGACTCCTCGGCCTCTTCGTCCTCGTCCTCATCCTCCCCCGAGGCGGCCTCCGCAGAGGAGCCGCCTGCAGCCCCACCTCCACGCTTCCGGTCCAGGCTGCGCTTGAGGGCTTCCATCAGGTCAATGACTTCACCCTTGCCGCCTTCGCCGGCTTCCGCACCGAAGGTCTCTTCGGTGTCCAGGGAATCGCCCTTTTCCAGCTTGGCCTCAATGAGCGTGCGCAGCTGGACCTGATACTCGTCAGTGAAGTGGTCCGGATCAAAATCGGCGGCCATGGATTCCACCAGAGCCGCGGACATTTCGCGTTCCTGGGCGGAGATCCGCACGGACTCGTCGAGGGACGGGAACTTGGCCTCCCGGACCTCGTCTGGCCACAGCAGCGATTGCAGCACCAGCACGTCATCCTTGATGCGCAGCGCCCCCAGCCGGGTCTTCTCGCGCAGGGCGAACTGGACGATCGCCACCCGGTCCGTGTCCTCGAGCGCACGGCGCAGCAGGACGTACGCCTTGGGCGATTTCGAGTCCGGCTCCAGGTAATAGCTCTTTTCGAACATCATGGGTTCGAGCTGCTCCGAGGGGACAAACTGGACCACCTCGATCTCGTGGCTGTTTTCCGCCGGAATGGACTTGAGCTCGTCCTTGGACAGGACAACCGTCCGGCCGCCGTCCTCAAACGCCTTCTCAATGTCCGAATAATCGATGATCTTGCTGCACACCTCGCAGCGGCGCTGGTACCTGATCCGGCCGCCGTCGGCATTGTGGACCTGGTGCAGACTTATGTCATGATCCTCGGTAGCGCTGTAGACCTTCACGGGCACGTTGACCAGGCCAAACGCGATGGCACCTTTCCAGATGGCTCTCATTCCTCAAGTGAACCGCACGCAGGGCCGGAGGTGAAGACCTTTGGCCCCTCCTAAGGAACGTGTCCGGGTGGCGGGACGGCAGCTGACCCTCACCAACCTGGACAAAATCATCTACCCGGAGACTGGCACCACCAAGGCCGACGTCCTGGCCTACTACGCCGCGGTGGCCCATGTCCTGATCCCTGCCGCAGCCAACCGGCCGGCCACCAGGAAGCGCTGGGTCAACGGTGTGGGCACGGCCGAGCACCCCGGCGAGGTGTTCTTCCAGAAGAACCTTGAAGATTCGGCGCCGGGCTGGCTCCCCCGCGCCGCCATCACGCACAAGGACCGCACCATCTACTATCCGATGGTCAACGATCCAGCCACCCTCACGTGGTTCGGCCAGATCAACTCGCTGGAGATCCACGTGCCCCAGTGGCAGGTGGACTCCCACGGAAAGCAGCTGAACCCGGACCGCCTGGTCCTGGACCTCGACCCCGGCGTGGGCGCAGGGCTTGACGAGTGCGTGGAGGTGGCGTTCCTGGCCCGGGCCATCCTGCAGGACGTTGGCCTGGATCCCGTCCCGGTGACCAGCGGCAGCAAGGGCATCCATCTCTACGCCGGCCTGGACGGATCCCAGACGTCGGACCAGATCTCTGACTTCGCCCACGAGCTGGCTCGGGCTTTGGAAGCGGACCACCCGGATCTCGCGGTCAGCGACATGAAGAAAACGTTGCGGGCGGGAAAGGTTTTGGTGGACTGGAGCCAGAACAGCGCGGCCAAGACCACCATCGTGCCGTATTCGCTTCGCGGCCGGCCCACCCCCACGGTCGCCGCCCCGCGGACCTGGCGGGAGCTCAGCTCCCCCAACCTCCAACACCTGGACTACAAGGCCGTGTTGCGCCGGGTTGAGGCGGGCAAGGACCCGTTCACCGCCGTCGAACACGGTGGGGGGCACCCCGGGAGCCCGCAGGGCGATGCTGGTGGGGCCGGTGGCAAGGCTGATAAGAACGCGGACGACGGCGGCGCGCATCCGCGCCTCGAGCGGTACCGTTCCATGCGCGACCCGGACCTCACGCCCGAGCCGTTCGCCGGTGCCGGCGGCACGGGCGATACCTTCGTGATCCAGGAACACCATGCCAGCCGGCTGCACTTCGATTTCCGGCTGGAGCACGAAGGGGTCCTGGTGTCCTGGGCGCTGCCTAAGGGCGTTCCCGAATCCAGCGACAAGAACCACCTTGCGGTCCAGACCGAGGACCATCCCATGGACTACGCCACGTTCGAGGGGACCATTCCGAAAGGACAGTACGGCGCCGGCGAGGTCACCATCTGGGACCACGGGACGTACGAGCTTGAGAAGTGGATCAACGGCAAGGAAGTCATCGCCACCCTCACCGGGTCTGAAGGCGGCGGCCTGGGCGGAACCAGGAAGTTCGCCCTGATCCACACCGGCCGCGGACGGGGCGAGGAGGGGCAATGGCTCATCCACCTGATGGACAAGGACCACCACGGCGGCAGGCACCGGCACGCGCCGGCCCGCGACGACGCTGATGCTGACACCAACGGTGAGGCTGACGCAGACGCGGAGACAGCCGCCGAGACTTCCGCTGCACCCCTGGACGACTTCCGGCCCATGATGGCGACCGCCGGAACCCCCGCGGACCTGCAGGGCAGCGAATGGCTGTTCGAGCTGAAATGGGACGGTGTCCGCGGGGTGATCGTGGCCGATGAGACGAAAGTCCGCATCCTGAGCCGCAACGGCAACGACGTCACGGCAACCTATCCCGAGCTGACGGACCGGGCAGGCTGGCCGGCCGGGCCGTTCGTTGCCGATGGTGAGATCATCGCCGTCGGGCCTTCCGGGCGGCCCGATTTCGGGGTGCTCCAAGGGCGCATGAAACTGACCAAAACGGCCGACGTCGAGAAGGCCCGCCATGCCATCCCGGTCCGGCTCATGCTGTTCGACCTGCTCTCCGTGGGAGGCGAGGACCTCCGTCGAAAGCATTTCCAGACGCGGCGGCAACAGTTGGAGGAGTTCTTTTCGCCGTCTGATCTTCCGGTGGAGCTATCGCCCGTGCTGGACGAACGGCTGGACCACATCTTGGAAAGCGCAGAGGAACTGGGCCTGGAGGGGGTGATGGCTAAACGTCCGGACAGCCGCTACGTCAGCGGCCAACGGACCAGGACATGGATCAAGATCAAACTCTCAAGAACGCAGGAAGTGGTGGTAGGCGGCTGGCGCCCCGGCCGCGGCGGGCGGGAAAGCTCAGTTGGATCACTGCTGGTTGGCATCCCGGAAGGTAAGAACCTGCGGTACGTGGGCCGGGTGGGCAGCGGTTTCAGTTCCCGGGAGCTGACCGAGCTGCGGCAGAAAATGGACGATCTGGCACGTAAGACCTCACCGTTCGACGACGTCCCGCGCGAGGACGCGTCCGACGCCCATTGGGTCACGCCGCAACTGGTGGGGGAAGTGACGTTCGGCGAATGGACGGGCAGCGGGAGGCTCCGCCACCCGGTGTGGCGCGGCTGGCGGGTGGATAAGGAGCCGGACGAAGTGGTTCCGGAGGCTTAGACACGAAAACCCGTCCCGGACATGGAAATCGCGGACATGGAAAAGCCCTGGTGGCGCCCGCATCCGAGTGCCACCAGGCCGTATGTATGTCAACTCATCAGGCGCGTGAGCCCTGTCAGGAGGAGTGCGGCATCTGCGGCCGGCCTGTCCGGTGAACAGCGTTCACGGCTGCCTCGTGACCGGCACGGCCGTGCATCGCGTCGTTCTCTTTCGGGTGACGCTTCTTCCCGTTACCGTCCGGCCAGTGCTGTTCACCCGCCATCGCCATGCCCACGGCGATGGTTGCCGGGCCGGGAACTGCCGGCTGGTCCATGGCCGCCGTGAGGTGGCCCGCAACCTCCGGTTCGATCATTGCCTGAGTCTTTTTTTCAGCCATTTTTCTTCCTTTCCACGATGAAAATGAAGTGCTCCCTGAATTGGGGGGCCAACTACTGCGCGCCGCTGGATTACCGGCGAATTACCAGCGGACCTTCTTTTCCGCCGGCCCCTGTTTGCCACTGGCATGCGTGGGCTTGTGGCTCTTGCCCACGCTCTGCAGGCCGGCGTCCCCGCCCCTGGACTTACTGGCGAGCATCGCCTGCTGGGCCTCCGTCAGGCCCGAGCGGATGCCCTTGGGCGCGGGATGATCAGTGGCCTCGTTGGCGCTTTCCGCACTGGATTCGGGGTTGCTTGAAGCAGTATTCTTGGTCATTCTTTGGAACCTTTCTGAGGTGGATCAGCGTATCTGACGAGCTCGGCCGGGACGAGGACCTGCGAAACCAGGCCGCGGGCGTCCGCCTACTCAAAAATCAGTGTTCCCATGGCACAACAATAGGCAGTGTGGGAGCAGCTTGTGAACCCCTTCCGGCGCCGGCTCCAGGACCGCCCTGCAGCAGCGCCCCCGGTCCCGCCCACAGCAGTGGTAGCCGTCACTTTCGGCGGCTCCAGCGGGTGCCAAGTGCCGCCAAAGAGCGCAATTCCCGAAAAAGATTGGCTGCCGAGCCCGCCAAACCGCCGGATGCCAGTGATGGAGCGGCAGGATCGCCGAAAAAAAGATCTCCAAAACATGCCCGAACGGGTGGTGAAACAGGGCACCCTACGCCATCCAGCTCTGAGTTGCCAGAGAATTCGCGTAAAATTGAAAGCCTGCCCAGAGCGGGGCAGCTACAAGTCGCAAGCAAATGACCTCCATAGGAGTCGCCCAAATGCCCACAGACCGAAGCACGACCGACTCTTCAGCAGGCGAGAACAACGCCCGCGGAACCAACGACGCAGTACCCAGGACTGCAACACCCAGCAATGCATTAAACACCAGCGCAGCACCCAGCAGTGCGCGCAAACCCAAGCTCCTCGGCCGCCGTCGGCTCAAAGAATCCGACGTCAACGTGGTCAACCAGCCGATGCTGAAAAAGGCGCTCGGCGGAACCATCGTGGGTAACACCATGGAGTGGTACGACGTCGGCGTGTTCGGCTACCTCATCACCACCATGGGACCCGTTTTCCTGCCGGAATCCGATCCGTCCACGCAAACCCTTTTCCTCTTGGGTACCTTTGCTGCCACCTTCATTGCCCGTCCGCTGGGCGGCGTGATCTTCGGCTGGCTTGGCGACAAGATGGGCCGCCAGAAGATCCTGGCCACCACCCTGATGATCATGGCCGCCAGCACTTTCGCCATCGGCCTGTTGCCCGGCTACGCCCAGATCGGCCTCTGGGCCGCGGGTCTTCTGGTCCTCCTTAAGGTTGTCCAAGGGTTCTCCACCGGCGGCGAATACGCCGGTGCCACCACCTTCGTCAGCGAGTACGCGCCGGATAAACGCCGCGGGTTCTTCGCCAGCTTCCTGGACATGGGCAGCTACATGGGCTTCGCACTCGGCGCCGCCCTGGTCTCCGTGCTGCAGCTGACGCTCGGCCAGGCTGCCATGGAAGAGTGGGGTTGGAGGATTCCGTTCCTCATCGCCGGCCCGCTCGGCCTGATCGCGGTCTACTTCCGTAGCAAGATCGAGGAATCCCCCCAGTTCCAGGCAACCCTGGATGCCCAGGAAGACCTCGCCAAGCACGCCGCCGCCGGCGACGAAGCCGTAGTCAAGGGACCGGTTGGGATCGTCAAGGCTTACTGGCGCTCCATCATCGTGGCCATGATCCTGGTGGCCGCCGCCAACACCGCCGGCTACGCCCTCACGTCCTACATGCCGACGTACCTCACCGAATCCAAGGGTTACGATCCGGTCCACGGCACCTTGCTGACCATCCCCGTACTGGTCATCATGAGCCTCTGCATTCCGCTCACCGGTAAGCTCTCGGACCGTATCGGCCGCCGCCCTGTCCTCTGGATTGGCGCGCTGAGCACAGTGGTCCTGGCCACCCCGGCATTCATGCTGATCGGTATCGGTGAGATCTGGTCCACACTGGCCGGCCTCTCCCTGATCGCCTTCCCGGTGACGTTCTACGTAGCCAACCTGGCCTCGGCCCTGCCGGCCCAGTTCCCGACCTCGAGCCGTTACGGTGCGATGGGCATTGCCTACAACTTCTCCGTGGCGATCTTCGGTGGAACCACGCCGTTCATCGTGGCAGCCCTCATTACGGCAACGGGCGATGACATGATGCCCGCGTACTACCTGATGGGCACTTCGGCGATCGGAGCCGTGGCCATCTACTTCCTGAAGGAATCTGCCCAGCGTCCGCTGCCGGGCTCCATGCCCAGCGTGGACACCCAGGCAGAAGCACGCGAACTGGTTGCCGGACAGGATGAAAATCCGCTGATCGACCTGGCCGAAATGCCGTTCGAGACCCAGGACATCACCGCGGCGAGCGCAGCAGCCGACAAGGTGCCTGCGGGAACCCGCTGATAGCAGCGCTCCCTGATGGTGGCTGTGGCTTACAAAGGCAGCTTCTGACAGAGGCGGTTCCTAGTGAAGGCAGTGCCTGACTGCGTCTTGTAGTCCGCTCATGAGGCCCGTGCTGCGTGATTTCCTTGGGGGAATCACGCAGGGCGGGCCTCAGCCGTGTCCGGCTGCTGCAGGTTATGAAGCCGGGACCTGCTTCGCACGCGGGGCCGGCCGGATGACCAGACGCCCAGGCAGCAGCGGCGCCACCAATGCCAGCGCCTTGTAGCGCTTGGACGGGACGCACACGGCCCTGCCGCGGGCGTTGTCAGCCAGCCCTTCCCGGACCACCCGTTCGGCGGTCAGCCACAGCCAGGACGGTGTTGCGGATTTGTCCGTTCCCATCCGCTCGTGGAACTCGGTGTGGGTTGAGCCCGGGCACACGGCCGTGACCTTCACGCCCCGCTTTCCGTAAGCCGCGTTCCCCCAGCGGCTGAAGCTCAGCACCCAGGCCTTGGCCGCAGAGTACGTCCCCCGTGGGAGAAACGCTGCGATGCTGGCCACGTTGATGATCCGCCCGGATCCGCGCGCCAGCATGCCCGGCAGGACGGCGTGCGTGAGTTCCAGCGGCACCTGACAGTGCAGCACCAGCCCCCGCTTCTCGTCCAGGATGCTGTTCTGCTCGAACTCGCCCAGCAGCCCGCGGCCCGCGTTGTTCACCAGGATCTCCACCGGCCGTGCGCTCTCGGTGAGACGTCCGACGACGGCGGCCACACCGCCGTCGTCCGTCAGGTCTGCGGGCAGCACCTCAGCGCTGATCCCGTACCGCCGTTCAAGGTCCTCAGCCTCCTCCTCGAGGCGGGCCCGGTCCCTCGCCACGAGCACCAGATTGTGGCCCTGGCTGGCAAGCTGCCGGGCAAATTCAGCGCCGATGCCGGCGCTGGCACCGGTGATCAGCGCTGTGGTCCTGCTGTCCTGTGGCGTCATGGGCCCAAGCCTAACCGGCGGTCCCCCACCGCTTCCCCCGGTCCTAGTAGGGTCTTGGTATCAGCAGGCCGTACCGGCGCACGATCATCAGCGCGGGATCGATCATCAGGGGGCAACAATGGAGCAGGACGCGGGAAACAACATCAGGTTCCGCGAGGTGGATCAGGACGGCAAGCCGATCGAGCCGGCCTCCCTCGAACTCGAAGAGTCCACCGATGCAGGCCGCCCCGCCTGGACCTCGGTGAACCCCTTCATCGTTGCCCTGTGGCTTGTTGCGGCAATTCTCCTGATCGGCGGAGTGGGGGTCTCGGCAAACGCAGCGTCCATGATGGGCCCGAACCCCGCCGTCCAGCCCCTGGCTTACATTCTGATGAGTCTTGCGCCCTGGGCAGTCCTCGCGGGGCTGTTGAACGTCCTGGCGCTCCTCTTCTGGCATGCGATTGAGTGGCAACGCAAGAAAGGCATTCCAGCACAGCGGACGGGCGCGTAGGACCCTCAAAGGTGCAGGTGGACGGCCTTGTTTGCCCGTTCGCGCCGCGCCCGCTTGGCTGACGCTGCGCGGGAGGGACGTACCGGGCTGGCCGGATCCGTCGGCTGGCTGGGGTGCTCAACCACCGAAGCTTCGGCAGCGTCCCGGTGGGCAGCCTCGAAGTGGGTACCGGAATGGACCGGGCACACCGGCAGGTAGACCGGTTCAATGAGGGTCAGCCGGAGATTTTCGGCCTCCTCCAACGCAGCGGCGGCCGCCCGTCCGAGCCCCTGGTGCAGCACATCATGGTGACCCCCGGGCTGGCTGTCAGGGTTGGCGAGCCGGCGAAGGTGGGCCAGAACCCCTGCGTCAAGATGGATGGTACGCCTCAGGTCCAGCGAAATGGCGGGGCTGGACACCAACCGGTGCGCCCGGAGCAGCAGGTGCAGAAGCGCCGGAAAGGTGGACTGTGTCAGGCAACCGCCGGCGTCCAACCGGATCTGCCCCGGGTCAACGTCGCAATGGACAACGACTCGAAGCTTATGGTGGGAAAGCCTGTGGCTCACGGGAATCTCCACGGAAAGTACCGTGGGCCGGCTGCATGGCCCACTTACGACTCTACGAAGATGCGGCCCGGCCCACAAGGCTGGGAGCTACCCTGGCTGCCACGCCCGCCTGCCAGGAATGCCCGGTCTACCAGCCCGCCTTTCCGGAGCGGGGACCGGCAGCCCTTTTAGTCCTCGGGCCAGTCGATGTGCTGTTCGTAGCCCTCGTGCTTGCGGAGGTAACTGGCAATGAACGGGCAGTGCGGAATGACCCGTTTACCTGATGCTATGACGTCATCCAGCGCGAAGTGGGCCAGTACCTTGCCCAGCCCCTGGCCGGTGAATTCCTCGGCGGTTTCCGTGTGGGTGAAATCAATGTGCCCGGGCTGGTCCCGGAAGAAAGACTGGACGGCCACCTTCCCGCCCACCCGCAGCTCGTAACGGTGATGCACATCGTCCCGTGCCAGCGATACGTCGGGGCTGAACTCATCCTCAAGGGAAACCATGTTCTCAGTCATGGTTCGACACTGGCACTACTTGGCCCCGCTTGCAATGCCCTGCCCTCCCCCTTCCCGGATTCGGAAACAGCCTGCCCGGGCGGGCGCTCCGGGATCCGGCCCAGCAGCAGGACAGCCAACACAAAGCACGCTGCGCCGCCGCCAAGCAGTGCCAGGGTGAGGCCGTTGAAGGCGGCATCCGCCACCGGAATGAAGACGGCGACGGCGGCCGTCACCACCGCGGCGGCGGGCCTGCCGCGGACGTGGACAGCCGCCGTCGGACGTTCCTCAAGGCGCCCGAATACGGCAATCACGGGGAGCAGGAGGGCAATGACGCTCAAGAGGACCAGGGGCCGCGCCCACCACCATGCCGCCGTACCGGCCGCGGGTTTGGGGAGGTCGGTCAGGAGCAGCAGCCCTGACATCGCGGCCAGCAACGGCAGGTGCCACAGGTACACCGTCATGGCACGCCGCCCGGCCGCGGACACCACGGCGCGGACCCAGCGCACCGTGGATACCCAGTCGAGGCCCGGCCGGAAAAGCTGGAGCGCAGCGGCCTGGGAAACGCCCAGGAGAACGAGGCACAGGTTGGGCGGGTTGAGGTTAACCAGCATGTTTCCCGGGTAGAGGCCCAGCCCGGTGGCCAGGCCCAGCACGAGGTTGGCCGCCGCAATCAGTCCCAGCAGGCCGGAGCGCGGGAGCTTGGCGAAGTGACCGCCGGCCATCAGGAAGCCCAGCTGCTGCACGGCACACCACACGAAGACCAGGTTTGCGTATGCGAGCTGGGGCAGGGCTCCGCGCAGGCAGTCCACGGCCACCACGAGCGTCACCAAAGCGGCAAGGGTCAGCCAGGGTGCACGCGCATGGAACCGTGCCAGCAGCGGGATGTTCAGCTGTGCCGCGAGATAGGCCGCAAGGAACCAGAGGGGCATACCCGCGCCGGTGGCGATCAGCTGGGTCACCTGGGGGTCCACCCCCAGCAGCAGTGCCGTCCACAGGCCCACGTACATCACTGCCAGGAGCGCCGCCGCGGGCCGGACGAGCCGCAGAAGCCGGGCCTGGGCGAACTCGAACCCGGTGCCGCCGCGGGCCTTCAGCCGCAACCAGGACCGCAGGCCGGTGGTTCCGCCGGTCACAAAGAACAGCGGCATCACCATGAAGATCCAGATGACGGGTTCGAACCAAGGCTGCTCGCCCAGCGTGTTTTCGCTGGTCACAGTGCCGTCCGCATGCAGGACAGGGCTGACCATCATGCAATGGCTCACCACCACGAGGGCCAGGCAGATGAAGCGGACTGCGTCGATGCCAAGGTCGCGCTGGATCACGCCTTCGGGCTGTGGGGCAGGCCCCGGCCGCCTGGACGGCCTATACCGCGGGGCTGGCCTGCGCTCCTTTACGCCACTCACCTGCGGTCCCCTACCTGCGCCGGATTCCGTCCTTACCTGTTACGAACATTCTCCGCCTGAAGCGCGGCCGCGGCCAGAACTCCGGCGGACCTCCTACCGGGCGCTCCTAAGCCGCTACGGCGGCGAGACCGGGCACGACGGCGAGCAACGGCGTCGTGCCCTGCAAGCTCAGCGGGTGAGCATGCCCAGCGCCGCTGTTGCGAACTCCCTGGCGGAGGTGTTCCAGTGGCCCAGCAGGCCCTGAAGGTTCTCGCCGTCGGCCCGGTGCGCCGGCAGCTGCTCCTGGAGCGTGGACAGGACGCCGGTGCGGAGCTCGGTATTGAAGTTCACCTTGCCCACGTTCATGGCGGCAGCCTTGACCAGCTCGCCGGCCGGGATGCCGGAAGCCCCGTGGAGCACCAGCGGGATGTGGGTCCGCACCGCGATGTCCTGGAGGACATCCCAGCGCAGCTGCGGCTCGCCCTTGTACTTGCCGTGCACGTTCCCCACGGCGACGGCCAGCAGCTGCGCGCCGGTCCGGGCCAGGAAGTCCTCCACGAGGGCGGAATCCGTCAGGCCGGCTACGTCAACGCCGGCCTCATCCGCGCCGAAGGCGCGGTCCTCGTCACCGGCCAGGCCGCCGAGTTCCGCTTCGAGTACGACGCCGGCACCCAGCAGGGCGCGCGCCTCACGGACCAGCGCGATGTTGTCCTCATACGCGAGGGAAGAGCCGTCCGCAAGGACGGAATCCGCCCCTGCGGCGACGGCGTCGGCCATCACCTTGAGGTCAGTGGCGTGATCAAGCTGGACGGCTACCGGGACGGACGCACCGTCCGCCAGCCCGCGGAGGGCGGCGATCAGGCGCAGGCCGTTGGTGGTTGCGGCCGTTTTGGGGGCCACCAGCAGGATGATGCCGTGGCCCGCGTCTTCGGCGGCGCCCACCACGGCAAGCGCGGTGGTGAAGTCGTAGCAGGTGAACGCCGGAACGGCGGAGTTCTGCTGCAGGGCGGAGGTGACCAGCTGGTCGAGTCGGGTGCGCATCAGATGCCGAGGCCTCCCACCAGGATCCAGGCGACGAAGGTCAGCGCGAAGCCGGCCAGGCCGAGGATGGTGGTGAGCACGGTCCAGGTGCGGAGTCCGTCGGACACGGTAAGGCCGTAGTAGCGCACCACGGTCCAGAAGCCGGCGTCGGTCACGTGGGACAGGCCCAGCGAGCCGAAGCCGATGGCGATGACGATCACGGCGATCTGGGCCGGTGAGTAGCCGCCTTCCATCACGGCCGAGGTCAGCAGGCCGGTGGTGGTGACGATCGCGACGGTGGCCGAACCCTGGGCTGCGCGCAGTGCCAGGGAGATGACGAAGCCGAGCACGATGACCGGCAGGCCCAGGTGGTCAAGGGTCTGGGACAGCGCGGCGCCGATCCCGGAGGTGCGCAGGACTTCGCCGAACACGCCGCCGGCGGCAACCACCATCAGGATGGAGGCGATGGGAGGCAGCGCGCCCTCGAAGATCTCGCCGGTTTCGCGCAGCGACCAGTTGCGGCGGACAGCCAGCAGGAAGAAGGACAGTGCAACGGCCACCAGGAGGGCGAAGAACGGGTTACCGATGAAAACCGCCAGGCCGTACCACGAATTATCCTTGGGGATGGTGAGCGTGCCCAGGGTGCCGATCAGGATCTGCACGATCGGAGCGGCGATGAGGAACATGATCAGGGCCGGGCGGGGAGGAGCAATCGCTGCCGCGCCGGGGCCGTCGTGGCCCACCTTCACCAGGGAATCGGAACCGAACTCGTCCACCTGGGCCTTGACGCCGGGGAGCAGCTCGTAATCCTTGCGGTTCATGATGCTGGCAACGAAGTAGGACAGGAAGCCCAGCGGGATGCAGATGATCAGTGAGATCAGGGTGATCAAACCAATGTCGGCGCCGAACACGCCTGCGCCCGCCACGATGCCGGGGTGCGGCGGAACGGCCACGTGGATGGCAAGCATGATGCCGGCCATCGGCAGGCCGAATTTGACCGGGTGCACGTTGGCGATCTTGGCGAACGCGTAGACGATCGGGACCAGCACGATGATGCCCACCTCGAAGAACACGGGAATGGCCACCAGGAAGCCGACGGCGGTCAGGGCCACCGCCACGCGTTTGGCACCAAGCTTCTCCGTGAAGTGGGAGGCCAGCGACTGCACGCCGCCGGAGACTTCAATCATCCGGCCGAGCACCGCGCCGAGTGCGATCAGCAGCGCCACCTTGCCCATGGTGCCGCCCACGCCGTTGGCCACGACTGTGAAGACGTCCTTGAGCGGGATCTGCGAGGCCACGGCCACCGCGATGCTGACGGTCAGCAGGGCCACGAAGGCCTGGATCTTGAAGCGGATGATCATCACCAGCAGTACGGCGATGCCAATGGCCGCGATGGTGAGCAGCAGCGGAGTACCCAGCTCCACGGCGGGTTTGATGGCTGGGGCATCGGCCGCCCGCACCATCAGCGAGTTAATCAGGGGGTTCATTGCGGGTGTCTCCTTTGACAAGCCAGTCTTCCAGAAGACGGGCTAGCGGGCGCTGGATATTTCTGTTTGGGACGTGGTGCCGGGTAGTGCTGTGCCGGGGATTCCGGAAGGTACGACGACGGCGGAGGGGGGACCGCCGTCGTCGTACGTTTGGGGTGAGGCGCTTGAGGCCGTTGTGCTTAGGCGGTGCGTTTGGTGGGCGCCACGACTTTGATGACGGCTGAGTCGTCGGCGGCGGCGAGGCCCTGGGCCTGGCCCAGGAGGTAGAGCTGCTCCGCGGCGGCGGCAACGGGGGCTGCCAGGCCGGCGGCGCGGGTGGCTTTGCCCACGATGCCCATGTCCTTGACGAAGATGTCCAGGCGGGACAGGACCTCGGCGCCTTCCTCGGTGTAGGCCTCGAGGATGCGCGGGCCGCGGTTGGAGAGCATGAACGAACCTGCGGCGCCGGCTTCGAGGGCGGCCAGGGTCTTGGCCTGGTCCAGTCCAAGTGCGTCGGCGAGGGCCATGGCCTCTGCTGCGGCGGCGATGTGGATGCCGCAGAGGAGCTGGTTGACGGTCTTGAGGGCCTGGCCGTCGCCGGGCTTGTCGCCAACAACGGTCAGCGTGGAAGCGAGGAGTTCAAGCGCCGGGGCAGCTTTTTCGCGGGCCTCGGGGGACGCGCCGACGACGATCAGCAGATCGCCTTCGCCGGCGCGCTTGGGGCCGCCGGACAGCGGCGCGTCCACGAGCTCGACGCCGTATTCGGCCAGCTTTGCGACCGTGGCGGGGATGGCTTCGGTGCCCACGGTGCTGCCGAGGATGACCACGGCGCCCGGCTCGAGTACGGAGGCCACGCCGTTCTCGCCGAAGAGGACATCGTTGAGCTGCTCGCCATTGCGGACGGCCAGGAGCAGGGCGTCGGCGCCCTTGGAGGCTTCCCTGGCGGAGGCGAAGGTGCGGATGCCGGCTTCTTCGGCGAGCTTGAGGCGCGGCTCGGCGATGTCGAAGCCGTGGACGGTGAGCTGGGAGGCCAGGCGGGTGGCCATGGGCAGGCCCATGGCGCCGAGGCCCAGGACGGTGACGGTGTAGTTGCTGGTCATGGTGTTCTCCTGTGAATTCCGGTGGCGGCGAATGGCAGTGGCGTTGGGTGGGGCGCTGGTTAGAAGGTGTTGCTGAGCTTGCGGGTGACGTCCGCCAGGGACTGGTCATCGCCCACGTTTCCGGCGAAGACGATGTACGGAATGCCCTTTGCGGGGCCGTCCACCGGCTCCCAGAGGCTGACGATGCCGGGGAGCATGGGCCCGCGAACAATGGCGTGGCGGATTTCCAGGCCGTGGGCGGCGACGTCTGAGGACGTGATGCCGCCCTTGGCAATGACAAACCGGGGCGGGAAGGTCTTTAGGGTCCGGTTCACCACGGCGACGACGGCGGCCGAGACGGTCCGGGCGATCCGGAGGCTTTCGGCGGGGTTGTCCGTCTTAATGAGCAGGCGGCTGGTGTGGACAATGACGTCTCCCCCGCGCAGCGCATCCACCACGGTGCTGACGGTCTGGTTCAGGTAGTCGTCGGCAGCTGTTTCGGTCTCGGCAGCGAGAAGTTTTTCGACGTCGATCTCGATGATGCGCGCCGCACTGTGCTGTTCCGTCAGGGCCTTGAGCTGGCGGGTGGTGACGCCCACGTGGGAACCGACCACGATCAGGCCACCGGCCAGGGACGGGGTGTTGCCGGCATAGGCTTCGGCGCCGCTGAGTTCTTTACGGATTTCCTGGCCGATCCGGGCACGGCCGAACGGCGGACCCACGCGGTACAGCAGCTTCTTTCCGCGGCGTTCGGCTTCCTCCAGACCCAGGGACAGAGCGCGGAGGTCGTTCTCGGTGACGATGTCCGCCACGATCGGGGTGGAATCGGTGGCCGGCGCGATGGCGTCGGCGATGGCATTGGCGGTGGTCTGAGGATCGGTGGCGGCGCGGATGATGTTTAGGTCCAGCACAATCACCGATTCTGCGGCGAAACGGCCCTGCGACTTCTCCTCCACGTACTTGGCCATGTCCGAGTTGGCGAAGCCGAAGCTGGCGTCCCTGGCGAATTCGGTCTCCGCGACGGGCGTGAGCTTTCCGGCATCCTCCCCGGTGCCGCGCATGTAGTGCACCCCGCCGATGGTCACGCGGCCGGCGTCGGGGAACGCCGGGACCAGCACCACGCCGTCGGTCTTTTCGCCGGTGACCTCAGCCACGGTGGCGGCGATGACGTCAGGTTCCAGCGGGTAGTGGCCGCGGAGGGTCGAGTCGCTGCGGCTGACAAACCCCAGCCGCAGGTTGGACTCACCGGTGGAGCCGGTTCCGGCAGCGCTCGAACCGGCGGCGGCCAGCGCGTTGCGGACCACTTCCTCGTTCCGCTCGGCTGCTTCGGCGGGATCCAGACTGCGGGTGTTGGTCAGCACGTAGACGGCGGGTTTTGCCTGGCCGAACGCCCAGATGAAGTCCTCGACGTCCCAACTGGTGAGCACGGGCAGATCTGAAACGGACTGCGTTCCGGTGGGGTCGTCGTCGAGCACTACCAGCATCCTGGGAGTCACCGCGCTGGAGGCGGCCACCGCATCCGCGACCAGGCGGGCGGGAATCTGGACCTCTGCCGGGAAGGCCGCCAGGATGTCTGCTTCAAGCGTCACTGTGCACTCCGTTGTGTGAAATCTTGTGGTGAATTTGGTATCTGTAAGATGTCTGACATCTAACATTTGAAATAGTGTGGCACACCACAACGAAAACGCGCAAGTAGACTTGTCAGACATATGTGGCAATGCTCGGCAGGGGGAACATGGCAAGGAAATCACTGGTGGGCGTCGTTGCTGACGAACTCCTCGACCGGATCATTGCAGGGGACTTTCCGCCCGGGTCCAGCGTGCCTGGAGAGCTTGAACTCAGCGCCCGGCACGATGTCAGCCGCATGACCGTCCGCGAGGCCATGAAGACCCTGGAGGCGCAACGGATCCTGAGCGTCGAACGTGGCCGCGGCACCTTCGTGAACCCGCTGAATCGCTGGGCTTCCCTGGAAGCTGTGCTGCGCGCGGCCTCGGAAGGTAAGAATGAGGCGGACGCATCGGTTCAGCTCATCGAACTGCGCCGGATGCTCGAGACCGGGGCCTGCGAATTGGCCGCAGCCCGCATTGGCGACGAGGACGTCCAGACGCTTTTCGGCCATGTGGCTGCGATGCGCGCAGCCCATGATGTCAACGACGTCGCTGCATTTGTTGAGGCCGATCTCGCCTTTCACGACCTGATCCTGCGGGCGTCGGAGAACGTCTTTGTGGCTGTCCTTTTTGAACCCCTGCACCGGGTGCTGGAAAAGCGCCGGGCGGAGACATCTGCAGTGCCGGAGATCCAGGAGCACGCGATCGGGCATCACCAGAACATCGCTGAGGCGCTCGAGTCACGGGACGCCGGCCGCTCCCGTGAGGCCATGGATGCACACATGCAGCAGACCCTCAATGACCTGAAAACCCTGGTGCTGGACGTACCGCAGGGCGCCTGACCACGGGATTTGCCACTTCCCCCCGCCCGGAAGTCCTACTAGTCTGCAAGGACGGCCCGCACCGGGACTCAAAGGCGATCACGAGGAGCGAAGTTGTCCAACCACACGTACAGCATTTCTGAAATTGTCGGCACATCGACCGAGGGCGTGGATGACGCCGTCCGCAATGGCATTGCGAAGGCATCCCAGACCCTCCGCCACCTCGATTGGTTTGAGGTCAAGGAAGTCCGTGGTCACCTCGAAGAAGGCAAGATCGCCGACTGGCAGGTCACCATCAAGCTCGGTTTCCGACTGGAAGAACACTGACCACAACAAGCTCCGAAAGATGATGGCTGCGCCGCTCCGGCGCAGCCATCATCGTTTCTCAGGGTGACGGCGGACCGGCTTCAGCAGCGAGCCGCACGGGTTGCTCCGGCTGCCCACGTTGCGCCGGCGGCTCAGGTTGCGCCGGCTGCCCAAGTTGATCCGGCAGCGCCGGGGCGCCCAGGCTGCCCAGCAGGAGAAGCGCATCGGCCGACGGCGAACCGGGCTTGGCGGAAAACACCCTGAGTTGCTGGTCCGGATCGTCGGGGAGGACGAGGTTTTCAAAGTTCAGTTCAAGATCGCCGACGGCGGGGTGGCGGAGCCTGAGGACGCCCGAAGACCTGGTAGCCACCCGGTGCCCCGCCCACCATTGACGGAAGTGCTCGCTGTGGACGGCGAGCTCCCCCACCAGCTGGTTTGCCTGGGCGTCATTCGGGTGCCTGCCCACGTCCACGCGCAACGCACCCGCGGCTTCCGCTGCCACAGTCTTCCAGTCGCGGAACAACTCCCGGGCCTGGGGATCGAGGATCAGCCACCGGGTCAGGTTCCGCTCCGCAGCAGGAAGCCTGGGGAAATCTGCGAAGATCAGGAAGGCCATCCGGTTTCCGGCAAGGACATCGGTCCGGCGGCCCAGGAGCAGCGCGGGAACATCGCCGACTGCCTCGAGGAACTGGCGGAGGGCAGGGCGCGCGCTCTGGGCCGGTCCGGGCGCGCGGGACGTGGCAGCGCAGTTTTCCAGCAGGTCCATCATGTGCGCGTGTTCGCTGCTGTCCAGCCGGAGTGCGCGCGACACTGAATCCAGCACGGCCCGGGACGGGTGAATGTTCCGACCCTGTTCCAGGCGGACGTAGTAGTCGGTGCTGACACCGGCAAGCCTGGCCACTTCTTCGCGGCGGAGACCGGGCACCCTGCGCGCGCCTGAGGTCCCCTCTGCCCCCGCGTCCTCGGGGCTCAACCGGGACCGCATGGCTTTGAGGAACTTTCCGAATTCGGCGCTCTGACCCATGCACCCCATTGTGCCCCGGCGGAATGACCGCTATCTACAACGAAGGTAGGACTGGCAGTCCTAGGACAAACAGGAACACGGTCAAGGGCTGACTATCTGCCCAAAAGTGCATAGGCTCGTTCCAGAGCCTCACTGAAAGCGGTTTCCCGGCTTCCCAGCCAGGCCCCAGCGTAGGCAATACCCGCAGCAAAGGAGCCACACCATGTCAGAGCTGACCCTGAACAACGGCGTCACCATTCCCCAGCTAGGTTTCGGAGTCTTCCAGGTGCCGCCGGAAGATACCCAGCGGATCGTCGAAGATGCCCTGGAAGCCGGCTACCGCCACATCGACACAGCCGCCGCGTACCGCAACGAGGCCGGCGTGGGCGCTGCCATCGCGGCCGCCGGGATTCCGCGCGAAGAACTCTTTATCACCACAAAACTCCGCAACGGCGAGCAGGGCCGGGCGCAGGAAGCATTCCAGAACAGCCGCAAGGCACTCGGCTTGGACTTCGTGGATCTGTACCTCATCCACTGGCCCGTCCCGTCACAGGACCTTTACGTCCAGGCCTGGAAGGAGATGGAGCGCCTGTATAACAACAAGGAGATCCGCGCCATCGGAGTGTCCAACTTCCTGGCAGATCACGTGGATACGCTGCTGACCTCCGCCGAAGTTGTTCCTGCCGTCAACCAGATCGAACTGCACCCCAGTTACCAGCAGGCCGAACTCGCAGCGAAGTGCCGTGCGCTGGGTATCGAGGTGGAGGCCTACAGTCCGCTGGGCCAGGGCGGGGACCTCAACGGCCGCGCCGTCACGGCGATCGCCCAGGCCCACGGCGCCACCACCGCGCAGGTTGTCCTCGCCTGGCACCTTGCCGCCGGCAACATCGTCATCCCCAAGTCAGCCGATTCAGCCCGGATGCGGGAAAATCTGGGGGCCTCTTCCCTGACCCTGACCGACGACGAGCTTGCCTCCATCACGGCCCTCGAGTCCGGCGCACGCATCGGTTCCGATCCCGCTGCCGCTGCCTTCACCCAGCTCTGACCCAGACATTCCCGACGCTTAGCCCCCACCGACCCTAAGGATCCACCCATGCAGTACACCCACCTTGGCCGTTCAGGCCTGAAGGTTTCCCGACTCTGCCTCGGCACCATGAATTTCGGCCCCCAGACCGAGGAGGTGGACGCCCACTCGATCATGGATTCCGCCCTGGACTCGGGCATCAACTTCTTTGATACCGCCAATGTGTACGGCGGCACCGGGCACCGGGGCTGGACAGAAGAAATCATTGGCCGCTGGTTCGCCCAGGGCGGCGAACGGCGCGAACGCACAGTCCTGGCAACCAAGCTGTACGGAACCATGACCGATAGGCCCAACGAATCCAAGCTCTCCGCGTTGAACATCCGCCGGGCACTGGATGCCAGCCTGAAGCGCCTGCAGACCGATTACATCGACGTCTACCAGTTCCACCACATCGACCGCGACACCCCGTGGGACGAAATCTGGCAGGCCATCGAAGTCGCCGTCCAGCAGGGCAAGATCCTGTACTCCGGCAGCAGCAACTTCGCGGGCTGGCACATCGCGCAGGCACAGGAAGCTGCCCGGCGGCGGAACTACACGGGCCTGGTCAGCGAGCAGTCCATCTACAACCTCTTCCGCCGCGAAGTGGAACTTGAGGTCATCCCGTCCGCCCAGCAGTACGGCCTGGGGCTCATCCCCTGGTCACCACTGCAGGGCGGCCTCCTGGGCGGCGTGCTCAAGAAGCAGGAGCAGGGCGTCCGCCGCACGGAGGGCAGGGCCCTTGAGACGCTGAAAAAGCACCAGGACCAGATCCAGCAGTACGAGGATTTCGCGGACGAACTGGGCCACGCACCCGGCGACGTTGCACTCGCCTGGCTGCTGCACCAGCCTGCGGTTACGGCACCGATCGTGGGCCCGCGGACCCAGGAACAGCTCGACGCCGCCATCCGGGCTCTGGATGTCACGCTCGACGCCGATGCGCTCAAGCGTCTCGATGACATCTTCCCGGGGCACCGCCCGGCCCCTGAAGATTACGCGTGGTGAATCCGCTCGCTCCCGAAGCCGGCACGGTTTCCGTGGCCGATACCGTGGCGCCGCGGAGCATCCTGTTCATCGGCGGCACCGGGATCATCAGCGCGGCGGCGGCAGATCGCGCCGTCGCGCTGGGGCACCGGGTAACCATCCTCAACCGCGGCCAATCTTCGGGCCGGCCCGTGCCGGACGGCGCCGAGGTCCTGCACGCGGATATCCGCGACCCGGCATCCGTGCAGGAGGTGCTGGGCGGACGGGAGTTCGACGCCGTCGCGGACTTTATTGCCTTCACTCCGGACCAGGCACGCACCAGTATGGAGCTGTTCCGCGGTAGGACCGGCCAGTATGTGTTCATCAGTTCGGCCTCGGCGTACCAGAAGCCGCCCACCCGGCTGCCGATCCTGGAATCGACTCCGCTGAAGAACCCCTTCTGGCAGTACTCGCGCAACAAGATTGCCTGCGAGGACCTGCTGTTCGAGGCCTACCGTTCGGAGGATTTTCCGGTCACGGTGGTCCGGCCCTCCCATACCTACGACCGCACCAAGATCGCCATGCTGGGCGGTTGGACGGACATCCACCGGATGCGCACCGGCCAGCCGGTGGTGGTGCACGGGGACGGCACGTCGCTGTGGACTGTGACCCACAGCCGGGACTTCGCCAAGGCCTTTGTTGGACTGCTCGGCAGGCCGCAGGCTGTTGGCGAGAGCTACACCATCACCTCCGATGAGTACCTGCCGTGGAACCAGATCTACCGCCTGTTCGCCCGGGCGGCGGGCGTCCCGGAGCCTGAGCTGGTCCACGTGGCGTCGGAAACCATCGCTGCGTTCAACGCGGGGAGCATCCCCGAACTGGGCCCGGTTTGCTGGGCGACCGCTCCCACTCGGTGGTGTTCGACAACACCAAGATCAAGTCACTGGTGCCGGGCTACGCCGCCAGCATCCCGTTCGCGGACGGCGCCCGGGAAATTGTCCAGTGGTACGACGCCCACCCTGCCCTGCAGGTGGTGGACCCGAAGTTCATGGACCTGAGCGACCGCCTCGTCAGGTGGGCGCGGCGTACCGGCTGACGGCACTGCAACGGACCGCGCCGCGGGGAGGTGTTGCGGGTTTCGGCCCGGCGCCTGCCTTGGCGCGGCGGCTGTCAGGCCTTTTCAACCCATTGGGCGCGCCAGGCCGGCGCTTCGAAGGCTTCGCTCCAATAGGCCGTTTCCTTGGCAATTTTGCCGTCCCGGAATTCGAAGATGAACACCGTTTCGTACTGCGGCCCGTTGTAGTCCAGCAGCGCCTCGGCCACTACAAGGTTCCCGCCACTGAGCAGGCGCCGGGGCGTGATGGTGGGCAGCTGGGGGAATGCGCCGTAGATTGCCCTCCGGTTTTCCGCGCCGCGGACGATTTCCCCGGATTGCGGCCAGTGCATCACCGCGTCGTCATGGAAGAGTTCATCCATGACGTCTATGTGGCGGTCATTGATGCACGCGATCAGCCGATTGACCACGTCTTCATTGGCGTTTGATTCAACCACGATATTGACCTGATTTCTCGACGATTCCGTGGGCCGCTGACCCTTGAATTGTCCTCCTGCAACCCGCAACGCACCACCGCCATTGGGCCCAGCCTTACCAGCGCCCGAGCACTTGTAGTACCTGTTGATTATCGATAGAGTTTCACCGTAAATCGATACTCTAGGAGACCTTGTGGGAAAACTGACCACCCTGGCACTGCGCGTAGTACTTGCCCTGGCGCTCGCCGGCTCGCTCTTTGTCCAAGTGCGGATGGTGCCACTGCTGTCCACAGACCTTGAAGAGTCCGGCACGGACACCGGCACCCGCATTCTGGCACTCCTGATCGTGGTACTGGGCATCGTTGCCGTCCAGGTCACGCTCGTATGCGTCTGGCGCCTCCTGACGATGGCGCGGAAGGGCACCGTCTTCTCGCGCGGCGCCTTCCGGTACGTGGACATCATCTTCTGGGCCGTTGCCGCCGCGTCAGTGCTCGTATTCGCCCTGGCGGTGATGCTCGCACCGGGCGATGCTCCTCCGGGCGTAGTGCTGCTGATCTCTGGCGCGTCATTGCTGATTGCCGGAGTTGCGCTGATCGTGCTGGTGCTCCGAACATTGCTGGCTCAGGCCGTCGCCCTTGATGCGGAAGCGAAGCACCTGCGCACCGAGCTCGACGAGGTGATCTGAATGCCGATCGTCGTGGATATCGATGTGATGCTGGCCCGCCGCAAGATGGCCGTAGGCACGCTGGCCGACAGGGTCGGGATCACCCCGGCGAACCTGGCCGTCCTCAAGAACGGCCGCGCCAAGGCCGTGCGCTTCACCACGCTCGAGGCACTGTGCGACGTCCTCGATTGCCAGCCCGGCGACTTGCTGCGCTGGGAGCCCGAAGAGTCAGCAGGCACCGAAGCGCACAACTCCTCTACAACGTTCTAAATACCGTCATATAGGGCACGCCGCAAGGGTTGCTTTGTGACTCAATGCACCCTAGGTTACTGGGGAAGCGTTTTCCCAATCGAAAATTGAAAGGATTCATCGATGAATCCGAGCAGGAAATCCGTGCGCCACCTCTCTGTGGCAGCCGTTGCCGGCCTGGCACTGACCGTTGGCTGCCTCGCAACCCCGGCAGCCGCCGTCGGGCCCTCCGTGAAGCCAGGCGCCGCGGGCGTGCAGCTGGACTACCTCGACCGCGGGCTGGTGGCAGCCGGCACATCTGAAGGCGTATTCCTCAGCTGGCGCCTCCTGGGCCACGAGGCAACGGGCGCCACGGCAACCGGCCTCACAGGCACCGACTTCAACGTCTACCGGGACGGGCAGAAACTGGCCACAGTCACGGACAGCACCAACTATCTTGACGCGAAGGGCACCGGAGCGTCGGAATACGACGTGCGTGCCGTCGTCGGCGGCGTTGAGCTGGACCGGAGCGCAACCGCCACCTCGTGGGGCGGCAACTTCAGGGACATTCCGCTGAAGAAGCCGGCCGACGGCGTCACGCCCACCGGCCAGGCTTACACGTACTCAGCCAACGATGCGTCGGTGGGCGACGTGGACGGGGACGGAGCGTACGAGTTCGTGGTCAAGTGGGACCCGAACAACTCCAAGGACGTCTCCCAGGTGGGCTACACGGGCAACACCTACGTGGACACCTACAAGGCGGACGGAACCCTGCTGCACCGCATCGATCTGGGCGTCAACATCCGCTCCGGCGCGCACTACACGCAGATGCTCGTGAACGACTTCGACGGCGACGGACGCTCGGAGATGATGTTCAAGACGGCGCCGGGGACCAAGACCATCTCGTACAACGCGGACGGTTCGGTGGCAGGTGAGTCCTTCATTTCCATGCTCCAGTCCGACCTGGACGCCGGCTTCTCCAACGCCGATGACTACCGGATGAGCGCCGCCGACTACTACCAGCACATGGTGGCCACCTTCCAGGGCTGGAGCGACCACCCCGAGGTGAAGGCCGGCAACTGGCCCGCGACGCTGGAGGAAGCTTTCGGCATCGCCCCGAAGTACCAGTACCCGCTGTCCCTGACTGATGCCGAGGCCGTGGCCGACTATTTCATGGACGTCTACGCGCCGTCGCGAAGCCCCCGTAACGTCCTGCGCGCTTTTGAGGGCTTCATTGTCTCCGGACCGGAATACCTCACGGTGTTCGAGGGTGCCACGGGCAAGGAACTGAAGACCGTGGCATATGAGCCCGGCAGGCACGACGACGGCCTGATGTGGGGCGATTACGCCATGGCCCGGATCGAACCCGGCAACCGCGTGGACCGCTTCCTTGCCGGCGTCGCGTACCTGGACGGCGAGAAGCCCGCTGCAGTATTCGCCCGCGGTTATTACACGCGCAGCACACTCGCTGCCTACACCTGGGACGGCGCCAACCTCTCCCCCGTCTGGAATGTGGACTCCGGCTGGACGCCCATGACCAACCCGTTCAACGACGGCCCGCACGGCCGCGACGGCACGGACCCCGAGTTCGGAACGCTCACCACGCAGGGCTTCCACTCGCTCAGCGCCTCGGACGTGGACGGCGACGGCAAGCAGGAGATTGTGTACGGTTCCGCCACCATCGACGACGACGGATCCCTCCTCTACAGCTCGTTCGACACCATGCCGCCCGCCAGCGCCACCCCTGGCGAGGAGGCCAGGCTGGGCCACGGCGACGCCATGCACGTCACCGACATCGATCCAAACCGCCCCGGCAAGGAGATCTTTACGGTCCACGAGGGCGGCGTCTACGCCCCCTACGGCTACGCTATGCGTGACGCCGCCACCGGCGAGGTCCTGTTCGGCGCCTACTCCGGCAGGGACACCGGCCGCGGGATGATCGGCGACGTTGATCCTTCCGTCCCCGGCATCGAGAACTGGGCAATCGGCATGCAGTCGGCCGACGGCGACAAGCTTTCCACTACCGGTTCCGGCACCAACATGAGCATCAAGTGGGCCGCGGACATGACTACGCAGCTCATCAACGGCTCGCAGGAACAGACCCCCACCATCGATGACTTCAAGCGCGGACGCTTGCTGACCGCCGAGGGAACCCGCACCAACAACGGCACCAAGGGCACCCCCAGCCTGGTGGCCGACGTCGTGGGTGACTGGCGCGAGGAGATGCTGGTCCGGACAGCTGACAGCTCTGCCCTTCGTATGTACATGAGCACCGAAGTGACCAACCACAAGCTCTACACGCTGATGCACGATCCGCAGTACCGTGCCGAAGTTGCGCGGCAGAACACCACCTACAACCAGCCTTCGTACACCGACTTCTACCTTGCCTCGGACATGGACTTTACTGACGTGCCGCTGCGCGCGGCCTGGCTCCCGGGCAGCGTGAAGGCACTCCAGCAGACACTGGAGGACCAGGTTGAGTCCGGCGGCGTTTCGGGACCGGTGGGCAAACAGTTGGAAGCGAGCGTCCAGCAGGCAGCTAAAGCAGTTGCCGACGGCGATGCCTCCAAGGCCGCGCAGGCCATCGCACGCTTCGTGAAGTTCCTGGACCAGCAGAAGAACCCCGATCAGGTGTCCAGCGTTGCCCGGACCGTGCTCGATTACCAGGCGGGCAATATTCTCCGCGCCTTCGAGGGCTAGGAAGGGACAAATCGGGGGAGACTGTTGAAATGACACTTGCACCGCTGATCAAGCTCAATGACGGTTACAGCATCCCTCAGCTGGGTCTCGGCACCTGGCCGCTGGACGACGAACAGGTGAGCGCCGCCGTCGTCCGCGCCGTGGAAGCCGGGTACCGGCACATCGATACCGCCGTGAAGTACGGCAACGAAAAGGGGGTGGGCGACGGGATCAAGGCCAGCGGGGTGGATCGCGGCGAACTTTTCGTCACCACCAAGCTGGATGGCGTGTTCCAGGGCAACGACCGCGCAGTTGACGGGCTGGACGGCTCGTTGCAGCGGCTGGGGCTGGATTATGTGGACCTGCTGCTGATCCACTGGCCGCTCCCCCAGCGTGACGAGTTCATCTCCACGTGGAAAACGTTCGAGCGGCTGCAGGCGGAGGGGAGAGTCCGGTCAATCGGGGTGTCCAACTTCAAGCCTGCGCACCTGGAGCGCCTGCTCGCGGAGACGGACGTGGTTCCGGCGGTGAACCAGATCCAGCTCAGCCCGGCCATTACGAGGACCGCGGAGCGGGAGTTTCACTCCAGGCTGGGTATTGTCACGGAGTCCTACAGTCCGTTGGGCGGCTCAGGAGGAGACCTTTTGAGTGCCCCGATCCTTGTCCAGTTGGGCGAAAAGTACGACAAAACGCCTGCTCAGGTGGTGCTGCGGTGGCATATTCAGCAGGGTCTTGTAACGATTCCGAAGTCCGGAAATCCGGAGCGGATGAGGGACAATCTGGACGTCTTCGATTTCGCCCTGGATCCGCTGGATCTAGCGGAAATTGCCGTCCTGGACGAGGGTCCGGGGGCTGGCAACGATTCCGACGCCACCGGCCACTGAAACGTCCCTGACAAGGCGTTTTTATAACGGGTGGGGTTGGCAAACCGATAGTAAGCATGATTACTATTGAGGCAGAAGGATTAAGCGTCCCCGGGATCCGGGAACCTCCTTTACTTAGGAAGAGGAACGTAAAAATGGGATTTCTTGCATTTCTGATTCTCGGCCTTATCGCTGGTGCGATCGCTAAGGCGATCCTTCCGGGCAAGCAGGGTGGCGGCTGGATCATCACCCTCGTGCTCGGCGTCGTTGGAGCACTGCTCGGCGGCTGGATCGGTGGAATGATTTTCGGCACCGGCCTGCAGGAGTTCTTCTCCCTGCAGACCTGGCTGCTCGCCATCGGCGGCGCCCTCATCGTGCTTCTCGTTTACGGCATGATCACCAAGCGCGGCGTCCGCAGCTAACTGCGACGTGCGCCAGGAAACCGGCCTGGGGACAAAATCCCCGGGCCGGTTTTCTATTCTCCAGGCCAATAGGCCAGGACTGAAAACCTTCTCACGGAGCAGGAGTTCATCGTGAAAAACAAACTTCTTTTGGGTATCGGCGTAGCGGCAGGTTACGTCCTGGGTTCGCGGTCCGGCCGTGCTGCCTATGACAAGCTCAAGTCCAGGGCGGCGGGCTTCTGGGACAGCAAGCCTGTTCAGGACAAGGTAACTGCAGCCACTGAGGCCATCAAGGAAAAAGCCCCGGACTTGGCTGACCAGCTGGGTGAGGCCGCCCGCCGCGCCGGCACCGTCATCGGTTCCGCCGTGCACCATGACAGTACGTCTGGAAACGGTAAGGGTAATACGTCTGGAAACGGTAAGGGTAAAACGTCCGACGCCGGCGCCCCGGTCAGTGCCGGTGCCCCGGGCACTGCCTCGCCGGCTGACGCTGCGGGCTCAGCCGAAGCCCGCTCAGCCGAAGCCGGGGATCACATTCCGGCCCACAGCACCCACCCGGAAACAGTGAATCTGGGGACTTCGGATGTTGAATCTGATCCCGCCCTCAATGACGCCCAGGGCCAAGACTGGTCCGATGAAGGTGGTGCCACTCCCGCCGGCGCAGCCACGAACGTGGACCCCCGGAGGGACTGATTTCGGGCACATACCCGGAACGTTACGCAGGCCCGCCACTTGACACTGAGGTCAGAGCGGAACTGTGCTAAAACTGTTTGACCTTGCTGGCCGTCGCGATCCTTGGGGGACGCGGCGGCTGGCAGCGTTTAATGCGCATTTAGTGGACTTTTGCTGATCGCACCCACCTTCTCTGCGTTAATGTCGTACCCCGTTGGCAGAGTGTTCCCATGGAAGCTTCGACTGGTCAGCTTGCGGAATCCGGCGGTACCACCGCCGTGCTCACGCGCGCGGATCAGCCTGCTGGGGGCGCTTCCAATGCTCGGCTAGCGAACGCCGGCGACGGGGACGGCGACGGCTTAAATGTCGTACCCCCCTGGCAGAGTGTTCCCATGGAAGCTTCCACTGGTCAGCTCGCCGAATCCGGCGGTACCACCGCCGTGCTCACGCGCGCGGATCAGCCCGTTGGGGGCGCTTCCACTGCTCGGCTAGCGAACGCCGGCGACGGGGACGGCGACGGCTTAAATGTCGTACCCCGTTGGCAGAGTGTTCCCATGGAAGCTTTGAGTGATCAGGTCGCGGAATCCGGCGGTACCACTGCCGTGCTCACGCGCGCGGATCAGCCCGCCGGGGGCGCTTCCAACCAGGGAACGGCTGATAGGGCCGCTGATGGGATGTCCGACGGCGGGTTGGCGGCGCTGCTCGCTCTTGTGAACGCCGCCGCTGCTGCCGCGCCCGCACGGCTCGCGATGGCCGGCTACGTTGAAACCGCGGATTTCGCCGGCCACGTCGAAGACATCTCCCGGACCGTGGAATACCTCCAGATCCTCGCCGCCGGAGCCGTGGACCGCACCCGGACCCAGGCCATCACCGACGCCGCAACCGCCCGCACCAGGACCACCCGGACCTGGATCACCGGCTGGGACAACGGCACCGAAACCCTGAACGAAACCGACGCCACCTGGCCCGCCGGACCCGCACCCACCACCCCCTGCACCAGCCCGGCAGCCACCAGCC
>NZ_JAFCTI010000011.1:0-105473 GCF_049895945.1 Pseudarthrobacter sp. DSP2-3-2b1 | reverse complement strand
CCCCGCGCTGTCCTCCCGGGCCGGGACCATCATCAGCCTCACCCTGGACCGGCTCCAACACCGCACCACCCCCGAAACCCTCACCCGGATCGAAACCGACCTCACCCGCACCGCCGCCACCGCAGACCCGGACTTCCTCGCCCGCGTGGCCCGCCGCTGGTCCGACACCCTCGACGCCGACGGCACCGAACCCAGCGAAGAAGCCCTCCGCCACACCCAGGGCGCCTTCATCCGCAAACCCCGCCACGGCCTCCACCACCTCGAAATCTTCGCCACCACCGACCAATACGAACACCTCCTCACCGTCATGAACACCGCCACCAACCCCCGCACCACCACACCGGCCACCAGCAAAACCGGCACCGGCAGCAGTATTGGCACAGACAGCATTGACACGGACAACAGCGGCTGCACCGACGGCGGCACAGGCAGCGAAGCCGGCGGCAGCGGCCAGGACGGCTGGGCAGACCCGGACCCCGACGTGGAACTGGACCGGCGCACCCGCTCCCAAAAACAACTCGACGGCCTCATCGGCGCCGTCAAAGCAGCCCTCTGCAGCGATGCCCTGCCCATCACCGGCGGAAACCGCCCCCAAATCCTCGCCACCATCCACTACCAGGACCTCCTCCCCCACCCCATGGGCGGCACCACGACAGAGACCCCCACCACCACCGATCCAAGCACGGGCACAGGCACGGGCACCGGCACAGGCACAGGCACAGGCACAGACAACGTGAGGGGCACAGGCACCTACACCTTCACCGGCCCCGTCGCCGCCGCCACCCTGCGCAAACTCGCCTGCGACGCCGACATCATCCCCGTCCTCCTCGGCACCAACAGCGAAATCCTGGACCTCGGCCGCAAAACCCGCCTCTTCACCCCCGCCCAACGCCTCGCCCTCACCGCCCGCGACCAAGGCTGCACCTTCCCCAACTGCACCATCCCAGCACCCTGGTGCGAAGCCCACCACATCACCTACTGGTCACAAAACGGCCCCACCAACACCAACAACGGCGCACTCCTCTGCTCACACCACCACCACCTCATCCACAAAGAACAATGGACCATCACCACCGGCCACGGCACCCCCTGGTTCACACCCCCACGCCACATCGACCCCACCCAAAAACCCCAACAAAACCACTACTTCAAACCACCCCCACCACCACAACGCGAATAACCCAAGGCCGGCTCAACGCTGCGCCGGCAGACCGGCACTACCAACAACCTGTAATTCGATTCCTGAAACGCGGGCGGCGATAGCAACACCGACGGCGCCGGACCTACAGCAAAGATCCACCACGACGGCGGGCGTATCTCCATGGCGGGTCTGCGACTGGTCAGCCCCCTACAGTGCGACGGCCTCCTTCACCAGAAGTTCGGTGCGGCTGCGGGGAACAAAAACGCCCGCACCAAACTCAATCCGGAGCCCGCAAAAGCTTGCCCGGCCCAGGACTTGCTCCAGCGGGAAGCCGGCGACACGTAGCTCGGCCGACGAAGCGAGTTCGGCAGCGCTTGACGCTGCCGAGAGGAGCAGCTGAGCTTCCTCCTCCGCAAAGACACACCCGGCGGACCGAAGCCGGTCTTAAATGTCATCAAAAGAAGCTAACCGCGCTTCACTGGCTGGCATGCGAACGCCCTCGCTGAGTCGGCGCACTTTGGTACACCCCTGCCGTCTCCGCCCGGGCTGCGCGGACCCTTGGCAGCTGCAGACTAGCCCTTCACAGCAGAAGCCAAAAGACTGGATTTATTCAATGCAAGCGCTTACAGTCTGACGTGGTTCACAGTACGGCGGTCATTGATCGCCCGGTGCACCGAGTCTCAACCCGCCAGGTGGCCTGGAAGCCATCTGCGCGGCCTTTCGAAACAAACGCAGCCTGTTCAGCAACGCAGCTACCAGGAAGGTCTCTCCTGACGTGAAAAACCGCACTCTCAAGGGCTCCACCCCAAGCCTTCAACCAGCCACCCGCAAGACAACTTCCAAACGCACCCCTCTTCTTCGCGCCGGCGCTGGCATCCTCGCGGCGGCCTTTGCCGCCACAACCGCTGTGCTCCCTGCGCATGCTGTCCCCGACCCGGCAAAGCCCGGCCCCGACAAGCCGGGAACGCCGTCGTCGGCTGCCAGCCACTCGCTCCGCGCCCCGGTGACAGACGAGAACTTCTACTTCGTCATGGCGGACCGATTCAGCAACGGGGATACCTCTAACGATCTCGGCGGGCTGCCGGCAGACCCGATGGTGTCCGGCTTCGATCCCACCAAGAAGGGCTTCTACAACGGCGGCGACCTGGCAGGTTTGCTGGACAAAATCGACTACATCCAAGGCCTGGGCACCACGTCCATCTGGCTGACCCCCAGCTTCAAGAACAAAGCAGTGCAAACGGAGGACAAGTCCGCCGGCTACCACGGCTATTGGGTCACCGACTTCACGCAGATCGATCCCCACCTCGGTGCCAACGCCGAACTGCAGGCCCTCATTGACGAGGCCCACGCCCGGGGAATGAAGGTGTACTTCGACATCATCACCAACCACACGGCGGACGTGATCGGCTACGAAAAAAGCGACGGAGGAGGGGCCCGCCAGCCCTACAAGTCAAAGGACTCTGATCCCTACAAGACGGCGGCCGGGGTGGAGTTCGACGACCGTGACTTCGCAGGCTTGGACAGCTTCCCGGAGCTCGACCCCACGACGTCCTTCCCCTACGAACCCGTGCTGCAACCAGGCGAGGAAAACCTGAAGGTTCCAGGTTGGCTGAACGACAAGGAGCTGTACCACAACCGCGGCGACACCACTTTTGTGGGCGAGGACTCCTACTACGGGGACTTCTTTGGCCTTGACGATCTCTTCACTGAGCACCCCACCGTGGTGGAGGGCATGGAGGACATCTACGAGACCTGGATCGGCGACTTCGGCGTGGACGGCTTCCGGATCGACACCATGAAGCACGTGAACAACGAGTTCTGGCAGGAGTTCGGACCGGACGTCCTCAACTATGCCCATGAACAGGGCAAGGATGAGTTCTTTATGTTCGGCGAGGTATTCGACACCACCAAGAGCTTCACATCGCAGTTCACCACCCGGAACGAAATGCAGGCCGTCTTGGACTTCCCGTTCCAGGATGCCGCCCGCAACTTTGCCTCCAAGGGCCAGGACACCCGCTCCTTGGAGACGTTCTTCGCTACTGACGACTGGTACACAGACGCCGATTCCAACGTCTACCAGCTGCCCACATTCCTGGGCAACCATGACATGGGCCGGATCGGCAGCTTCATCGCCGCGGACAACCCCGGAGCAACCGACACCGAACAGGTGGCCCGTGATCAGCTGGCCCACGAGCTCATGTACTTCTCGCGTGGCAATCCGGTGATCTACTACGGCGACGAGCAGGGCTTCACCGGTCCAGGCGGGGACCAGGACGCCCGGCAGACGCTCTTCGCCAGCCAGGTGCCGGAATACCTCGATGACGATCTCCTCGGTACCGACGCCACGCACGCAACGGACAACTTCGACGCAGCGCACCCGCTGTACGCCAAGATCAGCCAGCTCGCTGCCCTGACCAAGGAGCACCCGGCCCTGCGCGACGGCGCCCACCAGCACCGGTTCGCCTCCGAAGGACCCGGGATCTACGCCTTCTCCCGGACCGATGCCGAGGACCAGCGCGAATACGTTGTTGCCCTGAACAACAGTGAGCAGCCGCAGACCGCAGAGGTTCCCACCTACACCGGCAAGCGCAGCTACACGAAGATCTACGGTGATGGCGCCGCCGAGGTGAAGACCTCCGCGGCGGGCAAGCTGACAGTGACGGTCCCGCCGCTGTCCGCCGTGGTCTACCAGGCATCGGGGCGCATCCCGCACTCCAAGGCGGCCCCCGCCGTCGCGCTCCGGGAACCTGCCGCGGCACCCGCGGACAACGGGCGGATCAACGTAACGGCCGACGTCGGCGGTACGTCGTTCTATGAGGTTACCTTCGAGGCGAAAACGGCAGGCGGTGGCTGGGAACCGATCGGCACGGATGACACTGCGCCGTACCAGGTGTTCCATGACGTGGCAGCGCTGGATGCCGGAACGGCCCTCGAATACCGGGCAACCGTGCTGGACAATGGGGGCCACACAGCCACCAGCCAGTCCCGCGCAGCAGCAGTTCCCGCACCGATCCTGACCCTGCAGAAGCCTGCCGAAGGCAGCGGCGTGAAGAGTCCCGTGGAGCTCAGCGCCACCGCGGACCCCGAGAAGGCAAGCCATGTTGTGTCCTTCGAGCGCAGTGTGGCCGGTGGGGCGTGGACAGCCGTGGGCTCGGATGATTCCTCGCCGGTGTACTCGGTGATGGATGAACTGGCGGCCTTGGGACTTGCTGACGGCACTAAGGTCCAGTACCGCGCCACCATGACCGGCCCCGGGTTCACTGTGGCAAGCGAGACGCGGACCGTGTTTGTGGGCGAGGCTCCGCAGCCCGATTCCGTGGCGGTTGCCGGGGACCTGAACCTGGCGATGGGCTGCGACGAAGGGGATCTAGACTGCCCGCAGGCCCTGATGATCCTGGATCCGGCGGACAAAATCTGGCGGCTCACCGTTGACCTGCCCGCGGGACAGTACAGGTACAAGGCTGCGCTGAACGGCGACCCGGATGCGAACTTTGGCGCCGGCGGAGTCTTCCAAGGCGCGGACATTGTGCTGGACCACCCGGGCGGAGCCGTGACGTTCCGCTACGACAACAGCACACACATCCTCAGCGCCGTCTACGCCTCACAGCAGCCCGGGGCGGTTGCCATCGCAGGGAGCCTCAACACCGAACTCGGGTGCCCGGAGGACTGGGCTCCCGCCTGCAGCCAAGCCCAGCTAACGCTGGACCCGGCAACCATGGTGTGGAAGCTGGCCGTCGAGAAGCTGCCGGCAGGCACCTACAAGTTCAAGGCGGCGCTGAACCGTGGCTGGGACGAGAACTACGGCGCCGACGGTGTGGCCAACGGCGGCGATATCACCTACATGCACGACGGCGGCCCGGTCACCTTCCGGTACGACCACTTCACCCACCTGCTCACGGCGGGTTAATCCGAGGAAACTAACGGCGTCGCGGGCCTGGGTGCGAGGTGTGCCCCAGGCCCACGACGAACCGTCTGATGGCGATCTCGGCCGTGGGAGGCTCGCCGAAGAACTGCCGCTGCAGGGCTGTGTCCGCAACATAGCGGCCCGACTGGAACCACTCCAACATGGCGGCACTATCCTTGGCCGTCGCGTTGACCGGCCCGAGGACCGTCCCCACTGCCCGCAGGACGCCCAGGGGAATGGACCGCACGCGGATGGGCCGTCCGGCGAGGCGGCCCACGATGTCCGCAATGTCCTGCATCCCCAACGCCCGGTCCCAGCCGATGTCGATACGCTGCCCTTCCAGCCCCGGAAGGTCGACGGCCTCTGCCAGGTAGGCGGCGACATCGGAGGTCAGCACAAAGGTCAACGGGATCTGCGGGGATCCCAGCCAGGTCAGCCGCCCCTTGCTGATGGGGTCGCCGCCGAACCGCGTGACCTGGTCAAGGAACGCCCCTGGCCGCAGCGCCACAAACGGAACACCGAGTTCCTGCAGCTTGTCTTCAGCCAGTTTCTTGTGCCAGAAATGGGGCACCTGAGGCGTCCGGTCACAGGTGAGGATGCTGGTGAAGACGAACCTGCGGATGCCTGAGCGGCTCGCTGCTTCAGCCAGGTTGGCGTTGCCCACGGTGTCGGTTTTGGGGGTGTCGCCTTTGCGGTGCCTGGTGTAGCCCGCCGCCGAGGTAACCACGGCATCAATGCCCTCCATGGCCCGCAGCAGGGACCAAGGGTCCAGCATGTCGCCCCGGGCGATATCCACACCGGCGGCCGCCAGCCGTGAGGCATCCGAGCCGGGACGCACCAGCGCCCGGACGTGCTTACCGCGCTTGAGCAGCTCAGTGACAACCTGGCTGCCCAGCATGCCGGTGCCGCCTACTACGAGTACAGGTCGGTCGGCCATGAGGTTTTCCTCCACTGAACGCGTGCCAGTGCTTCTGGGCGTGCCAGTGCTTCTGGGCTTGCCAGTGCTTCTCCGACCGCGCCGCCAGGCATCACCGGCGCTGCCCTTTCACATTGTCGTCCCACACATTCGGACCCGCCAGTCCCTTCTGACCGCAGTTAGGGCCCGCAGTCGACCACCAGTCAGGACCACCAACTAGGACCGCAGCGCGTCCTCCACCGCTGCCAGCAGCGAGTTGAACCGGGCGTTGACGGGGAGGTCGTCGATGAGGACAGCCCGGCCGTCCGGATCGCCCAGCGGGACCTGCCAGTTCGGATACAGCGCCTCGGTGGTTCCCGGCTGGTTCTGCACGCGCCGCTCTCCCACGGCATCCACCAACGCCACCCCCAACAAGACCGACGGCGACTGGGCCAGCAGGCGGTGCAGCGCCTCGATGGTGTGTTCTTCGGTCACCGACGGACCGGATCCGGGATCTGCTCCCTGGTCCACGCCCTCCGGCAGCAGCCCGCGTTCGCGGAGCAGCCCCATCATCTTTTCCAGCGTGGCCACATGCTCAACCCGTTCCTCAGCCTCGGACCGTTCCAGCAGGCCCAAGCGGCTGCGCAGGCCCACGTGGTCACCCGCAAGGTAGCCCGCGGTGGGCGGCAGATCGTGGGTGTTCACGCTGGCGAGGGCCTGGGTCCGGTACCGTTCGGGCGGAAGTGGAGAGTCGCCGTCGTTCTCGAACCAGAGAATAGAGGTCCCCAGGATGCCGCGGGCGGCAAGATAGTCCCGCACCCAAGGCTCGAACGTACCGAGGTCCTCGCCGATCACCACTGCGCCGGCCCGCTGCGCCTCAAGCGCCAGGATCCCGATCAGCGCCTCGTGGTCGTACCGCACATAGGCACCTTCGCGCGGGGAGTTACCGGCTGGGACCCACCACAAGCGGAAGAGGCCCAGGACGTGGTCCACGCGGATGCCGCCGGCGTGCCGGAGGACGGTGGAGAGCATGTTGCGGAACGGTGCGTAGCCCGCCTCGGCCAGCCGGCCCGGATGCCACGGCGGCTGGTTCCAGTCCTGGCCGAGCTGGTTGTACATGTCCGGCGGTGCGCCCACACTCACTCCGGGGGCAAGGACGCCGCGCAGCGTCCAAGCGTCGGCGCTGCTGAGGTCCACGCCCACGGCCAGATCGTGCACAACCCCCAGGCGCATTCCGGCCCGGCGGGCCGCCAGCTGCGCGCTCTCCAGCTGTTCGTCGCAGATCCACTGCAGCCAGCGGTGGAAGCCGATCCGGTCCCCGAGCTTTGCCCGCAGGGACTCAGCCTCGGGTGAGCCGAGCGCGCAATCCGGGTCAGTCCAGAGCGGGCTTTCCGGCGCAACGTCCTCGCGGATGGCGGACCAGAGGGCAAAGTCGTCCAGGCCGGACCCGGAAATCCTGCAGAACTCATCGAACGCTGCCTGCCGCGCCGGCGAGCGCCGCGCGTGGTACAGCAGCTCCAGTGCCTGAAGTTTGGCAGCGTAGACGGCGTTCCGGTCCAGGCGGTCCCCGTCCCTATTCAGGCTATGGACCTGCTCCTGCAGCCGGTCCACGGCGGCACGCTTCCGGGGTTTGAGGTAGGCCAGTTCCGGGACGGCCTCCACCCGGATGTAGATCGGATTGAAGAAGCGCCGCGTGGATGGGGAGTAGGGGGAGGGCTGGACCGGCGGCACCGGCTCTGCGGCGTGCAACGGATTGACCAGCACATAATCGGCGCCGCGCTCGCCGCTCAACGTGGCCAGGTCCGCGAGGTCCGCGAAGTCGCCGATACCCCAGGAACGCTTTGACCGCACTGAATAGAGCTGGGTGGCGAGCCCCCAGCCGCGCCGCTCCAGCAGCGGCCCGGCAGTGGTGAGCCGCTGGGGAACCACCACCAGCGCACCCTCGGCAGTGACGCCGTCGGACTCTGCGTGGAGGGTATGCCAACCCATCGGCAAATTGTCCGGGAGGGCGAACGTGGCACGGCCGGTGGGGACGCCGTCAACGTCCTGCGGCTGGACCCAGATGTCCAGTTGGGCAGCTTCCACCACTCCCGCACCGTCCTCGAGGACGATGTTCAGCTGTGCTGTGGCACCGTCCGGGACGTGGACGGGAACCTGCGCGGTTTCGCCCTGTTGGACGACGACGGCGGGCGGCAGCATCCGCCGCCAGGGCGCCAGTTCCGCCTCGGCCAGCGCCGCTTCAATAAGCGCGTTGGTCCCGGCTTGGACGCCCAGCGACGCCAGGACCTTGATCAGGGTATCCGGGGCGACGCTGTGCGGCAGACCATCCCAACCCTGGAAGGTGGTGCCTACGCCGTGCGCGTCCGCAAGACGCTGCAGCAAATGCTGGTCCACCGGCTCATGACCTGCCGCGTCGGCCGGTCCAGATGATCCTGGCGTGCCGGCGAGTTGGGTGAACTGGTCTGGAGCCTTCATGGATGTCCGCCTCGTCTGGTGGGATGGGCCTGAACTTACAGTGCTGCCTGTGTGCTTGCGTCATGCTGGTGTTGAATCCGGGGTTACAGGCCCCGGCAAACCGCTGGTTCCGATTATTGCAGGGCAGCGGAAGCCCGCGAAAAGGGCTTGCCCATCCTCACCTTGAATGACGGACCATCCGGCCAGGTCCCGGCTACGAATAACTGTTACGGGTTCGTCTGGGTAACCGGATGCTGCCTTGCGGGAATCCGGTTGGGTTGCAGGGCGTTAACCCAGATGCGAGCAAAACCGTTGCGCTTCGATCAAGGAATGGAATGAACGCGAAGTTTGTATCAGTTGAGGACGACACCGGAAAGGTCACCCGGTACGTCCGCCATGCCAATGGCGGCGGGTTCGTGGCACCGGGGGCCGAGGTTGCCGAGAGTGCCCGCATCGGCCAGATGACCTATGTGGAGCATGGTGCTTCCATCGGTTCCGGCTGCCGCGTAGGACACGGCAGCTGGATCGACCGGGAGGCGAAGATCGGCGATAGGACGGTGATCGGCGATGGCGTACGGATCGGCCGCGGCACAGTGATTGGCAGCCGGGCACACATCGGGAGCCACTCGCGGATCGGCTCCGGTGTCCTGGTGGAGCACGGTATCCACCTTCATGCGGACAGCACAGTGCCCGACGGCGGCGAGGTCCTGGCGGGATCGCGCCGCGCTGTGCGGGTGCCGGCTGCGCGGACAACGGCTGCGCGGACAACGGCTGGGAAGTCGGTGGCTGCGAAAACGGCGGCCGTGCGGACGCCCGCGGTGAAGAAGACGCCCGCAGCGCGGACTCCGGCAGAGCAGCGCCCGGCACGTAAGTCCAAAGGCCGGATGGCCGCATAAGTCCCCCTGCCCATAGGCAGGGGGTAAGTCAGGGTCTCAGCGGCAAGGCGTCAGCAAATCCATCAAAAGAGGGTGGCCTGGTTGCCTTCGGCCCGTTCGGGGACAGAGTCATCGGTAATCGGTGATGCCCATGCTGCCCGTATGCCGGGGAGGCCCGGAAGCAGGTCTTCAATGGTGGATTGACCGGCCAGCACAGGTATTTCAGCCGCCAGGCCGCTGATTTCCATTTCCGCAGATTCCACGCCAGAGAGCATATTCGAGCGGGACGGATTTGGGACGTAGACACTCCATCGGGAGCCGATCGGGACCGGCACGGTCCGCACGAACACCCCGGACCCCGCGCACATGGCACTCATCTAAGCTGATCTTTTATGAGCCTCGTTTCCACACCGCTGGGCAGCGTCCGCGGCACCCGTCAGGTCCTCAACGGGCTCCCCGTGCACAGCTTCAGGGGGGTTCCGTACGCGGAATCACCCGCCGGCGAGCGCCGTTTCCTGCCGCCGGTTCCGGTGCTTCCCTGGGAAGGTGTCCGCGACTGCACCGCACCGGGCGCCATGGCGCCGCAGAATCCGGACGACTTCACGCCGCCGTCGGCCGGTTTTGCCACCCTGTGGGACGAGGCTTCCTGCCTTCACCTCAATATCTGGACCCCGGCCCCGGACAATGCCAGGCGCCCGGTGATGGTGTGGATTCACGGCGGTGCCTACGTCACCGGCTCAAACAACGGCAGCATGCACGACGGCGGGCCACTGGCTGCGGCGACAGACGTTGTAATAGTGGCCATCAACTACCGGCTGGGCGCCTTCGGGTTCTTACACTTGCCCCAACTGCTGGGTCCGGGCTACGAAGACTCCTCCAACGCCGGGCTCCTCGACCAGTTGGCGGCGTTGGGCTGGGTTGCGCGGAACATCGCCGCGTTCGGCGGTGACCCTGCCAACGTCACTGTTTTCGGCGAGTCCGCCGGGGCGGCTGCCATTGGAACCCTGCTGGGCATGCCGGCGTCGGAAGGGCTGTTCCGCCGCGCCATCATGCAGAGCGGAACGGCCGAACGGTTCAGGACCCCCGCCGGATCCGCGGAAGTGACCCGGGATTTCCTCCGGCTGTGCGGGCTGGACGAGTCGCGTGCGGCCGAACTGCTCACCCTGCCGGCCCCGCGGCTGCTGGCGGCACAGAAAGCGCTCATCGACACCGCCGCGCCGCACAGCTTCGGCGTTCCCTTGCCGTTCCAGCCCACGGTTGAGACGCCGGCGCTGCCCGAACCGCCGCTGGCCGCGGTCCGGAACGGCCGGAGTTCCGCGGTGGACCTGCTGGTGGGCACCAATCTCAATGAGGGCTCGTTTGCAGTCGAAATGCGCCCGGGCTACCCGAGTGACCCGCCGCGTTTTGAAGACCGGGTGGAGCTGGTTTTGGGCGGAGACTTTCCGGATCCTGCCCGTGCCCGCCCGGGCTTCGCGGACGCCCTGGCTGACAGCCTGGGCAAGGATCCTGACGGGCGGGAGCAGCTGGAGGCCTGCCTGGCCGATCTGCAGTACCGCCAGCCCAGCAACCGGCTGCTGGACGCCCGGCAGGGATCGGCCGGCTCCACCTTCAGTTACCTGTTCACCTGGGCGAGTCCGGCGCTCGGTGGAAAATTGGGCGCCTGCCATGCCCTCGAGATCCCGTTTGTGTTCCGGCAGACAGGCAACCGCGAAGCACGCTTCCTGACCGGTGGCACAGCACCGGCGGATCTGAGCGGAATGATGAGCCGGGCCTGGGCAGCCTTCGCCCGCGCCGGGACTCCCGAGGCTCCGGGACTGCCGGAATGGCCACGCTACTCAGTTCCGCAACGGCACACCATGATCCTTGACGGCAAGCCGGGGGTGGAAGCCGATCCGCGCGGTTCCCTCCGGGAATTCTGGCTGGGCTCAGCGGGCCGCGAGGGAGTTCAAGGTGTCCCGGATTCCATTCAGGGCCGGATCCCGCAGTGACATAAAAGCCGGCTTCAGAAGGGGCTGGAGGATCTTTGCCGGGCCCTTGATTTCAAATTCGGCGGTGTAGGTGACCAGCGATCCCTGCCGGGAGGGGCCCACATCAATGGAATCGAAGGCCGTGACGGACTTGTTCTCGCCGCGTAGTTTGATGTGGCGTTCGGTCAGTTCGATCACTTCGTACTCCAGCGACTGGCGTTTGCCACGGAACTCGGACTCCGCGTGGTACCGGTGCCCCACCGCAACGGGGCCGGGAGTGAGCTTGTCCATGACGGGGGTGCTGGGGTCCCACTCACTGGTGTTTTCAAACTCCGACAGAAAGGCGAAGGCCTTTTCCGGGGACAGTTTTGTTTCGATGGAGCCGTCGACTTTGATCATCCACCCAGTGTAGGAACCCGGGACCCCAAGCACACCCCTTCAGGCTCAGGAATGTCCTGCCTTTCTCCCGCCCCGTCCGGGCAGCGATGCCGCAGCCCACACCGCCAAGAGCAGTGCGACGAGCAGCAACCCGGCTTCACCGAGGTCAACGGATCCCAGCCAGCTGGTGAGCGGATCGCCCAAACCAAAGGCGGCATTGAGGAGGCCACCGAGGGTGATCACCGCAATGAACAGAGCCGAGAGCGCCGAGATCCCCGTGACCGCGGCATTGAAACCCAACTTACGGCGGGGCTCGTCCAGAGCGGAACGGTACAGCCGCATCATGGCCACGCCGTTGAGCGAATCGCAGAGCGTCATGGCAGCCGTGAAGGCGAGCGGAAGCGCGATCAGGGCGAGGAGCGAGACGCCAGCCAGCGAGGCCGCCGTCGTCATCATCAGCAGGCCGATGGTGGTGGCGGTGTCGAAGCCCAATCCGAACAGGAAGCCGATGACGTAAATGTGGCGCGGCCGGCTGACCCGTGACAGCGGCCTGGCAAGGAGCCTGGCGACGAACCCCTGCGCTTCAAGGTCCTTGGGAGCAATGGGCTCGCCGCCGGAGCGTGACCTCCGGAGGACGCGGGCGGCGCGGACAAAGGCAGAGCCATTGAACAGCCCCATCGCCAGGAGGAAGAGCCCGGACACACCGCTGCCGATCAGGCCAAGCACCAGGCTTCCTGCTGACCCTTCCCTCACCAGCTCCCCCATCACCCCGGCGCCGGCAATGACCAAGAAGCCCGCCAGGATCACCACGGAACTGTGCCCCAGACTGAACGCGAAGCCCACGCTGACGGGATCCTGCCTTTGGGCCACGAACTTGCGGGTGGAGTTGTCGATGGCGGCCAGGTGGTCCCAGTCGTAACTGTGCTTGATTCCGGCGAGGTAGGCGGTCAGCACCAGGCCGAGGGCGAGCGGCTGGCTGCCGGGCGCGGTGCCGCTGAGCAGAAGCAGGACGGCGGCCGCATGCAGCGCGGCAACGGCACCGAAAGTGGACAGCAGCCGGGTCCGCAGCGGGAGGGTCTCCCGGTCCCGGTAGAGCACGCCAAAGTAGCTCAGTGCAGTCATGTGTACCTCCTCGGGCCAGGGGTACGTGCCCTCACCCGTGCCGTCTCAGGAGGTGGCCCTCCAGAAGCTTCGCCGATCTGTCATCAGAATAGGCCGTCCACGTTTCGCGGGAGTTTCAGGGCCGGGTTTGCTGCCGCAGGATGAAGCGCTGGACCTTGCCGGACGGCGTTTTGGGAAGTTCGTCCACGAAGTGGATGCGCCGGGGGAAGGCGTGGGCAGCGTATTGGGTTTTGACGAGGGTCTGCAGTTCGGTGACCAGGGCGTCGCTACCTGAGGCGTCCGCGGTGAGGACCACGTAAGCTTCCAGGACTTCACCGCGGAGTTCGTCCGGCGCTCCGATGACGGCTGATTCGAGCACGGCGGGGTGCTGGGACAGGACGCTTTCGACGTCGAACGGTCCGATCCGGTAGCCGGCCATGATGATCACGTCATCGTCCCGGGCGGAGAAGTAGTAGAAGCCGTCCTCATCCACCATTCCCGCATCCCCGGTGATGTACCAGCGGCCGTCCTCGCTGAAGCGCTCAGCAGTCTTCTCCGGTGCGTCCCGGTAACCGGAGAACCACATCATGGGGCTGTTGGCCGTGTCCACCGCCACGCGTCCCATTTCCCCCGGGGAGGCGGGTTCGTTCGCGGAGTCCTTGAGCACGGCGCAGGTCCAGCCCGGCAGGGGGTGGCCCATCGAGCCGGGACGGATCTCCCTGCGCAGGCCGTCATGCCAGGCGTTGATGATCATCATTCCGTGCTCGGTCTGCCCGTAATGGTCCCGGACAGGGACGCCGAACGTGTCCTCGGCCCAGGAGATCACCTCGGGCGTGAGCGGCTCCCCCGCGGAGGACGCCCGGCGGAGGCTGATGTTTTTTGCCGCTGCGGGCCTGGAACGGAGGGTGCGGTACACAGTGGGTGCGGCGGCGAAGTTGGTCACCATGAAGTGTTCCAGGACGGCAAAGCTGAGTTCCGGGGAGAACCCGGCATGCAGCAGCAGGCTGCGGCGGCCGGCCGCAAGCGGCCCTAGGATCCCGTAGTACAGCCCGTAAGCCCAGCCGGGGTCGGCGGCGTTCCAGAACACGTCATCCTCGCGGACATCCAGGCCATATTCGATGTACTGGCGGAATGCGGCCAGGGCCCGCAGCGGTACGGGCACGCCCTTGGGCGCCCCGGTGGTCCCGGAGGTGAAGATCAGTACCAGCGTGCCGTCTCCCCCCACAGCTTCGGCCCGGATTCCCGGCTCGTGGCTGGCCAGCAGCTGGTGCAGGGCAAAGTCATCCCCGGCAGCATGGTTCCCGGCGACCACCACCACAGCTGCCGTTTCCTGGACCTTGCCGCGCTGGTCCTCATCGGTGATGACCACCTTGGCGCCGGAGGCGTTCAGGCGCAGTTCGATGGCTGGCCAGGCAAAAGCCGTGAACAGGGGAACGTGGACGGCCCCGCGCCGCCAGATCGCCAGGAGCATCACCACCAGGTCAGCCGATTTACCCATCAGCGTGGCCACGGCGTCGCCCGGGCCAACGCCAAGTCCGGCAAGGGCGGCAGCGCCGCGCTCGGAACACTCACGCAGCTGGCCGTACGTGATGTCCGCGCTGGAGAGGTCCGCTTCGATGAGCGTAAACGCTACGGCGTCAGGGTTGTGCCCGTCGCACAACAGCTCGGCGGCGCAGGCATCTTCCCCCGTGTACATTCTGATGGCGGCCTCGACACTGAGGGCTGGTGCAGACATGGAAATCTCCTACCGACGGTGGTGCTGGTGCACGTTTATCTCACCCATCCTAGGACCGTGCCCAGGCGACCCGCCTCGTCAGGATGTGAATGGCTCCTGCAGATTCGGCCCGCCGTTCTTCAGCGTTCCTCAGGGTGCGGAGTCGCGGACCCTCAGGACAAATCCTGCTTCAACGTGGACGCCGTCCCCGGCCGGCTCCCGCCCCTCGATCCTGTCGATGAGCAGACCAATGGACTTTTCGGCGATCTCGTCCATGCCTGGTGAGACTGTCGTGAGCGACGGCGCGGCGAACTTTGCCTCGTCGATGTCATCGAAGCCCGCAACCGCCACGGCCCGGGGCACTTCCACCCCGCGGATGAGCAGTTCGTGCATGGCGCCCAAAGCAAGGGCGTCGTTCAGGCCGAACACGGCGTCGAACACGACGCCGCCTTCCAGCAGGCTTGAGACGGCGGCAGCCCCGCCGTCGCGCCGCCATTCGCAAGGTGCCACCAGGGCAGGATCGAACGGTATGCCGGCTTCGTCCAGTGCTTTGCGGTAGCCATTGAGCCGGAGGCCAGCGGTGCCGGCTGATTCCCCGGCCTGGGCACCCACCACGGCAATACGACGGCGCCCTCCCGCCAGGAGGTGGGCTGTGACGGCTTGCGCCGCTTCCTCGTTTTTCATGGTGACCAGATCGAACCTGGAATCCACAATGTGCTCCCCGAGCATCACCACAGGCTTGCTGCCCCGGTGGGAGGCAACGGCGTCGGCGTCCAGGGCCAAAGGCGTAAAGAGCAGCCCGTCTGTCAGTTGCCGGAGCGGGCCCTGAAGCGCACCAAGTTCGTTGGCGGCCGCGGCACCGGACTGCTCCACGAGGACGCGGTAACCCCGCGACGACGCCGCGGTCATCAGCCGTGAAGCGAGCTCTGCGTAGTAGGGAGCCGAGAGGTCCGACAGGACCAGCCCCAGCATCCGGGTCTTGCCGGAACGCAGGCTGCGCGCGGTCAGGTTCGCTTCGTAGCCCAGCTCGGCGATGGCGTCCTGGACCTTCTGCTTCGTGGCAGGGCGGATGAACTCATAGTCGTTGAGGACATTGGAAACCGTCTTCAGCGATACGCCTGCTGCCCGCGCGACGTCGTTCATGGTCACTGCCATTGCGGCTACTTCCTTCCGGGCCCGCCGTCAGGCCTTGGCCGCTTTGGCAGCGGCGTTGGCCGCCTGCTTGCTGGCACGCACCTTGACGAGGGACTCCGGATCCACGATATCGGCCACGGACAGGAAAGAGTCAGCCTTGCCGTAGTGCCCGGCGGCTTCACGCCAGCCCGGAGCCTTGAGCCCGCACTGTTTGCCCAGAAGAGCGAGGAAAATCTTTGCCTTCTGCTCCCCGAACCCGGGCAGTGCCTGCAGGCGGCGCAGCACCTCTTTGCCGTCCGGCTCACCCCTGGTCCAGATGAGGGTGGCATCGCCCTCCCAGTCCCGCTGGACCGTCTCGGCAAGCGCCTGCACCCGGCCGGCCATGGAGCCCGGGAACCGGTGCACGGCCGGCCGTTCCTTGAACACCTCGATGAAGGCCTGCGGATCGTGGGCTGCAACGGTAGCCGGCTCGATCGAACCGAGGCGGGCCCGGATTTTTTCAGGCCCGGCAAACGCCGATTCCATGGTCACCTGCTGGTCCAGCAACATGCCTGTCAGCAGCGCAAACGCATCGTTGCTCAGCAGTGTGTCGGCAGCCGGGTCCCCGGTGATATGCAGTTCCATGGCCCTTATCTTTCCATCAACCGGCTGCCCGCGTCACAGGCATGACGGCCCTCTGTCCCCTATGCCTCCAGCGCCAACCGGATCATGGACCAGGACACCGCCGGGAGATCGCCGGTGAGGCGGCCGCCGTCGGCCTTCACACTGACGTTTGCGGCGGGGAGGACCGACGTCGAATCGTCGGCGGTTGCCTGCCAGTACGGGTCCTTATTCGCGAAAGTGACCGCCTCAATGACCCGGACGTTGCCCAGGCCCAAGATCGAAGCGTCGAGCTCCAGGGCATCCGTTGCGGAGCGGTTGACGGCGAACACCACTGCCTCACCGGCCTCGGCATCGAGGGTTGCGACGGCGGACAGTGCCGGGAAGTCCGGCGTCTTGCCGCCGCTGACCAGCGGGGATTCGACGGCGAGCTGCAGCACCGTTCCGGCGGCGTGGCGGGAGGTCAGGGCGAAGGGGTGGAAGGTGGTCTGCTTCCAGGCGCGGCCGCCCGGCTCGGTCATGATGGGCGCAATTACGTTGACCAGCTGCGCCAGGCTCGCTGAGTGCACGCGGTCGGTGTTGCGCAGCAGGGTGATCAGGAGATCCCCGACGACGACGGCGTCCGCCACGGTGTAGCGGTCCTCCAGGAGGACGGGGGCAACCGGCCAGTCCGTGCCGGTGGGTGCTTTGGACTCGCCGCGGCTCATGTGCCAGACGTTCCATTCGTCGAAGGAAATGTTGACCTGCTTGGTGGACTTCCTCACTGACTTCACGTGATCGATGTGGGCCACGATGTCCCGGATGAAGGATTCCATCCGGTGTCCTGCCGAGAGGTGTTCCTGGAGGTCGCCGAAGTCCTCAAAGTACTGGTGCGCGGAGATCAGGTCCACAAGATCGTAGGTCTCCGTCAGGACAACCCGTTCCCATTCGCCGAAGGTGTCCATGGTGGGGGCCGAGCTGCCGCAGGCCACCAGCTCAAGGTTCGGATCGATCATTCGCATCCCCCGGGCGGTGTCCGCGGCGAGCCGGCCGTATTCGAGGGCGTTCTTGTGGCCAATCTGCCACGGCCCGTCCATCTCGTTGCCCAGGCACCACATCTTGATGCCGTAACCGTTTTCGGCACCGTTGGCTTTCCGCTGGTCCGAGAAGGCCGTGCCGCCGTCGATATTGCAGTACTCGAGCAGGTCCAGGGCTTCCTGGGTGCCACGGGTGCCCAGGTTGACGGCCATCATGGTCTCCACGCCGGCCTTTTCAGACCATTTGGTGAACTCGTCCACGCCCACCAGGTTGGGGTCGGTGGAGTGCCAGGCCAGATCGAGCCGCGCCGGGCGCTGGTCCACGGGGCCCACACCGTCCTCCCAGCGGTAGCCGGAGACGAAGTTGCCGCCCGGGTACCGGACCGTGGAGACACCGAGCTCGCGGGTCAGAGCCAGGACGTCCGTACGGAACCCGTCCTCATCAGCCTTGGGGTGCTCCGGCTCGAAGATCCCGGTGTAGACACAGCGGCCCAGGTGTTCCACGAAGGCTCCGAAGGTCCTGCGCCTGACGGGGCCGACCGTGAAGGCAGGGTCGATGGTGATTTTGGCTGTGGCATTGTCCTGGGCGGTCATCCTGGTCCTTGTTCATTCGATCATTTACAACGTTATAGAAATCTATGTTAGTCATCTACCGCCTCGCGTCAAGGGAACCATCCTCGGAACCGCTCGGGTGGGGGCAACCGCGCGGAAGACGAGTACTCGGCGCCCAAAACCAAGTACTACCTAATCTGATAAACGAGTACCGATTACGCGTTCACCCGGACTGGCCGCGGAACTACGTTCTACTAAGAGCTAAGACTCGCAAATCTCACTGGGTTTGATCTCTCACTAGGGGGTTGTGAGAAGGAATGAATACAGGACTTACCAGCCGTGCTTTACCGGACCGGCAGATTTTCCTGGGCCTGGAGGTCCAGGAAGTGAGCGGGGCCGGCGACGAGGAGGTCTTCGAGACCAAGGCCTCTCCCCCAGCCGTCGCCGGCCCTCTGACCGCCACAATCAAGGTTCCCGCAGATCATGCATGCGGATCCGCGGTGGTCCTGAAATGAAGTTTTCAGCTTCCCAGGCGCAAACCGGCCACACGGCGGCCGCCCGCCGCCCTGGGCCCGCCCACACGGCCCAGCGCACACCCCAGTACCCTGCCCAACGCGCAGTGCCGGCACCCAGTCAGGAATCCCTCAGCAATATCAGGCCGGACATTCCACTCTCCGACGGCTACGTCCCCGACCTTGTCACAGGGACCGAAACGCTGGCGGAATCCATGGAGATCCTGGTTCAGATGGCCGCCGCCGTATTGGGCAGGACCACTGGAACCCCCGTGGACTGCGGCCTCTTCCTGAACCGGATAAAACGTGGCACCGCAACTGCCGGCACCGGCATCAAGGCCGCGCGCCTGGCCCGGCTGGAGCAGGAGGTGCATGAAGGCCCCCTGGCTGAAGCAATTGCCGGAAGCGGCACAGTGGCCATGAACCACGCGGCCACCGATTTCCGGTGGCGACGCTACAGGCCGCAGCTGCAGGACGCGGGATTCAACAGCGTCCTGGCTTTGCGGCTTCGCCTTGATGAAGGCGCCGAAGCGGCGCTCGTCTACTTCGCCACGGACGCCCAGGCCTTCCCGCTTCCGGTGATTGCCGAGGCAAGGGCCTTCGCTGACGCCGCAGCACGCGGACTCAGGCTGGTTCTGGAACTGGACACGGCCAGAACCCGGGCCTCGGACCTGAAGTCCGCCCTTGAAAGCCGGACTTCCATCGACATCGCCTGCGGGGTGATCATGGCGCAGAACAGATGCTCCTACAACGATGCGATCGCCATCATCGCCAAGGCCTCCAGCCACCGGAACATCAAGCTGCGCAAAGTCGCAGAGGGCATCCTGGAGAACCTTCCCGGCGGAGCACCCAGCACACATTTCCAGCACTGACCGCCTCGGAGTGCCGCGCACATCGGGGGCCTCGGCGCGTTAAACCAAAGAAGACCAGGGCGCTACGCCACTGGTCTTCTCAGCGAAAGACCCCGCGGCACGAGTCAAGTTACACGGGGTCCTTCTTCTCAGCTCCACATTTTGGGAACATGAAAAGCTGCTGGAACAAAGATATTAGACAGCATGCTTATAATCCAAATCACATCGCCGGAATGAACCCAATGTGGCATCAAAAAGAGAAGACCAGAAGCAAAGTTGCTTCTGGTCTTCTCCGCGGGTGGGCCCTGTGGGGCTCGAACCCACGACCCACGGATTAAAAGTCCGATGCTCTACCAACTGAGCTAAAGGCCCCAGCCAACGGTCAAACGCCCCATCAGCCCAGTCCATTTCTGAACGTTAAATACTCTACCGCACGGACGCGGCCGCTTTGGCACGCGGCCCGGCGCCCGGCGTCGCACGTTTACACCCCCGAACAGCGCCGCCGCAGCCGCCGGCCGGCGCCCCACTGCAGGGACTCTCGATTTCCCGCGCGGCACAGGAGTAGCGTGGGGGCATGAGCGAACAAGCAGGAGCCTTTCACTACGGCGGCGCCAACCGGCATCACAAGCCGAAACCGTTCGCGCCCATTGACTTTGAGCCCTTCGCCGGCGGGGCGGATCCGGCCCGGGTCTCCGAAGCCGCGCACCTTGCTGCCCAGGCCCTGGTACGCCACGGCCGCGACAGTGACGATCCCGTGATCACCGAACGGCTGGTCAAACTGGCCGATGAGCAGGGCCTGGAAGCCATCGCCGAGATGTGGGCAGAGAGTCCCGCCCGGTCCCTGCCGGGCGCACTGTGGCGGCTCTACGCCATCCGCGCAGCAACGGTCCAGGATCCGGAAAGGATTTCCGTCTACTTCCGGGCGGGAAAGGACACCGCGCAGGTCTCGAATGTGGTTGCCGGAGCCGCTGAACCACCGGGAGCCGAAGAAATGCGGGCCATGGCGGACGCCATTCTCTCCGGCGCGTTCGACGGCGAGTTCGACGTCGCGCTGGAGCGTTCCGCCGCGTTCTGCCGTGTGGTGGCCCTCGGCCAGGCGACCCTTGCCGACGGCGCCGAACACGGCAATGAGGCGCACGCGAGCAAGCTCACGCGGAACTCACACCAGCTGGTCAAGACGGCCGAGGACCTGGAACATGCGGCAAATGCCTGGCGGCTCGGGGAACTCGACTGACCCACTACCGCTCATCTGTCAATGTTGACTTGAGCCAACCAACGTAGAACACTGAAACTGGTGTCGAGCCGCGAAACCCCCGGGCTTCAACAATTAGCCGCCTAGAGCGGCCTACCGCCGAGAGGCGTATCCGGTTCGGCACCATTTTTCTGCGTGTTTTCAGGCTCACACAGGGACCCACGGGTCCGGCCCGGTAGAATCATCAACAGCTGCTGGCCTGCGTCGATTCACAAGTGGGCGGCCCCCGACACCCCAGTACATCGCCCGGAGACCGGTACCCAACGTGAAGCTGCGCCTTTTCCCCCAAGAGCCCGCCGGGCTGACACTGCTCTCAAGCATGGCTCAGCAGATCGTGCTGGCAAGCGCCACCATGGCGGAGATCCTCGGCGTCCCCGCGACCGAGCACGCCAAACTCGTCGACGACATGCACAACCACGAGGCTAAATCCGACGAACTGCACTTCGCCCTGCTGACCCACATGCGCACGAGCTTCGTCAATCCCCTCCCCCGCGAAGACATGTACACCCTGTCCAGGTACCTCAACGAGGCCCTCGAAAACCTCGATTCCGCGGCCGAGCTCGTGTACCTCTACAAGCTGGAGCGGCTGCCCAAGCGCGCGGCGGACCAGCTTGAAATCATTAGCCGGCAGGCCGAACTGACCGTGGATGCCATGCGAAGGCTCAACAACCTCGACGATCTCGAGGACTACTGGATCGAGATCCTCAGGCTGGCCAAACGGGCGGAACGGACGCACAGGATCTGGGTGGCCGACATGATCCGGGACATGAAGTGGGCGCAGTATTCGCGTAACCGCGACGTCGCCAACCAACTCGTCGAAGTCACCAAGGACATGCGGCGCGTCGCCACCCAGGTAGGCAGCATCATCGTCAAGGAATCATGACGTGACAGCCGTGATTTTCGGCGTCGTGGTCCTGTTGACCGCTACGTTTGCCTTCCTTAACGGCTTCCGCGACGTCTCGACGTCGGTGGCGCTTGCCGTCCGGACGCGGGCACTCACCCCGTCCGTGGCCGTGCTGCTGGCAGCCCTCTTCAACTTCCTCGGTGCTTTGCTCAGCGCCACCGTGGTGGTGGCCGTCAGCCACACCTGGATCCACCTGCCCGAAGGCGACAGCGGCCTCAGCATCCTGCTTGCGGGTCTGGCCAGTGCCTCAGCGTGGGGCCTGCTGATGTGGTGGCGCGGCATCCCTGCGTCCTCCACCCACGCCTTGGTGGGCGGACTGGCCGGGGCCGGGCTTGCCAGCCTGGCCGTGGGCGGGGCGGGCGTGGGCGGCGTAGACCGGTCCCTGATGCTCCAGGTGGGCCTTCCCCTCCTGTTGTCGCCCGTGATCGCCTACGTTGGCGCCTACCTGCTGGTATTTCCCGCCACGTGGGCCGCCCGCTACACACAGCCCAACGTGGTGAACCAGCGGTTCCGCCGCAGCCAGGCCATCGCTGCCGGTGCCGTGGCTTTCGGCCACGGCCTGCAGGACGGACAGCGTATTGGTGCTGTGCTGCTCCTTGCCCTGTTCGCGGGCGGCTATTCCGACGGCGACAGCATCCCCCTGTGGGTAGCCCTGTTCTCTGCGGTGATGTTGACAGTCGGTACGCTTTTTGGCGGTTGGCGCATTTCGCACACCATTGGGTACAAGATCACCCGCGTTGACCCGCTGCGGGGTTCCGTGGCCCAGATTTACAGCGCTCTGATGCTGTTTCTCGGAGCGATTGCGCTCCATTTGCCGCTTTCTACCACCCATACAGTGACGTCGTCCGTTTTGGGCGCCGGCGAAAACCAGCACTTCGCCGTCACCAACAGGAAGCTCGTGATGCAGATCTTCGGGCTCTGGATCCTCACTCCTGTTGCAGCCGCCGCCGGCGCGTTTGTGGTGGCCCTGGCCTTGTCACCCTTGGCTGGATAGCCAGCCGCAGCTTAAACGCGCATCGACTGCTCCGTCAGCGCCCTTCTGAGCTTCCAAAGGGGTGCTGACGGAGCAGTCGACGCAGTGTCGCGGTGGTGATGGGCCCACGCCGCCCGGGTTCCCTGGCCGAGCCCGCGAGGTTAGGGCCGCGGCGGGGACTATCCGAAGCGGCCGGAGACGTAGTCTTCCGTGGCCTTCACCGTGGGGTTGCTGAAGATGTTCTGGGTGTTGCCGTATTCGATCAGCTTGCCCGGCTTGCCGGTGCCGGCGATGTTGAAGAAGGCCGTCTTCTCCGAAACACGGGCTGCCTGCTGCATGTTGTGGGTCACGATGACTACCGTGTACTGGTCCTTGAGCTCATTGATGAGGTCCTCGATGGCCAGGGTGGAGATCGGGTCCAGTGCCGAACACGGCTCATCCATGAGGATCACCTGCGGTTCAACGGCAATGGCCCGGGCGATGCAGAGCCGCTGCTGCTGGCCGCCTGACAGGCCGGAGCCGGGCTTTTCCAGCCGGTCCTTGACTTCGTTCCACAGGTTCGCGCCCTGCAGGGACCGCTCCACCAGGACGTCAGCCTCGCCCTTGGAGATCTTCTTGTTGTTCAGCTTCACGCCGGCCAGCACGTTGTCCCGGATGGACATGGTGGGGAACGGGTTAGGCCGCTGGAACACCATGCCGATCTGGGCGCGGACCGTTACCGGGTCAACGCCGGGGCCGTAGAGGTTGTCGCCGTCCAGCAGGACCTCGCCTTCCACGCGGGCGCCGGGCAGGACCTCATGCATGCGGTTCAGGGTGCGCAGGAAAGTGGACTTTCCACAGCCTGAAGGACCGATGAAAGCCGTCACGGACTTGGCCTCGATATAGATGCTGACGTCCTCCACGGCCAGGAAATCGCCGTAGTACACGTTCAGGTCTTTGACGTCGATGCGCTTAGACATGGTGTTCCTTCACTTACTTTGGATAGAAATAGCTTGGCAGGGCCGGCTTCCGGAGGGAAGTGTCAGCGGCCGGTCTTCGGAGCGAATGCTTTGGCGATCAGGCGGGCACCGAGGTTCAGGACCATCACCAGGATGATCAGGACCAGGGCGGCGCCCCACGCACGCTGCGATGACGGATCCGGATTCGCCGGCGAGGTGGGGTTCAGGATCTGGGTGTAGATGAACGTCGGCAGAGAGGCCATCCAGCCACCGAAGACGTTGCTGTTGATACTGGTGGCAAACCCGGCGGTGACCAGGATAGGAGCAGTCTCGCCAATAACACGGGCGATCGCCAAGGTGATGCCCGACGCAATGCCGGAGATCGCCGTCGGGATGACCACCTTGAGGATGGTGCGCCACTTGCGAACGCCAAGCGCGTAGGCCGCTTCACGCAGTTCATTGGGGACGATCTTCAGCATTTCCTCGCTGGAGCGGACCACCACCGGGATCATCAGGACTGCGAGGGCGACGGCGGCCACGGCACCGGTCTTGGTGCCCGGCCCCACCACAGCAAAGAAGAAGGCTGCGGCGAAGAGGCCGGCCACGATGGAGGGGATGCCTGTCATCACGTCGACAAAAAAGGTGATGGCGCGGGCCAGGCGGCCGTCGTTGCCGTATTCAACCAGGTAAATGGCCGTCAGCAGGCCCACGGGGACCGAGATCAAGGTGGCCACCAAGGTGATCTGAACGGTGCCCAGGAGGGCGTGGTAGATGCCGCCGATTACGGGTGCGCCCTCTTCCACCGCCCGGGTGTCGTAGACGCCCGTGACGCCGTTCATGGAACTCGTGAGGAAGCCGGGGGCGACGAGTCCGGGGACACCGTTGACCAGCACTGTCCAGATCACGGAAATCAGCGGAAGCAGCGCGATCAGGAACGAGCCCACAACCAGGCAGGTGGCCAGCTTGTCCTTGGCCTTGCGGGAACCTTCGACGACGGCGCTCCAGGTCACCAGTCCCGCTGCGAACAGGATGGCGGAGACAATGCCCCAGCCAAAGGCATTGAAGCCGATCAGGGCCAGGATTGCGGCTCCGATGATGAGCGCCAGAGCCAGGACAATGTAGGGCGCGAACGGGGGCAGCTGCCCCTTGGTCAGGGCTGAGCGCTTGCTGCGTACCGGAGTAAGAGTGGAGGACATTTAGTTTGCTCCCGAGAATTCTTTGTGCCGGCTGATGATCCAGCGGGCCACCATGTTCACGGCAAGCGTGATGAGGAACAGGACCAGGCCCGCCGCAATCAGGGTGCTCACCTTCAGTCCGCTGGCTTCGGGGAAGTTCAGGGCGATTTCGGCGGCGATGGTCTGGTTGCCGGAGGTGATCAGGCTGGCGGTGAGCGCTCCGGAGGAGAGCACCAGAGCGACGGCCATGGTCTCGCCAAGAGCGCGTCCCAGGCCAAGCATGACGGCGCTGATGATGCCCGGACGGGCGAACGGGAGGACGGCCATTTTGATCATTTCCCAGCGCGTTGCGCCAAGTGCCAGCGCGGCCTCTTCATGGAGTTTGGGGGTCTGCAGGAAGATTTCACGGCTCAGGGAAGTGATGATGGGCAGGACCATCACCGAGAGCACAATGCCCGCGGTCAGAATGGTTTTGCCGGTAGCGGAGGCCGGACCCTGGAAGATGGGCAGCCAGCCCATGTTCTGGGCGAGCCAGTTGTAGGCCGGGGAGATTTCCTTGGCGAGGAACGCAGCACCCCATGCACCGTAGATAACGGAGGGGATGGCGGCCAGGAGGTCAACCACATAACCGAGGGCCGAAGCGAGTCCGCGCGGAGCGAAGTGCGAGATGAACAGCGCCACGCCAATAGCCACAGGGGTGGCGATCACCAGTGCGATGACTGCGGCGATGAGGGTACCGATGACGATCGGCCAGATGTAGGCGAAGAAGCCTTCACCGCCCTGGATTTCAGCGGCCGGTGCCGTCAATGCCGGAATGGCCTGTACAACGAGGAACAATGCCACGCCGAACAGGACGGCGAGGATGAGGCATCCGGCGGCCAGGGCGGCGCCGGAAAAGATCTTGTCCCCGGCGCGGCCTGCGCCCTGGGAAGAACTCAGGGAGGTGGCGGTCATTGAAGACCCTTCGGTTGTGGTGGTGCCAGAAAGCTAGCTTGCAATGCCAAGTTCCCCGCCCCGCCTTGCGGCGTGGCGGGGAACTCGGTTCAGGGACAGGTACTAGGACTTGACCTTGATGGATTCAATCGCCTTGACGGCCTTCTCGGCGAGGGCCGGGGAAAGCGGGGCGGACTTCGCGGAGTCAGCAGCTGCCTGCTGGCCTGCATCTGAGACTACATAGCTTTCGAAGGCCTTGACCAGATCAACGGTTTCCTGCTTGTCGTAGGCGGTGCAGACAACGTGGTAGGAGACCAGGACGATCGGGTAGGCGCCCGCTGCGGTGGTCTTACGGTCCAGTTTGATGGCGACGTCGGTGGCGGAGCGGCCTTCGACGGGCTTGCCGGCTTCGACAGCCTTGGCTGCAGCCTCGGCAGAGATCTTGACGAACTCCTCGCCGACCTTGATCGAAGCGGTACCGAGCTTGCCGCCAACGGCGGAGTCATCGGCGTAGGTCACAGCACCCGGGGTGTCGGTGACGGTCTTGACCACACCGGAGGTTCCCTTGGCGTTCTCGCCCTGCAGGGTTGCGGGCCAGACACCGGAAGCCTTGTCGGTCCAGACCTCGGCAGCGGCAGCGGCCAGATATTCGGTGAAGTTGGTGGTGGTGCCGGAGTCGTCAGAGCGGTTCACCGGGGTGACCTTGGTGTCCGGGAGGGTGACGCCCGGGTTCAGGGCAGCGATGGAGGGATCGTTCCAGGTGGCAATCTCGCCGCGGAAGATCTTGGCAACGGTGACGGCGTCGAGCTTCAGCTCGGTGATACCGGGGAGGTTGAACGCGACAGCGATCGGGGAGATGTAAACCGGGATGTTGATGGCGCCTTCGGGGCCGCACTGGGTCTTGGAGCTGGCGAGCTCTTCATCCTTGAGGTAAGCGTCGGAACCGGCGAACTGGGCCGAGCCGTCGATGATGGCCTTGCGGCCTGCGCCCGAGCCGTCCGGGGAGTACTGCACGGTGGCGCCGGAGTTGGCGGCTGCGAAGCCGGCCTTCCAAGCGTCCATGGCTGCGCCGGTGGAGGAGGCACCGATGCCGGTGAGCGTGCCGGTGACCTTGGGGCCGGCGGACTGGCTGCCAGCAGGCGCTGTGCCAGTGACCTGGTCTGAACCGCAGGCGGTAAGCGCGAGAGCGCCGGCTGCGATAACAGCGATAGCCGCGTGGCGGCCGAAGCGGAGTGCCTTCACTAGATGTACCCCTTCCAGGGTTATTCAGGAGCGGGCAGGACTGGAGACGCCCTGCAGCGCGATGCGTACGTTTTGTACCTTCATCGAATTTAGGGGCAGCAGGTAAAGGAATTGGCTGCCGAAAGTGAACGGAAGGTGAACGGAGGTTGGATATTGGCCAACATGTGCAGCGTTGCCATTGCGCACGTCACACTTTCGGACGTAGTGGGATAAGGCCTATCCTCAAGGGCCGCAAATTTCGAGGGCCACGGCAAATAGACTGGAACCCATGGCCATCGCAGCGGGATTCTCAGCAAGCAGGCGCTTCCTGCGCGGCCGCATCCGGACCGGCCTGATCCGCAGCCGCAACTCGCTGTTCCCCGCCATTCAGATGACGGCCTGTGCCGTAGGGGCGTACGCGTTCGCCGAGTACGTGCTGGGGCATTCGGGCCCGCTCTTCGCCGCAACCTCCTCGCTGATTGCCTTGGGCTTCTCGCGGGAACCGCGCTTGCGCCGCGTGGTGGAAGTGGGGCTGGGCTGCACCATCGGCATCGCTGTGGGTGACCTGCTCCTCCACTGGCTGGGCGGCGAAATCTGGGTTGCCGCCGTCGTACTCCTTGTCTCCATCCTGCTGGCGCGCTTCCTGGACAGCGGCAACATCTTCACCACCCAGTTGGGGCTGCAATCACTGCTGGTGGTGCTGCTGCCGGCGCCGGCCGGCGGGCCGTTCACACGCAGCATCGATGCAATCATCGGTGGGCTGTTCGCGCTGCTGGTGACCATCCTCGTGCCCAAGGATCCGCGCCGTGAACCGCGCAGCGACGTCCGGAAACTCCTCCACGAGCTCGCAGAAGTGCTGCGCGAATGCGCGTCAGCTTTGGTCGAAAGTGACTCCACCAAGGCCTGGCACGCGCTGGTCCGGGGCCGGAATTGCCAGCCGCTGGTGGACGCGATGCGCCATTCCCTGCGTGCTTCCGGTGAAGTGGCAACGCTCTCGCCGGCTTACCGCAGGCACCGGGATGAACTGGATCGGCTCAAGCAATCGCTCGACTTCATCGACCTTGCCCTCCGCAACAGCAGGGTCTTTGCCCGGCGGCTCACCAGCGCCATCAACCATGCGGCTCTCTCCGATGAGGCCACGGAGAACATCGCCGATGTCCTCCGCGAAACCGCTGCCGCCATTGATGAACTCTCGCTCGGTCTGGCCGAAACGCACGACGGCGTCCGCCGCGCCCACATGCGCGCCGCCCGTCAGGACTTCAGTGAGATTGCCCTGCGGCTCCATCCGAAGCTGCTGGACGTGGAGCGGCTGGAGGGTGAGACCGTAGTGATGCTGTTCCGGCCCCTGATGGTGGACCTCCTGGAGGCCGCCGGCATGGACGCGCAGGAGGCCCGGGACGTGCTGCCCGGGCTTTAGGGATCGTTCGCGTAGCGCAGGCCCAGCTGTTGCCGGAGCTCGTCCAGGAGCTGCATTATCCGCACGCTTTCATCCCACGGCATCAGCGGGCTTTCCAGCAGACCGGCCCGGATGCACCGGGCTGTTTCCCTCAGTTCGTGGATGAAACCCTCGGTCTCCTCGGGGAACTCCTCTGTCCGCACCAAGCCGCCAGGCCCGCTGTAGTGCAGGCTCCGCGGGTTGTACAGCGGAGAACCGGTGCGGAGCCAGCCCTCCGTGCCGCTGACGGTGACGGTACCGGGGCTGTTGGACTGCAGGGATGAAACGAGCTGCGCGGCAGCACCGTTTGGGTAGTGCAGGGTCACGGTGTTCTGGACGTCCACGCCGTCGTGATTCAACTGGCCGGCAGCGGTGATTTGGGCCGGAAATCCCAAGGTGCTGACTGCCCAGGTCAGCGGGTAGACCGTGAGGTCCAGGAGCGCTCCCCCGCCGGCCGCCGGGTCCCAGAGTCGGTCTTTCGGATCGTACGTCGCTGCGAAGCCAAGATCGGCCTGCAACCAGCGGACCTCTCCGATTCCACCGCTCCTGATCACGTCCAGTGCCCGCCGGGTTGCGGGCAGGAAACGGGTCCACACGGCCTCCATCAGGAACAGCTGCCGCCGCCCCGCCAGGGACGTGAGTTCCCGGGCTTCCCGGGCGTTGATGGTGAGGGGTTTCTCGCACAGCACGTGTTTCCCTGCCTCAAGGGCTGCCTTTGCAACCTCGAAGTGCTGGGCGTGCGGCGTGGCGATATAGACCACGTTCACCAAAGGATCGTCAAAAAGCTGCTCGTAGCCTTTCACGTCGGGCTGATCGTGATAGCTGGCAGCGAAGCCATGCTGCCCGGCGAAGTCCTTCGCGGCGGAGGCGCTGCGTGAGCTTACCGCCTGCAGGACGGCGCCTTCCAAGCGGGCCAGGTCACGGGTTACGCGCTGTGCGATCCGGCCGGTGGCCACCACTCCCCAGTTGAGGGGACGTTCGTCCGTCACGGTCACGTCAGGCCGAGTCACGGATGACGAGCGAGGTGGGGATCCGCGTAACCTGCTCGGCAGGCTTCCCCTCGATCAGATCCACCAGGACCTCTGCCATCTTCTTGCCCAGCTCAATGACGGGGTGGTGGACGGTTGTCAACTGCGGATTCACTGAGGTGGCAAAGGAGTCGTCGTCGAATCCCACCACCGCTACCTCGCCGGGAATTTTCAGCCCACGCTCCTGAAGGACTGTGTAAGCTCCTGCAGCCATCTGGTCGTTGGCCACAAAAAGCCCGTCCAGCGGCTTGCCGCGTTCCAGCAGCCTTCGCATTGCCCTGGCCCCGGATGAGAGGGTGAAATCGCCATATTCCACCAGTGAATCATCCAGCCCGGCAGCGTCGAGGGCCTTCCTCCAGCCGGCGAGCCTGTCCACCCCCGGCGGCATGTCCTGGGGACCGGCGATTGTGGCAATGTGGGTGCGTCCGCGTTGCACCAGTACCCGGGTTGCGCCTTCCGCGGCAGCCTCGTTGTCCACGTCCACGTAGTAGCTTCCGCCCTCGGCCAAGGGCCTGCCGGCGAACACCATGGGGATGTGGTCGCTGACGTGTGCCCACGATCTGTCACCTGCGTGGTGGGACACCACCAGTGCGCCCGCAACGTTGCCGCCGAGCAGGAACGCCCTGGTTTTCTCGGGCTTGGCCTCTGAGGCAATCACCATGTTCAGCGTGTAATCGGTGTCCGCCAGGTAGAGCGCCACCCCTTGGACCACGGAGGCGAAGAACGGATCAGCAAAGACCTTGGAGGTGGATTCAGGAACGATCAGGGTCACCGAATTGGGCCTGCGGCTGGCAAGGGAGCGGGCTGCGCGGTTTGGTGTGTAGTTCACGGCGAGGATGGCCTGGCGGACCTTCGCGGCGATGTCCTCGTCCACGCTGGGCACATCGTTCACCACGCGTGAGACGGTGGCTCTCGACACGCCGGCCAGGGCGGCCACCATTTCAAGGGTGGGCGCCGGCCGGCTGCCACTGGTGTCTTGCTTCACTTTTTCTTCGCTCCGTGATGTTGAGCGGGCTTGCGCCCGGTACTTCAGTTTAGGCAGGCAGGAAGGCCGGAAGCCGCGACGCAGCTCGTTTTGCCGCTGCGATCAGCCCGGCGTAGGCGTGGCCGCTGTCCTTGATGGTGCGTTCGAACGTGGTGTAGTCCACGCGCACAATCCCGAAACGCTTCCCGTATCCCCAGGACCACTCGAAGTTGTCCAGCAGGGACCACACGAAGTAGCCCCGCACGTCAGCGCCCTGGTCGATGGCTTCTCCCACCGCAGCCACGTGGTCAAGGATAAAGCTGGTGCGTTCGCTGTCATGGACCGCGCCGTCCGGACTGGCTGTGTCCTCATAGGCGGCGCCGTTTTCGGTGATGTAGAGCGGCGGGAGGGTGGGGTACTCCGCGCCGAGCCGGACCAGCAGTTTCCGTAGCCCATCAGGGTTTACCTCCCAGTTCATCGCCGTCCGCGGGAGGCCGCGGCTGGGAAAGGCAATGTCCTCGGACCCGATCCACGGCGAGGCCGCAACACGTTCCGCTCCCCCGGAGTGCCCATCACTCCCGGCGTCATCCGCGTGTCCGCTGATGAGGTCATCGTGGTAGTGGTTGACGCCCAGGAAATCCAGCGGCGCACTGATTGCCTCCAGGTCGCCGGGGAGGATTAGTTCCGGCAATCCAAAGGGTGCGAGGTCATGCAGCGTGTCCTCCGGGTAGCTGCCGCGCAGGATGGGATCGAGGAAGATCCGGTTTTGCAGGGAGTCGAAGCGCCGCGCGGCATCCAGGTCGGTAGGGTCCTGAGGGTCGCGGGGGATGGAGTTGCTGAGGTTCAGCGTGATTCCCAGGTGCTGGGCACCGCGTTCCCGCAGGGCGTTTACCGCCAGGCCGTGGGCGAGGTGCTGGTGGTGGACGGCAGCGATTGCCGCCCGGGGCTCCTGCCGGCCTGGGGCGTGGACGCCCGATCCATAGCCGAGCAACGAGGAGCAGAACGGCTCGTTGAAGGTGGTCCATTGCCGGACCCTGTCCCCCAGCGCCGTGTAGACGTCATGCGCGTATTCCTCGAACCGGTAGGCGGTGTCCCTGTTCGCCCAGCCGCCCTTCTCCTCCAGTGCCTGCGGCAGGTCCCAGTGGTAAAGCGTCAGCCAGGGCATGATCCCGGCTTCCAGGAGTTCATCCACCAGGCGTGAGTAGAAGTCCAGGCCCTCCGCATTGGACGCACGGTCCCCCGGGCGGACACGTGCCCAGCTGGTGGAGAAGCGGTAGGAGTCCAGTCCCAGTTCCTTCATCAGCGCAACGTCCTGGGGCATCCGGTGGTAGTGGTCCACAGCGTGCTCCAGGTTCTCGCCCTTGGCGATGGCACCGGGAACCCGGGCAAAGTGGTCCCACACGGAATCCTCCTTGCCGCCCTGGTGACTGGCCCCCTCAATCTGGGCCGCCGCCGTCGCGGATCCCCAGAGGAAGCCTTTCGGCCACTGCCGCGTGTATGTCGAATGTGGCATTAACCCTTCACTGCTCCTTGCATGATTCCTGAGATGAGTTGTTTTCCTGCCAGCGCGAAAAGCACCAGCAGCGGGAGGGTGGCCAGCACTGCGCCTGCCAGGACCACCGAATAGTCCACGTAACGGGCGGACTGCAGCTGGCTGAGCGCCGTCTGCAGGGTGGGGTTGCCGGCGTCGAGCACCAGGAGCGGCCAGAGGAAGTCCGTCCAGGCCGTCATGAACGTGAACAGCCCCAGAATGGCCATCGCCGGGCGGGCTGCAGGGATGGCTACGTGCCAGAACGTGGAGATCATGTTGGCGCCGTCCATGCGGGCGGACTCGATAAGTTCGTCCGGAATGACGTCAACGAGGTATTGCCGCATGAAGAAGACACCGAAGGCGGTCACCAGCGTTGGAACCACGACGGCGCCGATCTCACCTGTCCAGCCGAGGGTCCGCATGACCATGAACAGCGGGATGATGCCCAGCTGGGTGGGGATGGCCATGGTTGCAACCACCATCAGCATGAGGCCGTTCCGGCCGCGGAACCTCAGCTTGGCAAAGGCGTAGCCGGCGAGCGTGGAGAAGCCCACTACCGAGACCGTGATGATTCCGGAGATCAGGACACTGTTTCCGAGGGCGAGCCAGAACGGAACGGTATCGAAGACCTCGCCCACGTTCGTCCAGAAGTTTCCGCCCGGCAGCAACGGCGGCCATGTTTCGCCCAGGGCCTCGTTGGACCTGCTGCCGATCACCACGGACCACCACAGCGGGTAGGCGGAGGAGAGCAGGAAGGCGAGCAGCAGCCCGTAACTGAGGAATCCAGGGCGCAGACCCGTGCCGAAGAACCGCTTGCGGAAGGGTGCCGGACTTGTTGGCCGCGCCGTGCCTGTGGGTGATCCCATGGCAGGTGCCCGGTCCGGCACTGGTTCTGCGCGGTCGATGATGCTCATCTCTTTGTCCTTTCAGCACGGGTGCGGGGCTTGGCTGCGTCCGCCGTCGCGATTCTGCGGGAGATCAGGTAGTTGATGAGGCCGAACAGCACAATGATCAGGAAGAGCAGCCACGCGATGGTTGATGCCTTGCCGAAGTTCTGGCGTTGGAAGGCCATTTCCCAGAGGTAAAGAACGGTGGTCTGGAACTGTCGTTGCGATCCGCCGGCTGTGGCGGGATCGAACAGCCTGGGTTCGGTGAAGATCTGGAGGCCGCCGATGGTGGCCGTGATGACTACGAACACCATGGTGGGCCTGATGCTGGGCAGCGTGATGCTGAAGAACCGCCGGACTGCTCCAGCGCCGTCGAGGGCCGCGGATTCGTAGAGGTCGCGCGGCACCGCCTGCATGGCCGCCAGCAGGATCAGGGCGTTGTAGCCGGTCCAGCGCCAGTTCACCATGGTGGCGATGGCAATGTGGCTCGGCAGTGTCTCGTTCTTCCACATCACCGGGTCCAGGCCGAAGTTGCCCAGGATGTTGTTGATCAGGCCGTACTGCTCGCCGAACATGTTGGTGAAGATCATGGCCACCGCAACCAGGGTCACGATGTACGGCAGCAGGATACTCATGCGCCAGAAGGTCTTGGCCCGGAGGTTCTGGTCCAGCACCGCCGCCAGGAAGAGCGCGACGGCGAGCTGCGGGATGGCCGAGAGCAGGAAGATGCTCATGGTGTTGAAGAGGGAATTCCAGAAGAAACGGTCCTGCAGGACCTCCGCGAAGTTCTCCAGCCCCACGAACTGTCCTTGGCCCTTGAGCAGGTGCCAGTCGAAGAGGCTCACGAAGAATGTGTAGACCAGGGGGAAAAGGCCCACGAGGGCAAAAAGGATGAAGAACGGCGCGACGTAGAAGTAGGGGGATGCCTTGACATCGAAGATGGCCAGGCGCTGCTTGAAGGTGGGTTGGTGTTTGGCCGCAGGCTTTGCGGACCGGTTCAGCGTAGTTGTCATGAGGCTCTCGCACTCCATCGGGGGGCCTCCCTTCACGGGAGGCCCCACAGCGGGTCTTGCTAGTTGTTGACCACCAGGTCGTTGAGGAGGCGCAGGGCTTCAGACCAGGCCTTGTCCGCATTGGCGGTCCCGGCGTCGAGGGTCTTCAGGGCCGGGCCGAACACGTTCTCTTGGATGACCGAATCATCCGGCCCCTTGAACTGGGCAACCACACCCTTGGCCCGGTTGGCCAGGATGGCGCCGGTGGGGGCGTTGTTGAAGAGCACGTTGGGCGTGGCGTCCTGGACCAGCTTCTCCTGGGCCTTGAGGGTGCTGGGGAAGTTGTTGGCTGCCGCGGACTGCTTGACCTGCTGCTCGGGAGCGGTGAGCCAGGCTGCAAGCTTCGCAGCCTCTGCCGGGTGCTCTGAGGTCTTGGGTACGGAAAGGAACGCCCCGCCCCAGTTGGACGCACCGCCGGGGAAGACATCCGCAAAGTCCCACCCGCTGCCGGCACCGCCGCCGGCGGACTCCAACTGGCCCTTGATGGTGCCCAGCATCCAGCCCGGGCAGACAAACGTGGCAAAGGAGCCGTCAACGAATGCCTTGCCGTTTCCCCAGTCCCACTGGGTCTGGTTGGCGGACAGCCCGGCTGCAGTTCCGGCAGCGAGCATCTCGAACTTGTCCTTCATTTCAGCGTTGCCGTCGACGTTGAGCTCGCCGCCCTTGGTGTAATAGCCCTCGTCCATCTGGTTCACCATGGAATTCCACACGAAACCGGACTGGTCATACCAGGCCTTCCCGGTGGCGGCCTTGTACTGCTTGCCGAGTTCGAAGTATTTCTCCCAGGTGGCGTCCTGCCCACCGAACAGCTTTGCCACGGATTCACGGTCGCTGGGAAGGCCCGCTGCCTCGAAGAGTTTCCCGTTGTAGCAAAGCCCCTGCGGACCGATGTCCGTGCCGTAGCCGATCACGCGGCCGGCGGGGTCGGTGCCTTGCTGGTATTTCCAGTCAACCCAGTTGGCTTTGATGTCCGCGGCGCCGTGCTCGTTAAGGTCCACGAACTGGTCGGAGACTTCCATGATGGAGCCCAGCCAACCTTCCTCGATGGCCACTACATCGCTGAGGCCTGAGCCGGCTGCCAGCTTGGTGAAGGCGTCGGTGCGGGCGTTCGAGCCACGGTCGATGTTCGTGGCTTTGATCTTGACGCCGGGGTTTGCCTGCTCGTACTCGCCGTAGAGATCGTTGTAGCCGAAGGTTCCGAAGGTGGTAACCGTCAGTTCAACGGGATTGTCCGCGCTGGCTGCCTGGTCTGGACTGCTTCCGCAGCCGGTGGCCAGCATGGCCAGGGCTGCTGCTCCCGCTATGGCGGCAGCGGTATTTCGTCGTGAGAGTTTCACGGTCACTCCTTTGTGGGGGAAATAGCTCGGTCTGAGAGAGCGCTCTCTTGCAAGTCCCCCAACCCTAAGCGTGGCGCGCATCACTGTCAAGAGAGCGCTCTCTCACACGGTAGCTCCGGCCTATCAGGCCCGGGGTGGGCGGCTGGTTGTGTGCGGCTGCGGGCAATGTCAGTGCCCGCCAGTAGGGTGGAACCCATGGCTACAAAGACAACCCGCGCGTCCAAGGCGCCCGCGTATAAATGCGCCGAATGCGGCTGGACGGCAGTGAAGTGGGTGGGGCGCTGCGGCGAGTGCCAAGCCTGGGGCACCGTTGAGGAAACCGGCACCGCGGTGGCGCGGACGACGGCGGCCACCACGGTTCTCGAGCCTGCCCGCCGCATTGCCGAGGTGGACGCCACCACGGCGGCTTTCCTGCCCACCGGGGTTGACGAACTGGACCGGGTGCTGGGCGGTGGACTGGTTCCGGGCGCCGTCATCCTGCTGGCCGGCGAACCCGGCGTGGGGAAGTCAACGCTGCTGCTGGACGTCGCCGCGAAGTTCGCCCGCACCGCGCAGGACGTCCTGTATGTCACTGGTGAAGAGTCCGCAGCGCAGGTGAAGCTGCGCGCCGAACGGATCGACGCCGTCGCCGATTCCCTCTACCTGTCGGCGGAAACGGACCTCGGCCAGGCACTGGGCCAGGTGGAAAAGATCGAACCGAGGCTGCTGATTGTCGACTCGGTCCAGACGCTCAGCAGCGCGGACGTGGATGGCAGCGCAGGCGGCGTTTCCCAGGTCCGGGAGGTGGCCGCTTCCATCATCGCGGCGGCCAAACGGCGCAACATGACCACGCTCCTGGTGGGTCACGTGACCAAGGACGGCTCCATCGCCGGCCCGCGGCTGCTCGAACACCTGGTGGACGTGGTCTGCCAGTTCGAGGGCGAACGCCATTCCCGCCTTCGGATGCTGCGGGCCGTCAAGAACCGCTACGGCCCCACGGACGACGTCGGCTGTTTCGACCTGAACGAGAACGGCATCGAAGGGCTTACGGACCCCAGCGGGCTTTTTGTCAGCCGCACCAAGGAGCCCGTCTCCGGCACCTGCATCACCGTGACCATGGAAGGGCGGCGGCCGCTGTTGGCCGAGGTGCAGTCACTGCTGGCCGAAAGCGCCAACTCACAGCCCCGCCGCGCCACCAGCGGCCTGGACAGCTCACGGGTGTCCATGCTCCTGGCGGTACTCCAGCAGCGGGCCGGCTGCCTGCTCCACAAGGACGATTCCTACGTGGCCACAGTGGGCGGGGTCAAGCTCAGCGAACCCGCTACGGACCTCGCAGTTGCCCTTGCCGTCGCCTCCGCCAAGGCCCGCAAACCGCTGCCCATCAGGCTGATCGCTTTCGGGGAAGTGGGCCTGGCCGGCGAAGTGCGCCCGGTGCCCGGCATCAACCAGCGGATCCAGGAGGCGCACCGGCTGGGCTTCACCCACGCGGTGGTTCCTGCCAGCCATAACGGCCCGGGCCCCGTTCCAGCCGGGTTCTCGGTCCGGGAAGTGGAACACCTGACGGAGGCTTTGAGCCTGCTGATCGGATAGGGCTGGTTTCAGGTAAGCCTAGGCTTCGTGGCTCAGTGGCTTGAAGGACCTGGCACCGGCAAACCAGCCGTCGTCGGGCGCTTCAGCCACCTCAGCCGCCCGGTCCCCTGCCGTGCCGTCCACGAGCGGTCCGATTTCATGGAAGCGGCCACCAAAGTAGAGCAGCGGCTCGCGCCCGGTGACCTCGAGGGAGATCACCTCGCCCACCACGATGATGTGGTCGCCGCCGTCGTAGATGTTCCACGGCCGGCATTCAATAGTGGCCGCATTCCTTGTCAGGATGGGCACGTCGCCGTCCAGGGTCCATTCCGGTTCCTCGTCCATGACACTGCCGGCGAAGTGGAGGGCCACGTCCATCTGGTCGAGGGACAGGATGTTGACGGCAAACGGCGCGCCCTCCAGATAACGGGCGGCCCGCGAGGTGCGGGTCAATGTCACCTGCGCGAGTGGCGGATCCAGGGATACGGCGGTGAAGGCATTCACCGTGGCGCCATGCGGCACCCCGTCATCGGCATTGCACGTCACCACCGTGACACCGGTGGCAAACGAGCCGAATGCCTGCCGGAGTTCGTGGGTGTTGAACGGGGCCCCGAGTGCTTCCTGGGTCACGGCAGCCTCCTTGTTGTTGAGTCCGGTCCCAGCGTACTCCGGGCGGCAATTAAGCCTTGGTGATCACCAGGGCGACGCTGTGGCCGCCGAAGCCGAACGCGTTTACCAGGCCGGCCGGCGCCGAGCCGGGCGCCAGGGCGCGGACCGTTTCCGTGACCACGTTCAGGTTCAGTTCCGGGTCCAGCGACTCAACATTCAGGGTTCCGGGGAGCTGCCCGGTCTGCAGCGCCTGGACCACCACCACGGCGGCAAGTGCGCCGGCGCCGCCCAGGAGGTGGCCGGTGTGGCCCTTGGTGGAGGTCACCGGCACGTCGGGACCCAAGATAGCGCTGATGGCCTGCGCCTCGAGCCGGTCACCCACAGGAGTGGAGGTGGCGTGGGCGTGGACGAAACCAATGTCCGTGGCTTCCAGCCCGGCCGACGCCAGGGCCTTCTGCATCACCCTGCGCTGCATGGCGGGATCGGCAGCCACAATGTCATTGGCGTCGGAGGTCACCGAGCCGCCGGCCACTGCGCCGAGCACCGCGGCGCCGCGCGCGCGGGCGTGTTCTTCGCTCTCCAGCACCACGATGCCGGCGCCCTCAGCGAGGACAAAACCGTCGCGGCCGCCGTCGAACGGGCGCGATGCAAGCTCCGGTTCCGCGTTGCGGGTGGAGAGGGCACGGATCTGGGAGAAACCGGTGATGACCAGGTCATTGACTGACGCGTCCACACCGCCGGCGATGACGACGTCGGCAGCTCCGGACCTGATCATTTCGGCACCCTGAACAATCGCTTCGGCGCCGGACGCACAGGCGCTGACGGGGGTCCGGGCTCCGCCGCGGGCACCGAGGTCGATGGACACCCAAGCGGCGGGGCCGTTGACCATCAGGCGCGTAAGAGTGTGCGGTGAGACCTTGCGCGGGCCCGATTCTGCCAGGGTGCGGTCCTGTTCCAGGGTGGAGCCGAGTCCGCCGTAGGCTGAGCCGATCACCACGGCAAACCGTTCAGGATCGACGTCCGGCGCACCTGCCTGCTGCCAGGCTTCGCGGGCGGCCACCAGCGCCAACTGGCCGCACCGGTCCATCCGCTTCAGTTCGCGGGTGGTGAGGTGCTCGGCGAGATCGGCTGTGACCTGCCCGGCGATCCGCACGGGGAGCCGCTCCGCCCATTCATGTGCCAGTGCGGCGATGCCGGACTCCCCCGCCACCAGCCTGGACCAGGTTTCCGCGGCATTGGAGCCGAGCGGATTGACGGTTCCGACGCCGGTGATCAGGGCGCGTGGTTGAACCGGACCGGGGTGAACTGCAGTCATAGTGCCCTACTTCGCGGGGTTGTGCGTGCCGATCGGCACCAGGGTCAGATCAGGGTGGTTCTTCTCGATCCGGCGCAGGGCCCAGACGTCGTTGAACAGGGCGAGGTATTCGCCGTCGGAGCGCAGAAGCACCTCTGCGCCCGGGACGTTGGCCAGCGCAGGCATGGCCTCCGCCGTCGAAATCCTGGCGATCGAGTACGGCAGGCGTTCGAGCCGCATGGGGGCGCTGAAATCGTGCGCCATGCGGTCCTCCACCACTTCGAACTGCATGGGGCCGACGGCGGCGAGTACCGGCGCCTGGTCCCCGCGGACGTCGGAGCGGAGCACCTGGATGACGCCCTCATGTTCGAGCTGCTCGATGCCGCGGCGGAACTGCTTGAAACGGCTGGGGTCCTTGGAGCGTGCCACCTGGAAGTGCTCCGGGGCGAACAGCGGGATGGCCGGGAACTCCACCGTGTCCTCGATGAAGAGGCTGTCTCCGACGCGCAGCGAGGACGCGTTGACCAGGCCCACAACATCGCCGGGGTACGCCTCGTCGATGACCTCGCGTTCGCGGCCGAAGACCTGCTGGGCGTACTTGGTGGCGAACGATTTTCCGGTCCGGGTCTGGGTGACCACCATGCCGCGTTCGAACACGCCGGAACAGACGCGGATGAACGCAACGTGATCGCGGTGGGCCTTGTTCATGCCGGCCTGGACCTTGAAGACGAAACCCGAAAAGGGCGATTCGACCGGGCGCGGGCTGCCATCAACGTCGGGGCGCGGAGCGGCCTGCGGGGCGAAATCCACCAGGGCGTCCAGCAGTTCCTTCACGCCGAAGTTCAGGGCCGCGGAGCTGAAGAGGATGGGGGTGGCGGTGCCTGCGTGGAAGGCCTCGATGTCGAACTCGGAGTTGGATTCGATCACCAGGCCGGCTTCGTCGACGGCGTCGGACCAGTTGCTGCCCTGGCTTACCGCGGCTTCCTCCGGGGTGAAGTACTCGGTCAGTGCGATGTTGGCGCCGGAGTTGTTGCGCTTGAAACTGGCGAACCTGTCGTTGCGGAGGTCCCAGACACCGCGGAAATCACCGGAGATGCCCACGGCCCAGGTCAGCGGCATGGGCTGCAGGCCGGTGCGTTCGGTGAGCTCGTCCATCAGTGCCAGCGCGTCAAGGCCCGGCCGGTCCCACTTGTTGATCACGGTGATGATGGGCAGGTTGCGCTGCTTGCAGACCTCGAACAGCTTCATGGTCTGGGTTTCCAGGCCCTTGGCGGCGTCCACGAGCATCACTGCACAGTCGACGGCGGCCAGGACGCGGTAGGTGTCCTCGGAGAAGTCGGCGTGGCCGGGGGTGTCCAGCAGGTTGATGACGGTATCGCGGTAGGAGAACTGGAGGGCTGCGGAGCTGATGGAAATGCCGCGGTCCTTTTCCATCTGCATCCAGTCCGAGACGGTTTCCTTGCGGTTGGCCTTGCCGCTGGAGGCACCGGCCGTGCCGATCACCTTCGCGTGCAGCGCCAGCGCCTCGGTCAGCGTGGATTTGCCGGCGTCAGGGTGGGAGATAACAGCGAAGGTCCGACGCCGGGCCGCCTGTTTGTGAATCTCGTGGACTCGGGCGGGGCTTTGGACATCTTGGGACACGGTGCTACTTTCGCTGCGTTGGGGTTACCCCAGGCGCTCGGCGGGCGTTGACGGGGAAGCGTGGCTCTCTGACAGCCAAGTTCCAAGTTTATCGCAGCAAACGGCCCCACACCGAAGGGACCCCTCATGGGGCACTTCACATGAGGTTCCGATTGCGGATAGCGCTCGTAGGCGACGGCGACCGCCAGCCATTCAGGGGCTGCAAGATAGGCCGCTGCGGCGCCCGCCGACCTGTGCGGTATCCACGTGGCACACGGCACACACAGCCGCGCCCGGGTTATGCTCATCCATCCGTGTCCACGTTACCTGTCCGGTTCCGTTGCATTCCCGCCAAAGTACCCCGCCCGGCCATCCGCCGTCGAACCTGAAATGCGCATTTCAGGGGCACCCCGCATGGGCCACTTTAGGGCTTAACCGTGCGGATATCGCCGATTCTTACCTCTAGTATTGAGCTTGCGGGAAAGTGTGTACTTTCGATCCTGCCGGCGGAGGCTGAATCCGGCGTACCTGCAGGCTGCGGCCTGCACCTTTGAAGGGAACACGTATGGCTCGGAGCCCCGAAGAATCGCTCAAGGCGACTCTGGGAAGAGTGGCTCCAGGCACTCCGTTGCGGGATGGACTGGAACGCATCCTCCGGGGGCGTACCGGTGCACTGATCGTCCTGGGCATCGACCGGACCATTGAATCCATCTGTTCGGGCGGGTTCGATATCGGCATCGACTTCTCGCCCACACGCCTTCGCGAGCTGGCCAAAATGGACGGTGCCATTATCTGCGACAAGGACGCCGGGAACATCCTCCGCGCCGCGGTCCAGCTGGTCCCCGATTCCAGCATCGAAACCCAGGAATCCGGCACCCGGCACCGTACCGCCGAGCGGGTGGCCATCCAGACCGGCGTGCCCGTGATCTCCGTCAGCCAGTCGATGCAGATCATCGCGCTCTACGTGAACGGTCTGCGGCATGTCCTGGAGGGCTCGGAAAAGGTCCTGGCCCGCGCAAACCAGGCCTTGGCCACCCTCGAACGGTACCGCTCGCGGCTTGACCAGGTAACCAGCTCGCTGTCCGCCCTGGAGATCGAGGCCATGGTGACCGTCCGGGACGTGGCCGTGACCCTGCAGCGCCAGGAGATGGTCCGCCGCATCTCCGAGGAAATTTCGCAGTATGTGCTCGAACTTGGCGAGGACGGCCGGCTGCTGTCCCTACAGCTGGATGAGCTGACCGTGGGCCGCGGCCCCGGCAGCGATGTCATCATCCGCGACTACGCTGGGCCGGACGCCTCGGCAGAGGACATCGACAAAGCGGTCAGTGCCCTGGTGAACCTCGGCCCCACCGAGCTGATCGATCTGGGCAAGATCTCCGGGATCGTCGGCTTTGCGGGCGGCGAGGCAAACCTCGACGCCGTGGTGCAGCCCCGCGGTTACCGGCTGCTCTCCGGCCTCAAGGCGGTCCCCAAGGCTGTTGCCGACCGCCTGGTAGACCATTTCGGCGGGCTGCAGTTCCTGATGGCCGCCACGATTGACGATCTGATGACCGTGGACGGGATCGGCGATCAGCGCGCCCGCACCGTCCGGGAGGGCCTGAGCCGGATGGCCGAAGCCAGCCTGCTGGACCGGTTCCTCTAGGATCCGGGGCTTCCCGCTGAAGGTCAGTGAGGCCTCCGAACCGGCACTGCGAAGTAGGCTGTCACCATGGTTGGGTACCGGAACCTTTTCTTGATCAGCGCAGCGCTGCTGGGACTGGCGGCCTGCAGCCCGGGAGCTGATGAGCCTCCCGCCCCGGGCTCACCAACGGCCGCTGTGACCCCAGGAAGAACAGCCTCACCCACAACCCCGGCGCCCGTCCCGTCGGTTACAGCACCGCCTGGTCCGCCCGCCCTCTCCCCGGAGGCGCAGGCCGCACTGGACCGGCGCCTCATCCAGGCAGCTAAAGCCAACGACGCCGGCCAGGTATCCGAACTGATCAGGGCCGGCGGCAACGTGAACGCCAAGGATGACATCCAGGATTCAGCGTTCCTGTATGCCGGCGCAGAAGGATTCAACGACGTCCTGCAGCTGACACTCGCAAACGGTGCGGACGTGTCCAGCACCAACCGGTACGGCGGGACCGCACTGATTCCCGCCTGCGAACACGGCCACACCGAAACGGTACGGATCCTCATTGCAGCCGGGGTGCCGGTCAACCACGTCAACAACCTCGGCTGGACGGCCATACAGGAAGCCATCCTCCTCAACAACGGCGGACCCAGGCAGCAGGATGTGGTCCGGCAGCTCCTGGCGGCAGGCGCAGACCCCAACATTCGCGACCCCCAAGGCCGCACGGCCCTGGAGAACGCACAACGGCTCGGATTCGCGGAGATCGCCAACATCATCAAAGCCGGATCCGCGGTTCCCTGAGCGCCAAGACCCGGACCAGGGCTGCAGGGCTGCAGTGCATGACCATCACTGTTGGAGATGCACTCCAGCTCAGGTCAGTTGAGCTGGAAGACGGCCTTGGGGCTGGCCTTGGAGCCGAGCTTGGCGGTGAAAATGTAGTAGGCGCCGCCGGCGCCGGGCTTGGCCTCGATGGGGCTGCAGCCTTCAAGGGTCCGGTTGCGTGGCCATGGCAGGTTCGCCGTCTCGCTGGCCCCCGGGGCGATGGTCTTCACCAGGTCTTCGCTCTTGGCCTGGCAGTCGCGGGAGGAGAAGATCCTGTCTGCCCCGCTGGTGATCAGGTACTCCATCTGCGACGTTCCGATGTTCACTTCACACGGCATGGTGCCGCCGTTGGTCACCTTCAGGCTGAGCAGCGGGTTCTCGTCAGGGCCGTAGGCAGCCTTGTCCGTGGAAGCGGAGACCGTCACGAGGTTCTGGTTGCACGCGGGCGTGGGGGTGGGGGTGGGGGACGGTGTTCCCGCCGGTAATTCCGACGGCGACGCGCTGGGACCGGGCGCCTGCCCGCTGGCGCTGCCGGTAGCGCCGTCAGCGGAGGAGGCCGGCTCGCCGTTGAACGCGCCCGCAACCGCGAAGCCGCCAAAACCCAGGGCCACCGCAAGGAGAACGGCAACGCCGACAAACAGCCGACGGCGGCGGTAGACAGCCGCGCTGGTCTTACCGCTGCCGCCGGAACCGGTCCGGGACGCGGATGCCGCCTTGCGTGGTGATGAATTGCCTTGCCTGCCCATTCTTCTAGGCTAGAGAACAGGCCGGATTCTGCCGTCCCACCACGCCGCGCGCCCAGCCAACGCTAAGGTCACAGTTTGTCGCATCCATTACAGTGTTGGAATCGATGCTTCAACCCTCACCCCAGCCCCGCCAACGGACAGCGGCGCCCACCTCACGTCCTTACACGGCAGCATCACCGGCTGGTTTGCCCAGACCGCGCGTAATCTTCCCTGGCGGGAACCGCAGTGCTCGCCGTGGGGCATCCTGGTCAGCGAGATCATGCTGCAGCAGACCCCGGTGGTGCGGGTGCTGCCGGTCTGGCGCGAGTGGATCGAGCGCTGGCCCACCCCTGCCGGCCTCGCGGGTGAGCCAGCCGGTGAAGCCGTCCGTGCCTGGGGCCGGCTTGGCTATCCCCGCCGGGCATTGCGCCTCCATGCCGCCGCCGCTGCCATTGTCAGCGATCACGGCGGCAAGGTACCCGGCAACTACCTCGAACTGCTGGCCCTGCCCGGGGTGGGAAGCTACACGGCGGCAGCCGTCGCGGCCTTCGCTTTCGGACGCCGGGAGACCGTTGTGGACACGAACATCCGGCGCGTGCACGCACGCCTGGTTTCCGGCGTCGCGCTCCCCTCCCCCTCCCTGACCGCCGCGGAAATGCGGCTCGCTTCGGAACTGCTGCCGGACGACGCCGGCAAGTCCGTCCGCTGGAACGCTGCGGTGATGGAACTTGGAGCGCTGGTCTGCACGGCCCGGGCCCCGAAGTGCGCCGCCTGCCCGGTCCGGGACTCCTGCGCGTGGCTCGCAGCAGGCGAGCCGCCGCCGTCGTATATCCCCAAAGGACAGGCCTGGCACGGCACCGACCGCCAGGTCCGCGGCGCAGTGTTGGCCGTGCTCCGGCTCGCCGAGACTCCCGTCCCTGCGGAGATGTTCCAGCAGGAGCCCGCTGACCTCGGATTCGCCCCGGAAGGCATCGGCGTTCCTTTGGCCGCACTTCACCGGCTCAATTCCGCACCGGAACAGCTCGAACGCGCACTGGGCGGACTTCTGAACGACGGGCTGGCCCAGCTGCACCAGGGTGGCTACCGGCTGCCCGCCTGACGCCTTTCTTCGCATGCCCGGGCATAACAATGTTTACGTCACTTCCCTGGTAGCAGTTCAGTGCTGATTCCGCCGGATCTACGCTGAAGTATGCGCAAGTCAGGGGTGCTTCTGGCATTGATGACGACGACGGTACTCACCGGCTGTTATCACTACCCCGTCCCGGCCCCATGCCCAGCCATCGCGCAGGCCCCGGCCATATCCGTGACGGTGGCGCGGGAGTACGCGGCCCAGGTGGGAACACTGAACCTTAAGGCGTGCCAGGGCGGAGTCTGCAAGGAGTCCGGCGTCGAGCTGTTTCCCGGCAGCGATTCAATAGACCAGGGCTGCACACCGGACGGCGTCTGTTCGGCCACGGCTTCGCCGAACGGGACAAGGATCGGTCACCTGATGCTCGACAACCTCACCGAGGAACCGATCGCGTTGACGGCTACCGGGACTGCCCCGGATGGATCAGCCCTTCCGCAGCGTAGCCTCGAGTTCCGGCCCCGCGGCGCCTACCCGTTCGGGGAACAGTGCGGGCGGTTCATCACCGCTTCGGTGACCTTGGACGCCAACGGCCTGCGGCAAAGCGACGCGGAGTAGCTGGCACGGGTGGCTGACGTGAGGTAGCTGTACTGGAACGGCCGTGCCGGAGCAGCAGTGCCTAACTCCCCGTGAGCTCCGTATACAGCTTCCGGACCCTTGCATTGATGTCGTCGCGGACCAGGCGCATGCGTTCCATGCCTTCGATGCCTCGTTCGGACGGCTCATCAGTTTCCCAGACCTCGAAGCGGGTGCCCTCGATGGGGCTGAGCTTCGCTTCGGTTCCGAGCACGATGACGGCGTCCACTTCTGCCAGGACCTCATCGGTGATTGCTTTGGGGTGTTCGCCGGTGATGTCAATGCCCAGTTCGGTCAGGGACTCTACAGCCTGGGAGTTCAGGGATTGGGCGGGTTTCGTTCCGGCGGAGTGGACGGTGACGGCTCCGCCGGCCAACTGGTTCATCAGCCCGGCTGCGAGCTGTGATTTGCCGCCGTTCTTGCTGCAGACAAACAGTACGGACGGTTTCTTCGCTGCGGAGGTTTCCTGGGTCATGGGGACGTTGTTTCCTTCGTGAGTGAGGCGGCAAGGGTTTTGACACGCGTATGGATCCGGTCCCGGATTTCGCGCACGGTCTCGATGGTCTGATCGGCCGGGTCCGGCAATTCCCAGTCCTCATAGCGCTTTCCCGGGTAGATAGGGCAGGAGTCGCCGCAGCCCATGGTGATCACCACGTCCGAGGCGCGCACAACGTCGTCGGTGAGCGGCTTCGGATACTCCCGGGAGAGGTCAAGGCCCAGCTCCGCCATCACAGCCACCACTGCCGGGTCCAGCTCGGCGGCGGGCATGGAACCCGCCGAGCGGACATGGATCCTGCCCTTGGCCTCGACGGTCAGCAGGGCGGCGGCCATTTGGGACCGGCCCGCGTTCTGCACACACACGAAGAGGACTTCGGGGATATCGGCAGTGGCGGCGTCCTTGGACTTGGCCAGGGCCCTGAGCCGGTCGTTGGCGAAGTGTTCGGTGGTGGAGGGCAGGTACGTGGTGATCTTCGCGGTCCGCGCCAAGGCGGTATAGGACTCGAAGACATAGCGTTCGACGGTTTCGGCCGCAAACGTGCCAGCGTACCTTTCCGCGAGCCGCCCGCTGATCCTGTGCAGCAGTTCGGTGTTGTCCTGCAGGCCTCTGCTGAGGTCGTGGTGTTCAGTCATGGGACTTTCTCCAACTCATGGGCGCGGTTGGTCCGGATCGGGCCAAGGACAGGTTCAGGGAACGTTCAGGACAGGCCGGAGCGGCCGTGGGACAGGCCGGTGGGGAAGCCGATACTTACCGTTTGCGGGACAGAGCAGCACGAGCCGGCTTCGGAGCCGCTGGCTCCCGACGCCGCGACGCCGGCAGCGGTGATAGTGGCGGCCGCGGGGGCGGCAGCAGTAGTAGCGCTGGCGGCAGGGACGTCGCAGCTGGCGCCGCCGTCGGTTGAGCAGACCCCCGTCTCGGGAAGTTCCAGTTGGACAGTGCTGGCCGCTTCGGTGTCCCCGGCCAGGGCCGCGGTGACGGAGCGGACCTGTTCGTAGCCGGTGGCCAGCAGGAAGGTGGGAGCCCGTCCGTAGGACTTCATGCCCACAATGTAGAAGTCCTTTTCCGGGTGGGCGAGCAGCCTGGCCCCGTGCGGCGGGACGGTCCCGCAGGAGTGGAATTCGGGGTCGATCAGCGGGCCCAGTTCGACGGGCGCCTCAACCGCGGGGTCGAGGTTCAGCCGGAGTTCGCGGAGGATGTCCAGGTCCGGGCGGAACCCCGTGCAGGGAACCACGACGTCGGCGTCCAGGGTGCGCCCGTCGACGGCTTCCACGCTGACGTGCGTGTCCAATGTCTTGAAGGCGGCGATGCCGAAGCCGGTGTGCAGTTCGATTGTGCCGGCCCCCACCAAACGGCGGAGCCGGGCGCCGAGTTGGCCCCGTGCCGGCAGCCCGTCGTCCTCGCCGCCGCCATAGACCTTCTCGGCGGAGTCGCCTCGGACGGCCCACAGGATTGTGGTGTCCGGCTCGTCCTTGGCGAGATCGGCCAGGCTGATGAGCGTGTTTGCAGCGGAATGCCCTGCGCCGACCACCAGGATCCGGCGGTTGGCAAAGGAGGCACGGTCCCGGCCCAGAACGTCAGGGAGCGGCGGGGAAATCCGGGCCGTGGCGTCGTCCTCCCCCATTGCGGGCAGGCCCGAGGTGCCCAGAGGATTGCGGCGGGACCACGTTCCGGACGCGTCGATGACCGCCCCGACAGTGTGGTCGCGGGTCTCGCCGCCGGCGTGCCGGACGCGGACCACAAACGGTGTGGAATCGCGGTTCCTGGTGTGGGTTTTGTCCAGTCCCAAGCGGGTCACTGCAGTGACGCGGGCCCCCGTCTCAAGGCGGGAACTGATGGCCGGGACTGCCGCCAGTGGCGCGAGATAGCGCTCGACAAGCTCGCCGCCGTAGGGGAGGGCAGTGGGCCGGGGCATCTTCCAGCCCGTGGATTCGAGCAGGCGGACGGCAGCAGCGTCCACGTTGAAGCGCCATGGGGAGAACAGGCGGATGTGGCGCCACTGTGCCACTGCGGACGCAGCGGTTGGACCGGACTCAAAGACCAGCGGTTCCAGGCCGCGCTCAAGCAGGTGGGCGGCGGCGGCCAAACCAACGGGTCCGGCACCGATCACGGCAACCGGCAGGTTCTTCGCTGAATCCATGATGTCCTCTGTTCGTTCACAGTTGTGGCTATTGTGGCGGGAAGTGCCTGCCGGTCCCTCGCGGGGCCGGCAGGTGGAACGTTGTCAGCAGCAGTCCTGCCCGTCGTCGCAGCAGCCAGAGTCGTCGCAGCAACCGGAGTCACCGCAGCAGCCGGTGTCCATACAGCTCACCTCCTCCCCTGTCCCGAGGTCTAGGCGTGGGTAGGTTCCTCCACCAAGGCCGTGGCGATGCTGTCGGCGTCGTCCAGGGCGGCCAGGTACCGCTCTGCGTCCAGCGCGGCGGCGCAGCCGGTGCCGGCGGCGGTGATTGCCTGGCGGTAGCGGTGGTCCACAGCATCGCCGCAGGCGAACACACCGGTGAGGTTGGTGACCGTGGTGGGCGAATCAACCTTGATGTAGCCCTCGTCGTCCAGGTCCACCTGCCCGTGCAGGAGTTCGGTGCGCGGGACGTGCCCGATCGCCACGAAGATGCCCGTGGCGGCCTGTTCGCGGGTCTCGCCGGTCCGTGTGTCACTCAGAGTCACCCCGGTCACTTTGCTGTCGCCGTGGATGGCGGTGACAGTTGAGTTCCAGGCGAAGCTGATCTTGGGGTTGTCCTTGGCGCGCTGGGCCATGATGCGCGAGGCCCGGAGTTCGCCCTTGCGGACGACGACGGTCACGGACTTGGCGAAGCGGGTCAGGAACGTGGCTTCCTCCATGGCGGAGTCGCCGCCGCCCACCACGATGATGTCCTGCTCGCGGAAGAAGAAACCATCGCAGGTGGCGCACCAGGAGACTCCATGGCCGCTGAATTTCTTCTCTTCGGGAAGTCCCAGTTCCTTGTAGGCCGAGCCGGTGGCGAGGATGACGGCCGGGGCCTCGTACGTTTCGCCGGCGCCAGTGACCACCCGCTTGAGGTGCCCCTTCAGCGTTACTTCAGTGACGTCGTCGAACTTTACCTGCGCGCCGAACTTTTCGGCCTGCTGCTGGAGTCCGTCCATCAGTTCCGGGCCCTGGATCCCGCCGGGGAAACCCGGGAAGTTCTCCACCTCGGTGGTGTTCATCAGCGCGCCGCCGGCAGTGACGGAACCCGCCAGCACCAGCGGCTTCAGGCCGGCCCTGGCGGCATAGATGGCCGCCGTGTAGCCGGCGGGGCCGGACCCGATGATGATGAGCTGTTCGGTCATGGTTGTGCTCCTACTTGGCGGCGGGGGTCAGGGATGCGATCAGGCCCTCGATGCGGCCCTTGATCTCGTCCCGGATGGGGCGGACGGCAGCCACGCCCTGGCCGGCGGGGTCTTCGAGCACCCAGTCCTCGTAGCGCTTGCCCGGGAAGTAGGGGCATTCATCGCCGCAGCCCATGGTAATGACGACGTCGGATTCCTTCACGGCCTCGGTGGTGAGGACCTTGGGGATCTCGGCGGACATATCGATGCCGAGCTCAGCCATGGCCTCAACGGCAGCCGGGTTGACCTTTTCGGCCGGCTGGGAACCGGCGGAGCGGACTTCGATTTCACCGTTTGCCAATGTAGTGAGGAATGCTGCAGCCATCTGCGAACGCCCTGCGTTGTGGACGCAAACAAACAGTACGGAGGGCTTCTTGGTGGTTTCGGGGCTCACGGGTCTCTTCTCTCAGTTCCCGGCAGAGAACATTGATAGTTATCGATACAGGAAGTATTGGGCTTTATATTGATGAATGTCAATCTTTGCAGCGAACACGTTGACCCCGATCCGATCAGTGGGCCAACACCCGCGGCACGAGGCCGCCTATGCGGAGCGCGAGGTCCTCGAAGACTTGATCAAAGGCTTCATCGGTACCCAGGCGCAACGGGTCCGGCACCGACCAGTGGACATCTCCGCGGCCGGCCAGTTCTTCATGGGCGTTGTCACAAACGGTCACCACGAAGCCCTCATCGAGGTCGGGCAGATCCAGCCTGCTCGGCGGACGGTCGGGCAGATCCAGGCCGTGGCGGCGGGCGGTTTCAATGGCTCCGCGGGCAATGCGGTCGGCAGGGTGCGTACCGGCGGACGCCGTCGGAATGCTACTGACCTGACGCCAGAGGGCGGCTGCGAGCTGCGACCTGGCACTGTTGCGGGTGCAGACGAACAGGACCCTTGCCGCGTGGTGCTCCACGCCCGGCACCAGGCCCTCCAGGGCGCCGGCGGCCAACCGAAGATAACTGCGGCGCCTGTCCGCCTCGGAACGGTGCCGGGTTGCCAGCCCGGCTTCTTCCAGTGCCCGGAGGTGGTGGGACAGCAGATTCGAGGACATTCCCAGCTCGGCCTGCAGCTCGGTGGGAGAGAAATCCCCAAGGGTCAATAGGTCGACGATGCGCAGCCGGGTGGGATCGGCGAGCGCCGCATGCCTGGCGGCCCGCGTACGGAGCGTGTCATTTGCCTCAGTAGTCATTGAGTCAATTTTGACTGAGATAATTCTTTCCGTCAAGCTTGTGGCATGACTTCAACCCAGCCGCCACTGTGGCGCCGCGCCGTCGCCGAGCTGCTCGGCACAGCCCTCCTCGTGACCATCGTGGTCGGATCAGGGATCGCTGCCCAGCAGCTCTCCCCCGGGGACACCGGCCTGCAGCTGCTCCAGAACAGCACGGCCACCGTCCTGGGGTTGACCGTACTGATTCTGATGCTTGGGCCAGTGAGCGGCGCACACTTCAACCCGGCCGTCTCCCTCGCCGACTGGTTCCTGGGCCGTCGTAGCAACTCCGGGCTGACCCTCCCCGAGCTTGGCGTCTATGTCGCTGCCCAGACGGCGGGCGCCGTGGGCGGCAGCGTGCTCGCGAACGCAATGTTTGACGTGGGCACCTCCATCTCCGCCAAGGAACGCGCAACGCCCGGCCACCTGCTGGCCGAGGTGGTGGCAACGGCAGGGCTCATTCTGCTGATCTTCGCCCTCGCCGCCACCTCCCGTGGCGTGCTGGCCGCACCGGCCGTTGGCGCGTACATCGGAGCCGCGTACTGGTTCACTTCGTCCACCTCGTTCGCGAACCCGGCCGTCACTGTGGGCCGGATCTTCAGTGACACCTTCGCGGGCATCGCACCCGGCTCGGTTCCGGGATTTATCGGCGCGCAGCTGGTCGGCGCAGCCTTGGGTGTGGGCCTCCTGCTGGTCCTCTTCCCGCTGGCGGGGCGCAGCGCGGACGATGTCATCCTGCCGCACAGCTCCGAGCCGGCCAGCAAGTAAGAGCCTTACATTGATGCCTGTCAATATGAGGGCATAATGGAGAGATGAACTCTTTGCCCGTGCTGGCTCCGGAGACGGACGAGGCCTGCTGCGTCCCGGGTTCCCTGCCTGCCTTGACCGCCGAGGATGCCCTGCAGAAGGCCCTGGTGTTCAAGGCGCTGGCAGATCCAAACCGGCTGCGGCTGCTCTCGATGGTCAGAGCCGAAGCCGCAGGGGAATCCTGCGTCTGCGATCTGACCGGCCCGCTTGACCTGGGCCAGCCCACCGTGTCCCACCACCTGAAAATCCTGGTCGATGCAGGCCTGCTGCGCCGCGAGAAACGCGGCACCTGGGCCTACTACTCCCTCGTGCCAGGCGCCTTGGAACAGACCGCCGGGCTGCTCGCCACGCTCTGACAGCACCAGCCCCCGGGTTGACCCTGACCGGTGCCGCTCTCACGCATCCCGGGGTGCGAACATGATGACGGCCACCCCCAACAGGCAGATGACCGAACCAATGACGTCCCACCGGTCCGGCCGGAATCCGTCAAACACCATTCCCCAGGCCAGTGACCCCGCCACGAAGACGCCACCGTAGGCGGCCAGGATCCGGCCGAAGTGAGCGTCAGGCTGCAGCGTGGCAACGAAACCGTAGATGCCGAGAGCGATGATCCCGGCACCCGCCCACCACCACGGCTTCCCCTCCCGGACGGCCTGCCAGACCAGCCACGCACCGCCAATTTCGGCCGCGGCAGCGAGGACAAAGAGCAGAACAGATTTGGCGATGGTCATGGTTCCATCATCTCCCGGACGGCCCCTCGGCCGTCCTCCTGACCGCGTCGGTACCTGAAGGAAACCCTCCCCTTGACTTCCCTCACGGACGCTGTAATTTCAGTATTACTAACACTGCGGATGTTGGATTTAGAACAACTTCTGCATGCCGGGAAAGGGGTAACGGTGCCACTTTCAGATCGGGAGCGGAAACAGCTCGAGGAGCTGGAATCTGATCTGGCAGCCGAGGATCCGCGGCTTGCCGAGGAACTCTCATCGGGCTCCGTGGGAGTGCGGTTTAGGCGGAGCACCTACGTGGGTGCCGTCGCGGGAATGCTCGGTATAGTCCTGCTGATCGCGGGCGTGAACACCCAGCTGATCGTCGTCGGGATCGCCGGCTTCCTGCTGATGGGAATCGGCACGTATCTGCTGTTCGAGGGCCACAAGGTGGGCCTTCGCCGGCGGCCGGAACTGAAGTAACGCTTACGGCTCGCCGAAGCCGGCCTGCACCAGGCCTCCGACGTAGTTGACGGCGCGCTCCGCATCAGGGCCCCATGCCTCGACGTGAAGCACCGAACCTTGGCCCGCCGCCAGCGTCATCAATGATGTCATCGCGGTTCCGTCCACCCCGTTGACAGTGACTTCGGCGTTGAGCGCAGCAAGCCCGCCGGCTATCTTGGCGGCCGGACGGGCGTGCATGCCGGCCTGGTTCACAAGTTCAAAGTCACCAGTGAAATCCGGCCCCTGTCCGGTCACGGAGCCTTCGGCGACAGTGCCGGCCCCAAACGTCGTGGGTGCCGCAGCATCCTTCGCACCCCGGCCGTACACCGCCTCAGCTGCCAGTTTGACCGCTTCGGCTCCTGCTCCGCCTTGAGCAGCCACCGCGGCTGCAACGAGACCTTCCACCAGGGGTGCGTCCGCCAAAAGCACGTCGGCCGGATCCCCGGCGAACTCACGTGCCGACTCAGCGGTCATCACGGCCGACCCAAGATCCGTCACAACCACCACACCGTCGCCTCCTGCCGCCTGGTCCAAGGCGGCCATCACCTTCTCGAGGCTGGTTCCGATCCTGCCGTCCCCGGTACCCCCGGCGGCGAGAATCACGACGTCGGGCGCCATCTGGGCGGCGAGCTCCGCCGCGCCGTCGGCAATCTTTTCACTGTGGGACACCACCACCAGCCGTACGGTCATGCTGCGGCCTCGACGGCGGCGCGGAGGATCAGTGCGCTGGACGCGGCTCCCGGATCGCGGTGGCCTGCGCTCCGCTCCCCCAGGTAGCTGGCGCGGCCCTTGCGTGCCACCAGCGGGTCGGTGGCGATGGCGCCGGCTTCGGCGGCCTCGGCGGCTGCGACCAGAACTTCAAGCACGTTGCCTGCACCATGCGCGGCGGCGGCCTGCGCTGCTTCGGCGGCGGGGGTCCAGGCATCCACCATTGTTTTGTCGCCGGACTCGGCCTTGCCCCGTGCCACGATCCCGTCGCGGGCAGCCAGCAGAGCCGCTGCCCAGACCGCCGGGGCCACCTCGGCCGCATCCCCCACCGCAGTGGCGGCCCGCAGGAACGCCGTACCGTACAGGGGGCCGGCGGCGCCGCCCACCTTGGACATCAGGGTCATTGCGGTCAGCTTCAGGGCAGCGCCCGGTGTCTCCGGCCGGACTTCGGCCAGTTTCTCCAGTACCGCCTGAAAGCCCCGGTCCATATTCTCCCCATGATCGGAATCCCCGATGGCACGGTCCAGTTCGATCAGGTACAGGCGGTTCTCCGCCATTGACTGCGCGCACAGCGTGAGCCATTTGATGGTCCAGTTCACGTCCAGGACCATGGTCAAGCCCCCCAACGCAGCGCCGCCGTGTGCACGGGGGCATCCCACAGCCGGGTCAGTTCGTCATCAAGGCGGAGGACGGAGATGGAGCAGCCCTGCATGTCAAGGGCGGTGACGTAGTTTCCCACCAACGAGCGTTCGACGGCGGCTCCGCGCCCCGCCAGCAGTTCGGCCGCCCGGCGGTACACGATATACAGCTCCTGCAGCGGGGTGCCACCCATCCCGTTGACGAACAGCAGTACCTTCTCACCCGAGGCGATCCCCAGATCGCCCAGCACGGCGTCGAGCAGACGGTCCGTGATGCCGTCCGCGCCCTCCACCGGTAAGCGGTGCCGGCCCGGCTCGCCGTGGATGCCAACGCCGAATTCAATCTCATTCTCGGCAAGATCGAAGCTGGGCGTTCCCGCATGCGGGACCGTGCATGCCGCCAGCGCCACCCCCATGGAGCGGACGTTGCTGTTGACGCGGTTTCCTAGCTCTGCCACAGCATCCAGGTTGTCACCGCGCTCCGCTGCTGCGCCGGCGATCTTCTCCACCAGCACGGCGCCGGCCACGCCGCGACGTCCCGCAGTGTACAGCGAGTCCTCGACGGCGACGTCGTCATTGACGATCACTGTCCGGACATCCACACCTTCGGCCTCAGCCAGTTCCACGGCGGTTTCGAAGTTCAAAACATCCCCGGTGTAATTCTTCACGATAAGCACGACGCCGGCACCGGAGTCCGCGGCCAGCATCGCCGGAAGGATTTGGTCCGGCGTGGGTGAGGTGAACACCGCCCCGGGCACGGCGGCGTCGAGCATTCCTGGGCCTACAAAACCGGCGTGGAGCGGTTCATGGCCGCTGCCTCCGCCCGAAACAAGTCCAACCTTTCCAGCCACCGCCACATTCTTACGCGTGATGAACAGCGGATCCGCGCTGACGGTCACCAGTGCCGCGTGGGCAAGGCCGAAGCCCTGGACGGACTCGGCCACCACTGCGCGGGGGTCATTGATGAGTTTCTTCATGGCCGAACTCCTGGGGATGGAACTTCCGGAGGATGCCCTCTGACCCTACTATCGCCGCATTCAGTCCGGTAGCCCGCGCCGTCTGGTGGACGCCGGGGCCATCCCGGCACAGCTGTCCGGGCAAGGGACTTCCGGTGAATGGCCGTTGGGCATAGGTAAGGGACAGCCCCCAATGACTGTCCCTTACCTGCAGGCCGAAGTGCAGCCCGATTAGTTTATCCAACAAATAGATTTATGCCAACGGCCTCATGCCATGCTGCTCTGCGCGCTGCTCAGGGCGAGAACGGGCGGGTGCAGATGCGGGGCGTTACAGGACCTTGATCATGCGGGTGTTCCCCAGCGTATTTGGCTTCACCCGGGCAAGGTCCAGGAACTCGGCCACGCCTTCATCGTGGGAGCGCAGGAGTTCCGAGTAGACCGTTGGGTCCACGGCGGTCTGGTCCGCCATCACCTCAAAGCCGTGCCGCTTGAAAAAGTCCACCTCGAAAGTGAGGCAGAAGACCCGGCCTACTCCCAGTTCGCGGGCCTCTTCCAGCAGGCTTTCAACCAGGACGTGCCCCACGCCCCTGCCGCGCCAGGCGTCCAAGGCGGCCAGGGTGCGGACTTCTGCGAGGTCCTCCCACATCACGTGCAGGGCCCCGCAGCCGATCACTTCGCCGGCGTCGGATTCTGCGATCCGGAACTCCTGGAGACTCTCGTAGTAGGCCACCGTCTCCTTCGCCATCAGGATCCGCTGCTCGGCCAACGGCGCCACCAGGCTTTTGATGGCGGCCACATCACTGGTGCGGGCAGGGCGGATGCGAAAAGTCTCAGGATCGGTCACACCCACAATCCTACGAGGCAGGGCTCTACTCCAGTCGCACTTGGGCTTGCCGGTGCGCCAGTCACCAGCGAAGGTGCCGGGGTCATTTGTGTAGCTTGCGTCAGAGCGACGAAGGAGCAGCAAGCGGCAAATGGCTCCGGTGCCGGAGCGTCCCAGCCACCGTACCGGAGGCAGCCCAGTGTGTATAACGCAAAGGCCCCGCCGCTCCTGGTGGAGTGGCGGGGCTTTCGGTTTGGTGCGGTTTTGCCTGGATCTAGACGCTCGGCGCGATCTCCGGGATGCGCGGCTTGGTATTGCCTGCGAACGTGAACTTGGCGGAGTCTCCTTCGCCGTCCACATCCACTACGACGATGTCGCCGGCGTGGAGTTCACCGAACAGGATCTTCTCGGAGAGCTGGTCCTCGATCTCGCGCTGGATGGTGCGGCGCAACGGCCGTGCACCCATGGCTGGATCGTAGCCCCGGGTTGCCAGGAGCACCTTGGCCGCGGGCGTGAGCTCGATGCCCATGTCCTTGTCCTTGAGGCGCTTCTCCAGGCGGCCCACAAACATGTCCACGATCTCGATGATCTCGTCCTGGGTGAGCTGCGGGAACACCACAACGTCATCCACACGGTTCAGGAACTCGGGGCGGAAGTGCTGCTTGAGCTCCTCAGTGACGCGGGCGCGCATCCGGTTGTAGCCGGTCTGCGTGTCAGTGCCGGACTGGAAGCCGGTGGCAACGCTCTTGGAGATGTCCCGGGTGCCCAGGTTGGTGGTCATGATGATTACGGTGTTCTTGAAGTCCACCACGCGGCCCTGGGAGTCGGTCAGGCGGCCGTCTTCCAGAATCTGCAGGAGTGAGTTGAAGAGGTCCGCGTGGGCCTTCTCAACTTCGTCGAACAGGACCACGGAGAACGGACGGCGGCGGACCTTTTCGGTCAGCTGCCCGCCTTCTTCGTAGCCGACGTAGCCCGGAGGGGCGCCGAAGAGCCGCGAAACCGTGTGCTTCTCGGAGTACTCGGACATGTCCAGGGTGATGAGGGCATCCTCTTCACCGAACAGGAACTCCGCCAGGGCCTTTGCGAGCTCGGTCTTGCCGACGCCGGTGGGGCCGGCGAAGATGAACGAGCCGCCGGGACGCTTGGGGTCCTTCAGTCCTGCACGGGTGCGGCGGATCGCCTGGGACAGCGACTTGATGGCCTCATCCTGGCCGACAACACGCTTGTGTAGCTCATCTTCCATCTTGAGCAGGCGCGAGGACTCTTCCTCGGTCAGCTTGAAGACGGGGATGCCCGTGGAGTTGGCCAGCACCTCGGCAATCAGATCCTCGTCCACCTCCGAGATGTCGTCCATGCCGCCGGACTTCCAGTGGCGTTCCTTCTCGGAGCGCTCGGTGATGAGTTTCTGCTCTTTGTCGCGGAGCGAAGCAGCGCCCTCGAAGTCCTGGGCGTCGATGGCGGATTCCTTCTCCATCTTCAGCTTGGCGATGCGCTCGTCCATTGCCTTCAGCTCCGGCGGGGCGGTCATCCGGCGGATGCGCAGCCGCGCACCTGCTTCGTCGATCAGGTCGATCGCCTTGTCCGGCAGGAAGCGGTCCGAGATGTAGCGCTCGGCGAGGCTGGCAGCCGAGGCGAGGGCGCCGTCGGTGATGGTCACCCTGTGGTGCGCCTCGTAGCGGTCACGCAGGCCCTTGAGGATCTCGATCGCGTGAGCGACGGAGGGCTCCTTCACCTGGATCGGCTGGAAGCGGCGCTCCAGCGCGGCGTCCTTCTCAATGTGCTTGCGGTACTCATCCAGGGTGGTGGCACCGATTGTCTGCAGTTCACCGCGGGCCAGCATGGGCTTCAGGATGGACGCGGCATCGATGGCACCTTCGGCGGCACCTGCACCAACGAGCGTGTGGATTTCATCGATAAACAGGATGATGTCGCCACGGGTGCGGATTTCCTTGAGGACCTTCTTCAGGCGCTCTTCGAAGTCACCGCGGTAGCGGGAGCCGGCAACCAGTGAACCGAGGTCCAGGGTGTACAGCTGCTTGTCCTTGATGGTCTCCGGAACGTCACCGCGGACAATCGCCTGGGCCAGGCCCTCGACGACGGCCGTCTTGCCAACACCCGGTTCACCGATCAGGACCGGGTTGTTCTTGGTCCGGCGGGAAAGGACCTGCATGACGCGTTCCATCTCGGATTCGCGCCCGATGACGGGATCCAGCTTGTTCTCGCGCGCAGCCTGGGTCAGGTTGCGGCCGAACTGGTCCAGGACCACGGAACCGGCGGGAGTGCCTTCAGGCTGGCCTGCGCCAACGCCTGCGCCACCGGCGCTCTCCTTGCCCTGGTAGCCGGAGAGGAGCTGGATGACCTGCTGGCGGACCCGGTTAAGGTCTGCACCAAGCTTGACCAGCACCTGGGCGGCAACGCCCTCGCCCTCGCGGATGAGGCCGAGCAGGATGTGCTCGGTGCCGATGTAGTTATGGCCCAGCTGCAGGGCTTCGCGCAGCGAGAGTTCCAGCACCTTCTTGGCGCGCGGCGTGAAGGGGATGTGGCCGGATGGAGCCTGCTGGCCCTGGCCGATAATCTCCTGCACCTGCTCGCGAACGCCGTCGAGCGAAATGCTCAAGGACTCCAGAGCCTTGGCGGCAACGCCTTCACCTTCATGGATCAGACCCAAGAGGATGTGTTCGGTACCAATGTAATTGTGGTTCAGCATGCGTGCCTCTTCTTGGGCAAGCACAACTACTCGACGGGCACGGTCCGTAAATCGCTCAAACATTTCGCCACACTCCTAGCTACGACGTACTTTGATGCTACGTGGCAGACCCTGACTTGTGGAGCGTGTTCGCCACAGGGGAAACCGTGGGTGTCCGTGTGACGGGATCAAACGGTTAGCGCGCGGCCTCCACGGTTGACGCTTCGTAGGGAATCGTGTTTTCCCGGAGTATGAAACGCGTGGACCTGCGGGGTTTTTCGTAGTAGCGCCTGATCCGCATGGGAAGCCCCTGGGCTGTCCACGCGTCCAGCCTGTCCATCGCCTGCATGTGCACGTGTGGCTGGGTGGAATTGCCCGAGTTGCCACAGTTTGCAATGTGCTCTCCCTCCGTGACCTCCTGGCCTACGGATACCCGGATCGAGCCGGCTTGGAGATGCATTACTGCTACGAAGGCTCCGACTCCGTGCGGAGCAATAATCACACAGTTGCCGGTGATGTTACCGAGCCCCTGACGGAGCCGTGAAGCCTGTCCCAGCGCGTATGGCAGAAGCATTACCGGGGAGCGTCGGGCCTCGTGGTCCTGCTCGCCCTGATGCACGGCTGCTACCCGGCCGGTTACCGGGGCCAGGATCTGGCGGCCGAAAGAAAAAAACTGCTCCGGCGGCTCCGTGGCGAAGGCGGTACGCCAGCTCACTCCAGGAGCAGTCCTGCCGTGATCATCCACACCGACGAAGTCGATCGCGTAGGCGGTGCCCAGCATAGCGGTGCCATGGCTGGGGACCCGCCGCTTCGGGCTGTTCTCAACTTTCCATGGTCCGGCGAACGGCAGTGAAACATCCACATGCCGCAGCTCCGGCTTTGCCTCAAATGTCATGGTTCCCCTCGATCCTGTCCGGCACTTCCGGACGGGCGACTGCCGGTTGCCGCCGCCGGTGTTCCTGGGGGCTGACGCCGTACCGCTTTTTAAATGCAGCGCTGAAGCTGAAAGGGCTGGCGTAGCCCACACGGCGCGAAATGGTGGACAGGGTTAACCGTTGATCACCCATCAGGTCGGCAGCCTTCGCGAGCCGCCACTGGTTGAGGTAGGCCATGGGTGGTTTACCTACGCGTGCATGGAACCGGCGGGCCAGCGAAGCCCTGGACACCCCGACGCTTCCAGCGAGCAACTCCACGGTCCAGGCCCTGTCAGGCGAGCTGTGGATCAGGCGGATGGCCTGCTGGACAGCCGGGTCCCGCTCCGCCGTCAGCCAGTTGTGCTCCGCGTTGGACTCCCGGGCGGTCCACGTCCGGACAGCACCGATCAGCAACAGGTCCAAAAGGCGGTCAAGGACGCTGGCCTGGGCGACGCCGTCGCCGTCTATCTCCTGCCTCAGGACGGAGACGATGGGATTGTCGGCGGCCTTGACCAGTACATGCGATGGCAGGGCGGACAGCAGAAGATCCCCCACTTCGCCGCTGCTCCTGTAGGTGCCCACCAGCATGGCGTCCTGGCCATCAGCGTCATTGCCCCAGGTCCGTAAACCGCTGCGCAGGCTTTGGGCAAGATCTTCACCGTTGGGCCCCGAGCAGTTCTGGTCGATCCCGATAAAGTACCTTGGCTTTTCGTTGGGGTTGCCTGCGAGTACATACGGGGCTTGGTCCCGGATCAGGAGCACCGTGCCAGGCTCCAGATGCAGGGGTTCGCCGGCGCCCTGGCTGAAGTACGCCGAGCCTCCCAGCATGGCCACCACGGTCAGCGGGGCCTCGTCCTGGACCCTGATTGACCACGGGGCTGACATGACCACCCTGAGCAGGAAGGCATTCCGGGCCCGGGGTCCATCGAGGAAATCAGCCAAAGGGTCCATGGCGAACATTCTAGACGCTGGCACATATAAATGCCCCAATAAATAATTTACAGTCGCAAACAGCCCGTAGCCGTTGCTAGCCGACCCGGTCTCCAGTCCCACGCCCCCGCTGCTGCGGCTTCACGGGCAAAGTCGCGGAAGTCCTTTGGTTCGCGGCCCAGAGCCCGCTGCACGCCGTCGGTGAGGGAGGCGTTCCGCCCGTCCAGAATCAGCGTGAAGAGGTCCACGAAGTCCCGGGGCAGGCCTTCCTTTGCCAGGATGGCCTCGTACTCCGCCGCAGTCACTGGACTGTAGGCGACGTCCCTGCCTGTGGCAGCGCTGATCTCGTGGGCAACGTCGTGAAAGCTGAGCAGCCGCGGTCCGGATAGTTCGTACACCTCGCCGTCATGCCCTGGTTCCGTGAGGGCTGCGACGGCCACATCCGCGATGTCGTCGGCGTCCACAAACGGCTCCACGGCATCTCCTGCGGGGATTGAGATAATTCCGTCCAGCACCGGTCCGAGGAAGAAGCTCTCATTGAAGTTCTGGTTGAACCAGTTGCACCGGACGATGGTCCAGGCGATCCCGGACTCTTGGACCGATTCCTCGCTGGCAACGGCGCCGTCCTCGCCGCGGCCGGACAGCAGGACAGTTTTTTCCACACCGCTGGCCGCGGCTGCCGCAGCGAAGCGTGCGATCAGTCCGGATACGCCGGGGAACGCAAGATCCGGGTAGTAGGTGACGTAGGCCTTGGTGATCCCCTTCAGCGCAGCTCCCCACGTGCCGGCGTCGTCCCAGTCAAAGGCCGGGCTGCCAGAGCGGGATCCGATGCGGACGGAGACGCCGCGTTCACTGAGCCGCTCCGCGACCCGGCGCCCTGTTTTGCCCGTTCCGCCGATGACCAGGATGGTGCCGTTGCCGGTTCGTTTGTCTGCCGCGTTGGGCTGGTAGTTTTCCATAGCTCCATCGAACCAAGAGGGCACAGCGGCAGACATACGCGCAGCACTCAACTTCATTCGCTCCCGTATCGAATCTCCCAGCCGCGGCAGTCACGCTCGCCGGGATCGGTGGGCTCTACAACTCATTTGCCTGTTCGGTGATGCCAGGGTTGCGGGCAACAGAAGACGGCACCTTTGTCAGCGCCATGGCCAGCATCAATACGGCGATCCAGAACCCCGCGTTCGCCGTAGCCTTTTTCGGCGCCTTCTTCTCCCTGACGGGAGCCGCCCTTTATTCGTTCGCGAACGGGCTGGAGAGTGCATTCCCGGTCAGCCTCGCGTGGGCGTTCTACACGGCGACCCTGGTCATCACTTTCACCGTGAACATCCCCTTAACAACGGACTAGCGCAGGCTGCGGTGCCAGGACAGGATGGTGCCAGAAAGGCCTATGAACAAAAGTGGACGCGCTGGAATCTCCACCGCACCTGGTTGTCGCTGGCTTCTTTGGTGGCCCTTTGTGCCGGTTAGAACGCCGGGATGCGATATACCGCCGCAGTCCGCTAATTACAGGCATTAGAGCCTCGCGCCGAAGTATGGATTCGGCGGGGCGAATTCAGGCTATGTCCGTGGCGTGATGCTGGCGGCGGCACAAAATGCTCCTGCATGCAATTCAGGGCGCCAAAAAACCCTGCCGACGCCGGGGGGGGCGAAGACAGGGTTCCCGGTAACGATGAAGGCCGACTCCTAGGAATTTGCCTTTTGGTAGGCTTCTTGGATTTCGGCTTGAATTCGGCCACGGCTGTTGACCGTGTAGCCGTTTTCACGTGCCCACTGACGGATTTGCGCTGAATCATTGCCCCGCCCCGCCACTGCGGGTTTGGTCCGGGCAGTCCGCCCGGCAGACGTCTTGCGCGCTGCGGCTATGAACCGCTCCAGCGACGTCCGGAGTTCGGCCGCATTGGCCGAGGACAAGTCGATTTCGTAGCTGACCCCATCGAGGCCAAAGCGGACATTCTCATCCGCGGATCCCCCATCCAGATCATCTACGAGGACGATGTTTACTTTCTGTGCCATTAATAGTCTTCCTCTGGGAAAGGTTCGGGGTTTTCAGAAAAGCAGGATGTTCCTCTAAAAAGTATGACCCTTATTATGGCAACGCGTCAAAGCATCTATTGGTTCCTGTGGATATCCACAGAAAGTCCCGCGACTATATCAGGATTCCACATCCGGGCGGTCCAGTGGGGCCGGCGACTGATTCTTGGCTTTTGTATCGGCCTCGCCATTTGCAGCACCCCGGGCTTCGGCCTGGGCGCGGGCTTCCGCCTGCCGCTCGGCCTTATCGGCATTGAAGATCGATTTCATCGCAAACCAGAAAATCAGGCCCACCACTACTGAGGGCAGGAGGACTGCTACATATTCCACGGTCAGTGTCCTTCAGGCTTCAGCAGCGGAAAGAGAATGGTTTCGCGGATACCGGCACCGGTGAACAGCATGACCAGCCGGTCAATCCCCAGGCCGATGCCACCCATCGGCGGAGCGCCGTATTCGAGGGCGCGCAGGAAGTCCTCATCCAGCTGCATCGCTTCGTCGTCACCGGCCGCGGCATGCCGGGACTGCTCGGTCAGCCGTTCGCGCTGGATGACGGGATCGATCAGCTCGGAGAAGGCCGTGCCGCGTTCCATGCCGCCGATGATGAGGTCCCAGGCTTCGATCAGCCGGCCGTCCTCGCGGTGCGGGCGGGCCAGCGGCTGCGCGGAGGGCGGGTAATCGTAGACAAAGGTGGGGTTCAGCAGCGTGGGCTCCACAATTTCGCCGAACAGCTCCACGGCCAACTTCTCGGCATCCCACTTCGGGTCCGCCTTCACCTCATGCTTTGCGGCGATTTCACGCAGCACCTCAACCGACGTGTCAGGAGTGACTTCCTGGCCAACGGCGTCGGACAGCCCGGGGTAAACGGACAGCCAGGCCCAATCGCCGTCGAGGTTGATTTCGCCGGCGTCCGTCTGGAGGGTGCGGCCGGCACCCACCGCGTCAGCGGCGTCGAGGATGATTTCCTTGATGCGGTCGGCCATGACGAACTGGTCCGCCCAGGCCTCGTAGCACTCAAGCGTAGTGAATTCCGGGCTGTGGGTGGAGTCCACGCCCTCGTTGCGGAACACCCGGCCCATGTCATAGACGCGGTCGATCCCGCCCACTACGGCGCGCTTGAGGTAAAGCTCGGTGGCGATGCGCAGGGTCATTTTCTGATCGAACGCGTTCATGTGCGTTTCGAACGGGCGGGCCAGGGCGCCGCCGTGGACCAGCTGCAAAATGGGGGTCTCCACCTCCACATAATTGTGGCGGTGCAGGCTCTCGCGGATGGAGCGGGTGATCGCGGCGCGAGTGTAGACCATTTCCCGGGCTTCGTCGCGCACCATCAGGTCCACGTACCGCTGCCGGACGCGGGTTTCCTCGTTCAGTTCCGCGTGCAGGACGGGCAGCGGGCGCAAGGCTTTGGAGGCCATGGACCATGACTCTGCCATGACGGACAGCTCGCCGCGACGGGAGGAAATCACTTCGCCCTTGATAAAGACGTGATCGCCGAGGTCCACCAGTGCCTTCCAGTCCGCGAGCGCTTCTTCACCCACGTTGGCGAGGCTCAGCATGGCCTGGAGCCGGGTGCCCTTGCCGTCCAAGCCGCCTTCCTGGAGCGTGGCGAAGCACAGCTTTCCGGTGTTCCGCACAAAAACCACGCGGCCGGTGACGCCCACAACGTCGCCGGTGGTCTCGTCAGCTTCGAGGTGTGCATATTTTTCACGGATCTCGGTGAGGGAGTGCGTGCGCTCAACACCCACCGGATATGCCTCGGTGCCGCGCTCGATCAGCTTGCTGCGCTTCTCCATGCGGATGCGCATCTGTTCGCTGGCGTCGAGAGGCTCTGGGGCATTTTTGGGGGCGGGGGTGTTTTGGGAAGTCACAATCCCCAAGTTTACCGGGCGATCGCGTACCCGGCTTCCGGGGGCGGTCCCGGGCATAGACTCGGGCTGTGGAGAAATGGACAGTGGAGACGGACGACGGCGGGCACCTCGACGTGCATTCCTTCCGCACCCCTGTGGAACTGGACCCGACGACGGCGGGGCCTCCCGGCGTCGTACTCATCCACGGCACCCTGGTCACCGACGCCCTCTACCGGCCGTTCGCCCGGAAGCTTAGCGTCCTGCTCGGCAGGCCCGTGCACTGCTATAACAGGCGGGGGCGGGACGGGTCATCGCCCCAGCCCGATGACTACTCGGTGAAGACCGAGATCAGCGACCTCGCTGCGGTCCTGCGTGAGACGGGGTCCACTGACGTGGTGGCGCACAGCTACGGCGGGTTCGTGGCATTGCAGGCAGCGCGGACCCTGCCGATCAACCGGCTGGTGACCTATGACGCCGCCGTATCGCTTTCCGGAAACCTGAGCCACCGCTGGCGCCCCGAGCTCGAGGACGCGGTGACCGCGGGCCAACTCAACCATGCGTGGGCGCACCTGGTCCAGGGCCTGGCCACTGCCGGTCCCCTGTCCTACCTGCCGCTCGGCGCCCTGCGGATGTTGAGCATCCTCTCCGCCCGGACCAACCTCGGGTCCGAGATGCGCCAACTGCTGCCCACCGCCGTGAAGGAAATGCGTGCCGTGCTCGACGCCGACGCCGAACTGGACGATTTCACGTCCCTCACCACGCCCATCCTGATGCTGAGCGGCGGCTGGAGCCCCGCGTACTTCGCCGAGACCGGCCGGCAGCTGGCAGCCGCTGTTCCCGCCATCTCGTTCCAGGTGGTCCCGGGCCAGCTGCACGAGGGACCGATCCGGCCCGGCAAGGGGCTGGCGGTCAGGATTGCCCGGTTCATCAACGGCAGCGACGGCCAGCTCCGGCCACTGGGCAGGCGCAGGTAGCAGCACGCTCCCACCCTAGGATGGGGAGCGTGAAAGAACAGGAAGTGCCCACGCACGACGGCGGCAGGCTGGCGTTATACAGCTACGGCACCGAAGATGCGCCGGGCGAGCGCCGGGTGGTGGTCATCGGCGGCGCGTTCCTCACGGCCTTGATCTACCGTCCGTTCTCGGTGGCGCTGGCCAAGGGCCTGGGCGAGGGCTGGGCCGTGGACGTTTACGACAGGCGCGGGCGGGGCAACTCCACCGAACAGCCCTCCGATTACTCCATGGCCACCGAAATCGCTGACGTCCGCACAGTCATGGACGCCACCGGCGCCCGCAACCTCCTGGGCCACAGCCTGGGCGGCTCGGTGGCACTGAACGCGGTGCAGGAGTTCGCCGGCACCGCCCACGAACCGGACAAGCTGGCGGTCTACGACGCCGCGGTCAACATTGACGGCAGTTTGGACACCGCCTGGCTGGACGATTTTGAGGCAGCGGTCAACGCCGGCAATGTGGGCCATGCCCTGGCCAGGTTGAAGAAGGGCATGCAGCCGGCCACCACGCTCTCCAAGATCCCCGAGCCCGTCCTCGCCGGACTGATGGCCCTGCTGTCCCGCACCAAGGTCAACAGGATGTTCCGCGAACTGATGCCTACCGGCGTCGGCGAACTGCGGGCCGCGTATGACGAAGCCGATCATGTCCGTGACTTCGGCGTCCTGCCCGCCAACACGCACTTCATGGTGGGCGGCAAGAGCCCGAGCTATTACAAGGTCACCGCCCAGCGCCTGCACGCCTCCGTACCGGGCAGCACCTACGAACTCTCGCCCAAGGGCTTCCACGGTTCCATCCCGGCAGCGGTGAACGAGCTGGTCACGGACATCGCGGAGTACTTCAAGGGCTGAGCCTGCTGTCAGCACTCGGGTACCTCCGATAGGCTCGGTTCATGACGCGTGAGAACATCAGAACCCCCGACGGCGGCACACTGGAGCTCTTCTCCACGGGTGCGGAACTCGCTTCGGCCGGTTCCGGCGTGGTGGTGGTGCCGGCTTCCATGGTGACCGCGGCCGATTACACCAAGTTCGCACAGAAGCTCAGCGCAGCCCTGGGCCGGCCGGTGCACACGTTCAACCGCCGTGGCCGCGGATCCTCGTCACCGCAGCCCGAGGACTACACCCTGGACACTGATATCCGGGACCTGGACGCCGTTATGAAGCACACATCAAGCACCGACGTCTTCGGGCACAGCTTCGGCGGCGCCGTGGCCCTGCACGCGGCCCGGACCCTCCCGGTGGAGCGGCTCGCCGTCTATGACCCGGCAGTGTCCGTGAACCACAGCGTCAAGGCTGACTGGACCTCCGAGTACGAGAAAGCCACCACAGCCGGGGACGACGGCAGGGCGCTCGCCGTGCTGAACAAGGGCCTGGAAACCGGCGGCGCGTTCTCCCGGATGCCGTTGTCCATGCTCACCATCGCGAACAAGCTCACGGCCGCCACCCATGTGGGCAAGCAGCAGCGTGAACTGATGAACACCGGCGTCCGCGAGATCAAGGCGATCATCGCCGCGGACATGCCGGCGGAGCCGTTCCTTGCACTGCCCCTGGAAACCCTGATCGTGGTGGGCGAGAAAAGTCCGGCCTACTTCGGCGTGGCATGCGGCCAGATCCACGATGTCCTCTCCGGCTCCAGCTACACCATCCTGCCGGGCGCCGGCCACGACGGCGTGCTCCGCGCACCGGAGAAGCTCATCACCGAACTCAGCGAGTTCTTCGCCGGCTGACCTTTGGGCCCCTTCACGCCCGCCGCTCAGGCCCACGGCCTTCAAGCCCCGGCGCTAAGGTGGCTTGTGTGAGAAAGCGCTCCCTCCTCGGTGCGGCCTCAGCACTCGCTGCGGCGTCCCTTGCGGGCGCGCTTTGCCTGCAGACGGCCAGGAGTCTGGTTACGCCCGTGGTACAGCGCCCTGAGCGCACCAGGATTCTGGCCGTCGACGGCGGCAATGTCACCCTCCATGCTGACCAGGACACCTCGGCTCCCGGCGTCTACAGCCTGTACTGGGGTAACCGCACCGGGCATGCCCGCATCGGCCAGGTCATATCCAGCGACACAAAGGCCCGCACGGTCACCCGCCGCGTTGAAGAAATCTACAGCGGCCAGCTCAAGGGGAACACCGCGGGCTACTGGGCCGGCTACGTCTACCCGGACCCTGAAGCGGCCGGCCTGCCCTTTAAGGACGTGCTGCTGCCGGGCCCGGCTCCTGCGTGGCTCATCCCTGGGTCCGCCCGGCGTCCCTGGGTCATCCACGTCCACGGGCTCGGCGGGCGGCGGGCCACCGGCGTCCGCACAGCACCGTTCTTCCACCGGCTCGGCTACCCGCAACTGCTCATCTCATTCCGCGGGGACCCCGACGCTCCCCCGACGCCGGACGGCAAACACCACCTCGGCCTCAGCGAGCTGGCGGACGTGGAAGCAGCCTTGGACTTCGCGGCTTCGCACGGGGCCGGCTCGATCATCATCTCGGGCTGGTCGATGGGGGCAACCATGGCCTTGGCCGCAGCCCACACCTCCAGCCACCGGGCGCTGATCGCCGGCCTGGTGCTGACGGCGCCGGTGCTGGACTGGCACCGGACGCTCTCCTCGCACACGGCGGCGCGGCGCCTACCGGCCGCCCTTGCCACCGGAGTGTTGCGGATCCTTGGCGGGCCGCTGCACCGCCTGGCGGGACTGGCCCAGCCGCTGGACCTTCGGACCCTGGATTTCTCCGCTTTGGCGCCGCCCGTACCGGCAGTCATCCTCCACAGCGTTGGCGATGCCAGCACGCCGATCCGCATCAGCGAGGACTACGCCGCCCGTTTCCCTGACCTGGTGAGTCTGGTCCGGTTCCCGGCCTGCCGGCACACGCAGGAATGGAACATCAGCCCCGCTCTCTGGGAAAACGCAGTGGAAGGCTGGCTGCCTGACGGCCGTAGCTAGTGGGCCGGCCCGTGGCCCGGGCCTGTGCCCTCGGTCTTGCGCATCATCGCTGAAAGCACGACGGCGGCGAGGGCTACGAAGGTTGCCGTCAGGAACGCGGTGCTCATCCCAGCCACAAGGCCAGACGTGGCGGATACCACGGCGAAGATGGACACCAGCAGGGCTGTGCCGGCCGCGCCGGCGACCTGCTGCGTGGTGCTCATGATGGCTGAGCCGTGCGAGTACAGATGCGGCGGCAACGGGTTCAGGCCCGTGGTGAATGCCGGGGTGAACAGCAGCGCAAGGCCGAAACTCAGCCCCACGTGGAGGGTGACAATCCACCACACTGCAGTGCCGGCGTCGAGCATTGAGAACTGCCACAAGGAGAGCACCAGCAGCACCGATCCGGTCACGGTGAGCGGCAGGGGGCCGATCCTGTCGAAGAGGCGCCCGATCACCGGACCCAGCAGGCCCATGGCCAGGCCACCCGGGAGCAGCACCAGGCCGGTCTCAAGGGAACCCAGGCCGCGGATTTCCTGGAGGTAGAGCGGAAGCAGAATAACGCCGCCGAAGAGCGCCATCATGGCCACCACCATCAGCAGCACGGAAACGGTGAACATGCGGAATTTGAAGGCGCGGAGGTCCAGCAGGGGCGCTTCGGCTTTCTGCAGCCGGACCTGGCGCAGCACAAAGGCCGTCAGGCTGGCGACTCCGATGACCAGAGCGCCTATGGCAACGGTGCCCGGACCGGCCTGGCCGCCGTGGCCGCCGCCGATCTGGCTGAGACCGTACACCAGGCCACCGAAGGCCGGGACGGTGAGGAGGACCGAGAAGAAGTCGAGCTTGGTCTTCTCAGCTTTGCCGATGTTGGTCAGGTACTTTGCGCCGATGGCCAGGGCCGCCAGGGCAACGGGCAGGACGAAGACGAAGATGAACCGCCAGGTGAAGTGCTCCAAGATCAGGCCGGAGACGGTTGGCCCCATGGCAGGAGCTACGGAGATGGCGATGCTGACGTTGCCCATAACCGCACCGCGTTTGGCCAGCGGAACCAGCGTGAGGATGGTGGTCATCAGCAGGGGCAGCATGATTGCCGTGCCGCCGGCCTGGACAACGCGGGCCAGCAGCAGGATTTCGAAGCCCGGCGCGAGGGCTGCCAGGGCGGTGCCACCGGCGAACAGCCCCATAGCGAGCATAAACACCGCGCGGGTGGAGAGGCTCTGGAGGATGAAACCCGTGGTGGGGATGACCACGGCCATGGTGAGCATAAAGCCGGTGGAAAGCCACTGGACCGTGGGGGCATCCACGTTCAGGTCCACCATCAGCCGCTGCAGGGCAACGTTCATGATGGTTTCGTTGAGGATCACCACGAAGGTGGCCACGAGCAGGGTGGCGATAATCGTTACCGACTCGCGGGACATTTTCTCCGGCGCGGTGTGCTTCGGCGCTGCCGGCGGCGCAGACTGGCCGGGCTGACCGGCAGCGTTCGAAGAGACTTCTGTAGACATGGGTGTTCCCTCAGGGAGTTTGAAATGAAGTGGCGCGAGCTTGAGAATAAGTGGCGCGCGAGCATCGTCGCTGCAGATTCCAACACTCTACCCGGCGGAGGAATTCCTCCACCGGGGGTTTTTCTTAACCCTGAGGGAACGCTTCCGCCCTAGGCGGTCTGGCCGGCGTGCTGGCCTTCGGAGATTTCCTCCACCACTTTGCTGTTGAAGGCGGGAAGGTCCTTCGGGCTGCGGCTGGTCACCAGGCCCTGGTCCACCACCACCTCTTCGTCGGTCCAGTTGGCGCCTGCGTTCTTCAGGTCCGTCTGGAGCGTGTGGTACGAGGTCACTTTGCGGCCGCGGATCACGCCGGCGTCGATCAGGAGCCAGGGGCCGTGGCAGATGGCGGCCACTGGCTTGTGCTGCTCGAAGAAGCTGCGCGTGAATTTCTGGGCATCCTTGTCCACCCGCAGGTGATCGGCGTTCACTACCCCGCCGGGGATGACCAGCGCGTCGAATTCCGAAGCGTCAGCCTCCGCCGCTGTGAGGTCAACGTCGAAAGTATCGCCCTTTTCGGTGCCGTTGAAGCCCTGCAGCCGTCCTTTCGAGAGGGCAACCAGAGTGGGTTCGCCGCCGGCTTCCTTCACTGCTTCCCACGGGCTGGTGAGCTCAATCTGCTCCACGCCGTCGGTCAAAAGGAATGCGACCTTCTTGCCTGCGATGCTGTGTTCTGACACTTTTCCTCCTTCATTGAGGCGGACCGGGGTGGCTTCCAGCACACGCGGGGGCCGCTTCGAGAGTTGATTGCCTGACGCATCCAGCCTAGAAAAGCCATAAGTGATAAGCAAGCTGACTATATGGAATCACCGTAGGCAACAGCGGCCTGGGAGGTAGGCAACAGCAGCGGGAAACCCCCGCCGGGAGCGATCAGCTGCGGTGGTGCTCGATGAGCCAGCCGGCCATCTGCTGGGCGCGCTTGGCGGCTCCCGCATCACCTTCGGTGGCTGAGACGATGGAGCCTTTCATCAGGATGTGCCAGGACCGGGAGAAATCCTCGGTGCGCTGCAAGCCCGCCTCCTCGGCGAGGGCCTGCACATGGCCTCTGATCTTCGCCAGGTAATCAATGCTCGCTTGGCCCAGCGGATGGGCGGGACCCATTTCGAGCAGGACGTTGATAAAGGAACAGGCCTCGAAATCGTCCCGGAGGAACCAGTCACCAAAGACATCAAAAATGGCCAGCAGCTGTTCGGTGGGCGTAGTGCCCCGGAGCCGCGCCTGGCTGACAATAGCTTCGACGGTCCAAAGCTGGTCCCGCTGCTCAAGGAAGGCGAGGACGAGCGAATCCTTCGAGGGGAAGTGCCGGTAGAAGGTTGCCTTCGCCACCCCCGAACGCTCAATCAGTTCGTTGACGCCCACATCCCGCACGCCGCGGCGGGAGAACAGATCATAGGCCACTGCAAGGATCCGGCTCCGCGAATCGGCAGGACTCAGAGCCGCCGCTACCTGGACTTCGGCAGGGGAGGATGCGGGATCTGGGCCATGGATCATCGTGAGAACAAGTTTACTCCCAAGGGGAGACAGACCGGTCTTACTCGCTGTAATGTGTTTTTCAGCGCAGTGCTTCGACGCCGAGGGAAGCCATCAGGGATCCGCCGGCCTGGTGCAAGGAGGCCCCGATGTCAGCAGAGCGAGTGTTTGAATTTATACCCTGCGAAGAGACCGATCCCTGGATTGAAGGCGCCACAGCGTCCGCGGAAGTCCGGCAGTTCGCCAAGGAGTCACTGCGGTGGCAGGCCCAGGAAATCATCGATGAAGTCCTGGCCGGAACCGATCCCGGCGAGGAACTGGCCCGGGCACGCCTTCGCCGCTGTGTAGCCCAGAACCCAGGCAGGCCGGAACGTGCGCTCCTGCAGCAGCTGATGGTCAACCGCGATCCACAATCGGAAACGGCGCTTTAGCCCCTCTACACCCGGAATAGCCCCTCAACACCCGGAACCCCTACAACGTCAGGCTGCGGTCCACGATGCGCCCGGCCGTTGCGTGCAGGCTTTGGCTGTGAGCGCGGGCATGGCTTCGCAGCCGGTTGAACGCTTCGTCCATGTCCACCCCCGCCGTGTGGGCAATGACGCCCTTGGCCTGTTCGATCAGTACCCGCGTGTTCAATGCCCGCTGCAGCTGTTCGTTGACCAGGGCCGCTTCCCTGATGGTCCGTTCCTGCATAAGGCTGATTGTTGCAACGTCCGCGAGCGCTTGACCGATGGCGGCGTCCTCTGCCGTCAGGGCACCTTCCTCGGCCCCGAAGAGGCCCATGGCACCAATAGTCCTGCCGTGAACCCGCATGGGCACGGCGTGAACCGAGTGGAAGCCCTGCGAGAGGGCGGCGTCACGGAAGTCCTGCCAGACAGTGAGCCTGGCGACACTCTCCACGTCCACCGCTTTCCCCGTGAGGTAGCACTCAACGCAGGGGCCGGCCCCCGCCTGGAGCTGCAGGATTTCTACGAGCCGGCTTTCCTCGCTGGTGGATGCCACTACCTGCAGTTCACCACTGGAGTCAGCCAGGAGCAAGCCCGCGGCTGCTACATCCAGCAGCCCTACAGACTCCTCCACCAGCGTGTGCAGCAGGTCAACGACGTCGTAGTCGGCCACGAGCGTGTCCGTGATTTTCACGAACGCCACGCTGACGCGCTCGGCGCGCGTACTGATTCCCATGGCGCCATTTTACTGCAGTACGCGTCCGCCCGGCCCACCATTCCCGGGCTCAAAACTGAGCCGGCGCTCAAGCACAGCGGCCGCGGTCTCCTTCAGCGTGAGGTCATGGGCAAAGGCGTATGCCCGCAGCAATAGCAACGACTCGGCTGCTGTGGCACCGGACTGCGCCAGAACCATGCCGGTGGCCTGATGAATCTCGCGCCGCGACATCAACGCGGGCTCAAGGACCGGATCGGTCTCGGGCGAACTGAGGTTGAGGATCTTTCGCAGGAGATGAAAGGAGGTCTCGCCGGCGAGCACGGCCGCCGTCGCCTGATCGGATCGGCTCAGCTTTCCAGGTGAGGCCCGGTACAGCTCCACGACGCCAAGGTCCACCGCGCCAACTGTTAAAGGGAAAACAAAGAGCGCGGCCGCCCTTGTGCCGTGGATTGCCCGATAAAACATCGGCCACTCGTGACCAGCGGGCGATTGGGCGTCGGGGACCAACACGGGCAAGCGTGTCTGCAGCGCCCGCCAACGGGGCCCTTCTCCCAGGTTAAACTGCAGTTCATCCAGCCGGGCAGCCAGATCGTCGGTGGCAGAGACCAAAGTTTCAGCAGCCGAACCGCCGAACAGGGAAACGGCGGCGCCTGTCACGGGCAGCTTCGCCAAATAGGGTGCACACACGTCAACCTCACCCGCGAACATGCCGGGTGCACTTTCCATGGTGAGCCTCTGATCCCTGAATCATCCCGCTGTGAGAGGACCCGGCTGCAGGCAGAACCGGAACGGCGGTGTCGTCACTTCAAGGATACCTACTGGAGTCAGCGAGTCCCGTGGTTCACCAGCTCCGAGGTCTCCATGAGGTGGGCCAGTAACGCCTGCTCGGGCGAACCCGGGTGGGCAGCCAGGCATTTGCGCAGACGCCACTTGACCTCCGCCAGCCCTGGCGATACGTCGTCGAGGATGGAGTCGATGATCTCGCGGGCCTGCAACCCAAGGGGTGTGACTGGCTGCTCATCAACGCCTGGTTCGTCCATTACTCCATCGGGGACGGTGTGGAACGTGCTGTCCAGATAGACCATCACTGCCTCCGCCTAAGGATCGTGCCGTTCGCGGGTCTCTCCGAAGGGCACGGTCTCACTGACAGCCACCGTGTAAGTGTCATGGGCATGGCGGGTCACGAGGATCCCGCACAGTCCGCTCATGGCTGCGTGCTGGCGGGCCAGGTCAACGGCTGAATTAAGGTAGTCGTCCAAAACGGCCGCGTCATGGACCTTGACGAGGTAGGACAGTCCGTCCTCTACTGTGCGGATCATGGGATTCGCTCCTGGGTATGCCTGGCCGGGAGGGCCAGAGGGACAAAAAGAAATGGAGGCGGGCGCGTGGCCCGCCATGCATGCGGCTGCGTTGGAAAGGCTGAGGCCGGGCAGCACAAAAGCCGAAGGAAATTCAGGGTGAGGTACCGGGTGCCCGTGGTAAGAGTGTTCCTCCTGGAGTACGCCAAATAGGGCGATGCCAGGGTCCGGGGCAACGCTTTCAGCATACCGGATACGCCGGACGCCGAAAAGGACCCTGGGCGTTAAGAGCTGAGCGGCACGTTGTCTATCAGACGGACCGGGCCCACCCTGGCCGCGATGATCGCCAGCCCCTCACCACGGAACGGAACCTTCCGGCAGTTTTCGGCCAGCGGCTCCAGCGTGCGCGGATCCACCACGTCAAAGTAGTCCAGCTCAACCAGCGGCTGGGATGCAACCATCGCCCGCACCGAATCGGGATCCAACGGCTCGTGCGCCTCGGCCCGCTCCTCCACGAGCCGCAACGCCCGCGAGAGGACCAGTGCGGCTTCGCGCTGTTCCTCCGAGAGGAAGCGGTTGCGGCTGGACAGTGCCAGTCCGTCCCCGGAACGAACCGTGGGCACCGCGACAATGTCCACGGGGAAGTTCAGGTCTGCCACCATCCGCCGCACGAGCGCCAGCTGTTGCGCGTCCTTCTGGCCGAAGTAGGCCCGGTAGGACGGCAGTCCCCCGCCGCCGCCCGAGACGAACGCCCCCGACGGCGGCAGGCCGGCCCCCGGAGTGCCATAGTGCAGCAGTTTGGCAACCACCGTGAGGGCGCCGTCGAAATGCCCTGGCCGGGAGGCGCCTTCCCACTTCTCCCCCAGTGCCCCCGCCGTCACACGCACCTGGGGCTCGCCGCCGGGATAGACCTCGTCCACAGACGGCGCGAACACCAGGTCCACACCCTGCTCCTCCAGCAGGGCCACGTCAGCATCAAGGGTCCGTGGGTACCTGTCCAGATCCACGGCATCGCCGAACTGCAGCGGGTTCACGAAAATGGACGCCACCACCACGTCATTCTGTTCGACGGCGGTCCGGGCAAGCGTGGCGTGCCCTTCGTGCAGCGCGCCCATGGTGGGCACCAGGCCCTGTGACCGGCCTTGTTTGTGCGAGAGAAGCCGGGCGCTGGCATCCCGGAGCTCCGCCGCCGTCGTCACGAGTTGGATGGCCATCTCAGTTTCCTTCTTCCAGCGCAGCCCGGATGGCACCGAGCTGTTCAGTCTTGAGCAGCCCGCGGCTCTCCGCGCGCAGGGCGGTTGCCCGTGCCATGGCGAGATATGCCTCCAGCACATCGCCGTGGGCGCCGGCGTCGTACTCGAGCAGCGCCTGGGCGTGAGCCTCCACGGTACCCACATCGCCGCGGGCCACCGGTCCGGTCAGTGCCGATTCACCTGAGGCGAGGGCGTTCTCCAATGTGGCGCGCAGCAGCGGTCCGAGCATCCGTTCGGGCGCTTCAACGCCCACATCCCGCAGCAGCTGGGAGGCTTGCGCAACAAGGGTCACCAGATGGTTGGAGCCGTGTGCCAGGGCGGCGTGATACAGCGTCCGGTCCCCTTCGGCGATGGCCACCGGCTCGGCACCCATCTCCACCACCAGCGCCTGGGCAATGGGCAGCATCGCGGCATCCGCAGTGACACCGAAAGTGCAGTCAAGCAGGCGGGCGAGGTCCAGGCTCATGCCCGTGAAAGTCATCGCCGGGTGCAAAGCCAGCGGGATGGACCCCGCCGCCCGGACCGGACGCAGGACCCCCACGCCGAACCTGCCCGAGGTGTGTGCCACGATCTGTCCCGGCTGCCAGGCCCCCAGTTTGGCCAAGCCGTCCACCAGCCCGGCCAGGGCGTCGTCCGGGACGGCCAGGAGCACCAGTTGGGAACGCTCCACGATGTCCGGGATCTCCAGGACCGGCACTCCCGGCAGCAACGCCTCCGCGCGTTCGCGGCTGGCGTCAGACACAGCGGAAACCCCGACGACGGCGTGCTCGGCAGCGCGCAAAGCTGCACCGAGGACGGCGCCTACTTTGCCGGCACCAATGATTCCGACGCCAAGGCGTCCGGGCTTAGCCACGTTGCGGGCCTTCCTGTTGCGGTGTCAGGGGCGGGGTGTCCCTGGTCTCAGCTGCGGGGGCGGGCTCAACCGGTTCAGGCTCAGTCGCCTTAACAGCGGGTGCCGCAGGGGGTTCCGCTGCCTCAACAGCGGGCGACGCCGGCGGTTCCGCTGACTCAGCCAGCGGCGCCGCGGTGGGGAAGGGCTCCACCACCTGCGCGAGCCAATGTTCGGTGGTCTGACGCTTGCGGGCAAGCCGGGCCCGGGCCGCCTGCGCATCAAAAAGGGCGCGTGCCTCGTCCACGTCGGCCTGGATCAGCCGCGGCGAGACCGGCCCTGCCGTGGTGTGCAGGACAAGGTCCGCGAGGCCGAAACGGCGCGCGAGCGGACCCTGGTGCAAGGCCAGGGACTGGGTCCGCTGGTGCGGCACCACCACCAGCTGCCGCCACCACCGGCCTGAGCGGATCAGGAGGGCGGTTGCCGTGGCCGTGAATCCGTTTCGGCGCCATCCCAACGGCGCGAGCACCCTGCCGCGGCGCGGTGTGGTGATAAAGCCGGCGTCGGAATCCAACCCGTTGAGCCCGGCTGCGAAGATCCGTCCAGGTTCGGCAGTGCCCGGGTCCGGCAGCACCAGCGAGAGCATGCTCATCACGTCAGGCAGTTTGCCCACCGGCAGCAGTGTGGTGCGCGATGACACTTCCCCGTTGCTGCCCAGTGCGCCATACCCGGCCACATTGACCTGGATCCGGTACCAGCCGAAGATCCGCCACAGTGGCGGCTGCAACACTCTCAATGCCTGGATCCTGCCTGGCGGCAGGGTCTGCGCCTGGGTGTCCAGGAGCCCGTACCGCAGCCGGATCCCGTCCGGCGAAATGGCGGCGGTGAAGTTGTAGCCCTTGTTGAAGGAGCCCCAGTAACTCGCGGCCAGGCCCAGTGCCGCGGGAATCAGGTAGAAGTAAAAGCTTTGGTTCTCCGTCACGGCGGACAGGATCACCGAGGCCACGCCGCCCAGCACCACGAAAAAACTTTGTTCACTCAGGAGCAGTGAACCCACAAGGCGCGACGGCGGCACTGACAGTACGGGATGTTCCGGCGCCTCGGGCGCGGGTGCCTGCGGGCGTTCAGGGTCCAGGACAACCCCGGCCGCGCGCGCCAGGATGTCGGCCCGGAGCTGCCGGGCGTCATCCATGCGCAGGAACGCCAGGCGCACAGCGGATTCGCCGGCGTCCGCGACCTCAAACTTGAGTTCAGCCAGCCCGAAGATCCTGGCCAGGAGCGGCTGGACGATGTCGATGGCCTGGACGCGGTCCAGCCGTGCCTGCCGCTGCTGGCGGAAGAGGAATCCCGAGTTGACCCGGACGTAGCCGCCGGACACCTGGTACTTGGTGAAGTACCACTCCAGGATGAAACCCGCCACGGTGGCAAGCAGCACCACACCACCGGCGGCCACAAGCCAGGGCGCCCTGCCCGCGAAGCCCTCCTCCACGAGGGGCCTGCCCTGCAGCAGCCGTTCGAAGGTGTCCCGCCCGAAGAAGAACCCGATGGCGGCAATCGCCAGCCAGCCACGCACAAAAGGCGATGCCGGGTGGACCCGCAGCCACTCGGCGTCGGGCGTTTTCGGAAGAACCGCAGGCGCGCCGGGCTCCGGAACGTCTGCGGTCACAGTCCTGCCAGCCTGGCTTCGCCCCGGGCGGCGAGCTGCTCGCGCAGGCGGGCGCCCTCCGCAGCGGGAAGCCCGGGGATCAGAGCGTTGGTCCCGGGCGCGGCAGTGTGCAGTTTAAGGGTGCAGAGCCCCAGCCCGCGCTCCACGGGGCCCACCGCTATATCGACGTACTGCATCCGCCCGTACGGGACCGCCATGGTCCGCTGGAAGAAGATGCCGCCGCGGATCAGCAGGTCGTCATCCCGCTCCGCGTAGCCGATGGCGCGCACCTGGCGCGGAATAAGCGCAAGCCGCCACAAGGCCAGGACGAGCGTCACGGCCGGCACCGTGACGGCCAGCCACAGCGGCGGCCACTCCCACCAGCCCAACAGGACAAATACCAGAGGCAGGGACAGGACCAGCACTGCGGCCAGGTTGCCGATAGCCCACTGGACCAGCCGCACGGTGATGTACTTCGGCGAAACGCGCTGCCAGGTGATGCCCACGGGATCAATCGCCTCGGTACGCATATTCGCCTTCCCCTGCGACTTCGCCCCGCGGGCTCCGTTTGCCCTCGCCCGGCGTTTCGGTGTCTTCCGGCGGGATCTTGCAGAACCGCTCCACCAGCAGGCCCACAACGATCATCACCAAACCCCCGCCGGCCATGGCAACAGCCACCCAGGTGATGCTTTGGTCGCTGCGGAGATTCCAGATCCGCAGTTGGTCCAGGAAGATCCCCACATGCCAGCCGAGCAGGACGGTACCCGCGTAGGCGCATGCCTGTGCCAGGACCAGGGTCCGGGCTGCGAGGATCGGATTGAGTACGGTCTTTTTCTTGGTGGCGTCCCGGTTGCTGTTGCGCCACCTGAGGATCCTGATACCGAGAATCAGCGTGATGGCGACGATCACGCCCATGGAAGCCAGCGCGGTGGCCGGAAGGACCGGGGTGGCGAGGCTGTACCGGCTGGTCACCACGGTGGCGGACCAGCCTGCGACGGCCATGACCAGGCCGATCAGCATCAGGCGGAGTGGATTTATGGGCTTCATGGCCTACTCCACCGCCCCGGCGGTAGGGACGCCGTCATAGTCGCCGAAACCGTCAAACGGAGTGAGATCGCCGAAATCGGCGGCGCGGGCAGCCAGGACGCTGATCCGTTCGCCGTCCAACGTGGCGCCCGGCTCAATCAAGGACCAGGGGTACAGCACGAAGGCGCGCTTTGCCGCCAGGGGATGCGGCAGGGTCAGCACCGGATCGTCGCTGGTGACACCGCCGTAAGTGATGATGTCGACGTCGAGCGTCCGCGGTCCCCAGCGCACTTCCCTGACGCGGTGGTGCTTGTTCTCCACCGCCTGGCAGTGTTGCAGCAGCCCGGCGGGGTCAAGGGTTGTCTCCACGGTGATGACCATGTTCAGGAAGTCAGGCTGGCCCGCCGGGCCGCCCACCGCTTTGGTTTGGACCACCGGGGAAACGGCGAGCAGCCGCACCTCAGGCGGGTCCACGAGATCGGCAACAGCTTCGGACAGGGTGTCGTTCCGTTCGCCCAGGTTGCTGCCGAGGGCCAGGACGGCCTTGGTATAGCCGGTCATGGCTGCAGCCCGCCTATCCGGGCACGGTGCACGCTGACGGCCACATCACCGAAGGGCACCTCAATGGGCGCCTGCGGCTTGTGGACCGTGATGTCCACCGCCTGGATGTCGAAGTCGTTGAGCAGCGAATCGGCGATCCGGACCGCGAGGGCCTCGATCAGGTTCAGCGGCTCCCCGGTGATCCACTCCTTGATCCGGTCTGCCACCTCACCGTAGTGCGCGGTGTCCCGGACGTCGTCGGATTCCGCGGCTTTGGCGAAGTCCAGATGAAGTACGGCGTCCACCACAAAGGGCTGTCCGTCGCGGCGTTCAAAATCAAACACGCCGTGATAGCCGACAGCGGTGACGCCGCTCAGCGTAATCCTGTCCATGGGTCCCCCGGCCCTAGTGGTTGGTGTGTGCAGCAGCCAAGCGTGAGGCGACCTTGACGGCGTCAAGGCTGGGTCCGACGTCGTGCACGCGGACTGCCCAGGCGCCACGGAAGGCACTGATGGCAGTGATCGCAGCGGTGGCGGCGTCGCGTTCCTCCGGAGCGGCGGATTTGCCGGCCACCGTCAGGAGGGTGCCGAGGAAGCGCTTGCGGGAGGCGGCCACCAGGACTTTGTGCCCCAGGCCCTCCAGCTGATCAAGGTTCTGCAGGAGTTCCCAGTTCTGGGCGTCGTTCTTGGCGAAACCCAGGCCCGGATCAATGATGATCTGTTCCGGGATGACGCCGGCTGCGTAGAGCTTATCCCGCACTCCGGCGAGCTCCGCCACCACTTCACCGGCGACGTCCTGATAGTCCGCCAGCGAGTTCATGGTGCGGGCGTCGCCGCGGCGGTGGGTGAGAACGTAGGGGGCTTTGGATGAAGCGACGAGATCCGCCATCTCAGGCTCAATGGTGAGTCCGGAGACGTCGTTGATGATGGCCGCACCGGCCTGCAGGGCGGCGGCGGCGGTGGATGCGTGGGTGGTATCGATACTGACCAGCGCACCGGCTTTAACGAGGGCCTGGATCACCGGGAGCACGCGGCGCTGTTCTTCCTCCGGGCCCACATCTTCGGCGCCGGGCCGCGTCGATTCACCACCGACGTCGATGATGTCCGCCCCGGCGTAGAACATCCGCAGGCCGGCCGCGATGGCGGTGTCCGCTGTGGGGTGCTTTCCGCCGTCACTGAAGGAGTCCGGAGTGACGTTGAGGATGCCCATGACCAGGGTGCGGTCCGTGGGCAGGTCTGCGAACTTCGCGGCCGGGCGCGGTTTGCGCAGGACGGGCAGCGGCGATGTTGCCGGCCCGGTTCCCGGGGCTGCTGCGAGTGAGTCCATGGTCTGATTGTTACCTTCCGAGGATGAGGCTCATGGCTTCGGCACGGGTGGCCGGGTCATGGAGCTGCCCGCGGACCGCACTGGTGACGGTCTTTGCTCCGGGCTTGCGGACACCGCGCATGGACATGCACATGTGTTCGCATTCAACAACGACGATCGCGCCACGGGGTTTGAGGTGGGTGACCATTGCTTCGACGATTTCCGTGGTGAGGCGCTCCTGCACCTGCGGGCGGCGGGCATAGATGTCCACCAGCCGGGCCAGCTTGCTCAGCCCGGTCACTTTTCCGTCGTGCGAGGGGATGTAGCCCACGTGGGCCACACCGTGGAACGGCACCAGGTGGTGCTCGCACGTGGAGTAGAAGGGAATGTCCTTGACCAGGACCAGTTCCTCGTGGTCCAGATCGAACGTGGTGGAAAGGACGTCGGCGGGATCATGGTGCAGCCCTGCGAACACCTCGGCGTAGGCCTTGGCTACCCGCTTGGGGGTGTCCTGGAGCCCGCCCCGGTCCGGATTTTCACCGATGGCCAGCAGGATCTCGCGGACGGCGGCTTCGATCCGGGGCCGGTCCACTTTTTCGTGCTTTTTATGGTGGGATCCACCGTCCGCGGAGTGCACGGCGGAGTCGTGGGCGTCGTCGTCGTCGAAGTGATTCACAGGAGAAAGCTTAGCCGCGCAGGGCGTCAGGCCCCGAGTCGGGAATGCCGCCCTGGAAGGGAGCATCCTCCGGCACACCTTGCGGGTGCGGCGGCTGGGCGTCCAGCGGCTCGTCGAGACGGGCCTGCTTGGCCTCCTCCTGGGCTTCCCGTTCGGCCTTTTCCAGGCGGGACTCCACCGGCCCGGCCTGCTGCACCGGACGGGACTCCTTGGACAGCCATACTTCGCGGAAGTCGCGCTTGCGGATGTCCCGGAAGATATCGGCGATTTCGGCCTGGTTGAGCGTTTCCCGTTCCAGGAGTTCCAGGGCCAGCTGGTCCAGGACATCGCGGTTTTCGATCAGGATGGCGTACGCCTCGTCGTGAGCCTGGTCGATCAGGCGGCGGACTTCCTCATCCACCACGTAGGCGATCTGGTCTGAGTAGTTGCGCTCGTGCCCGGCGTCGCGGCCCAGGAACGGCTCGCCACCGCCCTGGCCGAGGCGGACAGCACCCACCCGTTCGCTCATGCCGTACTCGGTGACCATCTTGCGGGCCGTTCCGGTGGCCTTCTCAATGTCGTTGGACGCACCGGTGGAGGGGTCGTGGAAGACAATTTCCTCAGCAACCCGGCCGCCCATGGCGTAGGCCATCTGGTCCAGCAGTTCGTTGCGGGTGATCGAGTATTTATCGTTCTCCGGGACCACCATGGTGTAGCCCAGGGCACGGCCGCGGGGAAGGATGGTGATCTTGGTGACCGGGGCCGAGTTCCGCAGGGCTGCCGCCACCAGGGCGTGTCCGCCCTCGTGGTACGCGGTGATCTTGCGCTCGTGTTCCTTCATGACCCGGCTGCGCTTCTGCGGGCCGGCCATGACGCGGTCAATCGCCTCGTCCAGGGCACGGTCGTCAATGAGGTTGGCGTTGGAGCGCGCCGTCAGCAGCGCGGCTTCGTTAAGCACGTTGGCGAGATCGGCACCCGTGTAGCCGGGGGTCTTCTTGGCAACGGCCTTGAGGTCAACACCCTGGGCCATCGGCTTGCCTTTGGCGTGCACCTGGAGGATCTGGTCGCGGCCGATCAGGTCCGGCGCTTCCACGGAGATCTGGCGGTCAAAGCGGCCCGGACGCAGCAGTGCCGGGTCCAGGACGTCCGGACGGTTGGTTGCCGCGATCAGGATGACGTTGGTCTTGACGTCGAAGCCGTCCATTTCAACCAGCAGCTGGTTGAGGGTCTGCTCGCGTTCGTCGTTGCCGCCGCCAATGCCGGCGCCGCGGTGGCGGCCGACGGCGTCGATCTCGTCAACGAAGATGATGGCCGGCGAGTTGGCCTTGGCCTGCTCGAACAGATCGCGGACACGGGAGGCGCCCACACCCACGAACATTTCCACGAAGTCCGAACCGGAGATGGAGAAGAAGGGAACTCCTGCTTCGCCGGCGACGGCGCGGGCCAGGAGGGTCTTGCCGGTTCCGGGAGGGCCGTAGAGCAGCACGCCCTTGGGGATCTTGGCGCCGACGGCCTGGAATTTCGCCGGTTCCTGCAGGAATTCCTTGATCTCCTGCAGTTCCTCCACGGCTTCATCGGCACCGGCGACGTCCACAAAAGTCACCTGCGGCATGTCCTTGTTGACCATCTTGGCTTTGGACTTGCCGAACTGCATGATCTTGGAACCGCCGCCCTGCATGCGGGTCATCAGGAACCAGAACAGCGCGCCAAGAAGGATCACGGGGATCAGGAGCGAAAGCAGGCCTGAGAACCAGTTGCTCTCGATCGGCTGGTCCGTGTAGCCGTTGGAGGGATTGGCGGCGGTGACGGCCCTGACGACGTCGGCGGCACGGGCGTCAACGAAGAAGAACTGGACGCTCTTGCCCTTGTCCTGCCCGTCGATGGTGAGGTTGTCCTTCAGGACCAGGTCAACGCGGTTTTCGCCGTCGAAGATCTTTGCCTGCTCAACCTTGCCGCTGTCGGCGAGGAGCTCCAGCCCGTTGTCAGTGTCGATCCGTGCGGCACCGCCGGGAGCCAGCGTTGCAAAGGCCACAAGGAGCATGGCGATCACAACAACGATCCAGATGCCCGGGCCCTTGAAGAAACTCTTAGCTTTCATCTGTTCGGGGGCTGGCCCCGTCCCTCCTGGTAGTGCTGCACGGCGAGTGGTCTGCGCGCGTGATGGTGCTGCGTCAGCTTCTAGCTATACACCGTCCGGTGTAATTCACGCATGGAGACGCCCAAAAGTTCCCTCTGGGCGTAGCGGGACCGGGAGCGCAGCCGTGGCCGGCGGAACGGGCGGGCTTACTCGTAAACGTGCGGGGCGAGCGTGCCCACAAAGTCCAGGTTGCGGTACTTTTCGGCGTAATCCAGGCCGTAGCCCACCACGAATTCGTTGGGGATGTCGTAACCGACGTACTTGACGTCGATCTTGACCTTGGTTGCGGCAGGCTTGCGGAAGGCGGTGCAGATCTCCACGGACGCGGTGCCGCGGGATTCCAGGTTGGTCTTCAGCCAGGACAGCGTCAGGCCGGAGTCAATGATGTCCTCGACGATCAGGACATCCTTGCCCATCAGGTCGGTGTCCAGGTCCTTGAGGATGCGGACAACCCCTGAGGACTGGGTGCCGGAGCCGTAGGAGGAGACTGCCATCCAGTCCATGGAGACATGGCTGTGGAGCGCGCGGGCGAGGTCTGCCATGACCATCACTGCACCCTTGAGGACGCCCACGATCAGGAGATCGCGGCCTTCGTAGTCCTTGTCGATCTGGGCAGCGAGTTCACCGATCCGCTGTTGGATCTGTTCCTTGGTGTAGAGAACGTGCTTGAGATCTGCCTGGACGTCGTTTGAATCCACCAATGGCTCCTGTGTAGATGCGGAATGCGGGATGCGACTAATTCTTGGGCGGTTTTAAGGCCGGAATACTAGCTTCCCACAGCGGGCACCTTCGCGGGGAACGGGATTGCCGGCCTCCGGCCGGCCGGCAGCGGGGGCAACAGTGTCCACGCTGCCGGGTTCCGCCAGCTGCGCCAGTGAGAGCCGGTACACACTCACGCCGCCGGGAAGCTCCACCGGACCTGCCGAACCCTGCCGCCGCAGCAGCGCTTCCGCGGCCAGGAGCCGCTGGTAGCCGGGCTGCTGGCCTCCGACGGCGGCGGCGGCCTTGGCGATCACCCGGAACCTGATGGCCGGGGAAAGATTGCCCAACGCTTCTTCCGGGAGGCGCAGTTCCTGCCCGGACCGCTCCACCAGCGCTGCGAACGTGCTGTTTGCCACGTCCTCCAGGTAATCGGCGTCCAATTGCAGGATGGATGCCGTCCGGGCAAGGGACTCAGCGACGCCGGGGCCGAGCTTTTCCTCCAGCAGCGGCAGGACCTCCACGCGGGTCCGCGAACGGGCAAATGCGGGGTCCGCGTTGCTGGGATCGTGCCAGGGTTCGAGTTCCTCCGCGGCGCAGATTGCCAGGGTGTCAGCACGCCGGAGGGCCAGGAACGGCCGCAGCAGCATGCCGCGGGCGGGCCTCATCCCGGCCAGGGAGCGGGTGCCGGACCCACGTGCGAGGCCGAGCAGGACCTGTTCGGCTTGGTCGTCCAGGGTGTGGCCGAGGAGGATCGCGGCGGCGCCTTGGGCCTGGGCTTCCGCTTCGAGCGCCGCATGGCGTGCGTCCCGGGCGGCGGCTTCCGGGCCCATGCCGGTGGGCGCCACCACTACGGTCCGGACCTCCACCGGCGCGAGCCCCAGTTCCTTCAGGGCAAGGGCGGTCCGCGCGGCCACCTCGGCTGAGCCGGGCTGGAGCTGGTGGTCCACCACCACCGCCCCTACCGTTACCGGGCGGCCGTCCACGTGGCCACGCCTGGCGAAGTACGCCGCCACGGAGGCCAGCGCCAGCGAGTCCGGTCCCCCGCTGCACGCCACCAGTACGTGAGGGGGGTAGCCTGCGCCGGCCAGTGCGTTCTGGAGGGCCTTGCGCGCAGTGCCGACGACCGGCACCAGCCTGCCGGGCCGTCGTCGTCCGCTGTGAAAACCGGTTGTGGGGTCAGGCAATTACAGGCCCATCCGGTTCAGCCATAGCTTGGCGTCGTGGATCTCGGGTTCGGTGGGAAGGTGGTCAGCGGACTCCCAGACCCGGTTGAAGCCTTCCATGCCTGCCACGTCCACCACGGCGCGGACAAACCTGGCGCCGTCGGAGTACTGCCGCATTTTGGCGTCCAGCCCCAGCAGGTTGCGGATGAATTTCTCCATCACACCGCGGTCCTTGCCGCGGTCCGTGAAGCGCTGCCGGATGGTCTTGACGGACGGGACAATGCTGGTGTCCACCGCGTCCATCACCACGTTGGCGTGGCCTTCCAGCAGGCTCATGACCGCCGTCAGGTGGGAGATGGCGGCCTTTTCCTCGGGGTTCTGCAGCAGGTCCAGGATGGCGCCCCGGCCGGGGGTATCGCCCGTGACGCTGCGGTCCTTGAGGGAGCGGGCCGCGGCGGAGGCACGTTCCATGAGGGTGTCCACGTTGCCCAGCAGGTGTCCGCTAAGGTCATCGATCTGCTCGAGCATGTGGTGGCGGAGCCAGGGTGCGGCCGCGAACTGCACGCGGTGCGTCTGCTCGTGCAGGCAGACCCAGAGGCGGAAATCCTCCGGGGTGACGTTGAGTTCACGTTCCACCGAGACGATGTTTGGTGCCACCAGGAGCAGCCTGCCGGCCGCCGGCGCTTTTGAGCCTTCCGCGAGCGCTGCGAAGGGATCGTACTGGCCCAGGACCTTGCTGGACAGGAACGCCAGGACCGCGCCGAGCTGGCTGCCCGTGATGGCTCCGCTGACGCTGGCGGCGGCGGGGCTGAGGGTGCCGCGGCGGCTGGCAAGCATCTTTTCCATGGCGGGCTTGAGCATTACGGCGAAGCTCTGCGTATTGGCTTTGGCCCAGTTGGCCCGGTCCACCACCAGGACCGAGGAGTCCCGGAGATCCTTCGCCGCGTCGAGGCCGGTGATCTCGTGGACGTGCGGGACCGAGGCGTCCGCGAGCTTGCGCAGGCTGTCCACGGCTTCGTTGATTTCCCCGGTGTTCAGGGTTGGGCCCGCCGAAACAAGCCGGGCCGCAGTTGATGCCGCGAGGTCCCAGTTGATCAGGGCCTGGGCGGGACTGGATGTTGCCGGTGCTGACGAATCACTTGCAGTGGACTCCATGCTTCCCATCAGATCACAGCAAGGGGCGGTTCGCCCTTAAGTTCGCTGACCGGCGAACGCGTACGCCCCGATCCCTAGCGGCAGCCGCAGGCGGCGAGCGCCGTGGCCGCGCGGTCCAGGGCTTCCCGGTTTCCGGCAGCTCCCGGCGTCAGCCCGTTGCCGATGAAGGAGAAGACCAGCAGCCGGCCGTCGGCGTCCACTACATAGCCGCTCAGTGCGATCACCGAGTTCAGCGTTCCGGTCTTGGCCCGCACCAGGCCGGCACCGCGGACCGTGGCATCATTCCCGTAGCGGGCGTCCAGGGTGCCGGTCAGGCCGGCCACCGGGAAACCGTCCAGCGCCGCGCGCAGCCTGGTGTCCGCACCGGTGGTGATGGCCCGGACCACCTCGGCGAAATGCCGGGCGGAGACCTGGTTGCCCAGCGCCAGCCCGGACACATCGGCGAGGCTCAGGCCATTCGTGGGGATACCCATGTCCGCCAGTTGCGTACGGACTGCGGCCGTGGCGCCTTCATTGCTGCCCGGCCCGCCCGAAGCCGCCGAGGCCATCCTGCCCAGCACCTCCGCCAGGTAGTTGTCCGAGTCCTGCAGCATCAGGTCCACCTGCTCGCTCACAGTGGCGGACTGGACTTCTGCCAGGACCACCGGTTCCGCGCTTTCAGCCGCTTCCCCGGTTCCGGAGGGTGGGTAACGCCCGACGCCGGCGGCCACCGTGAGTCCGGCAGCGGAACCCGCCGCCTTGAGCTGCGCGGCGAACGCCTCCCCGGCCGTGATTGCAGAATCCTGCGGGCGGGGCCCGGTGGTGACGGCAGGATCGAAACGTGCAGAGTTCAACGCGAGGGGGAACAACGGCGCCATCTCTCCTGCCGCGACGTCGCCCTGCGCCCAGGCCGGATTCAGGTTTGGGCCGCTGAACAAGGAATCGTCTACCAGCACCTTCAGTTCGCCGGCTGCTCCCTGGTCTTTCAGCGCGGCCACCGTGGCCGCGGCCAGGGAAGCAAGCCCGGCATGGCCCATGACCTGGTCCGGCGCTGATTCGCCGGCTCCCAGGAGGACGTCGCCGCCACCGGCCAGGATCACCTGGTCCGTGCTGGGGCCTGCCAGGGCCTTGGTGCTGAACCGGTGCCCGGGCCCGATGGCCCGCAGGGCGGCCACGGCGGTGAGCAGCTTGATGTTGGAGGCTGGAATCCGGTTCTCCGACCCACCACGGTCATACAGGACCTGGCCGGTCAGCGCGTCCTGGACCATCCCTGTGAAGGTACCGCCGCCGTCGGGCTTTAAGTGGGAGTCCAGTTGCGCAGTCACCGCGGCCGGCAGCGGGACCGGCGCCGATTCCTGCAGCTGCTCCAGGCCTTGGCCGGCAGAAAGGGTTGTGGGGGCCTGCTGCCAGGCTGGTATCCGGGGCGCGGTGACCGGAGGCGGGCCGACGAAGGCAGGGGCAATCAGCCAGCCCGCAGGCAGGGCCACCATCACCATCAAGGCCAGCAGCAGAACAGTGGGCCACGCCTGAAATACGCGGTGCAGCACACGCCGGAACGGGTCCTTGCTCCCGCCGGGGGCCGCTGGTTGGTTCATGCTGGTGCCGGTCCTCAAGTCCTGAAATATCCCCGCCAGTTCCTGAAACCTGGGCCTCTCGCTATATCCTCAATAATAGTCGGCGGCACCGACACTCCTTTTGCGGTTCGTCTTCTGTGCCGCGAACCCCTGCAATTGCCGAGGAGCATTCCATGAAGCATGACGTGACAATCGAGATCCCCAAGGGATCACGCGTCAAGTACGAAGTTGACCACGAGACCGGCCGCGTCCGCCTGGACCGCGTCCTCTTCACCTCCATGCAGTACCCCACGCACTACGGTTTCTTCGAAAACACTCTGGGCGAAGACGGCGACCCGCTGGATGCACTGGTGCTCCTGCAGGACTTCGATCTGCACCCCGGCGTCATCGTCGAATCCCGCCCCATCGGCGTTTTCAACATGACCGACGACGGCGGCGGAGATGCCAAGGTCCTGTGCGTTCCTGTTGACGCCCGCTTCGACCACATCCAGGAAATCAGCGACGTCAGCGACTTCCTGATCAAGGAAATCGAGCACTTCTTCACCCGTTACAAGGACCTTGAGCCAGGCAAGTGGGTCAAGGCTGAGGGCTGGGGCGACCGCGCCGCCGCCGAAGCCGAACTCGAAGCCTCCATCAAGCGCTACGTGCCGGTAGCGCACTAGCTCCTGTTCAAAACACCAGCCAGTCCGACGGCGGGTGCCCGGTTCGCAAGAGCCGGCACCCGCCGTCGGGGTTTAAGTCGTGGTTTAGGCAGTCGAGATTTAGGCAGCACTCGCTGGAGCTGAAAGCGGTGCACCAGAAAAACTGTGGAATCGTTGCCCTGTGAGTTTCGAACCTTTGTTTAGTCCTCCGTGCGGTCCGGTCACCGGCTGGCGGGACGGTGAGGTGCTGCGCGCCACCGGGATCCCCTATGCCACGGCGGGCCGCTTCCAGCCTCCCGTCCCCGTGCCGGACCGGACCTCCGGCCTCGCCGCCACAACGCTGGCGCCGGCCTGCCCGCAGGGTCCGGTTCCGTTTTTGGATGACATCCTGGGCACGCGGTACGGCGAACTCCCCGGAAGCGAGGACTGCCAGCGCCTCTCGATCACCCTGCCGGCCGGTCTTGCCGAAAACGAACGCGTGCCGGTGATGGTGTGGCTGCACGGCGGCTCGTACACCTCAGGCTCCGGTGACCTGGCAATCTTCGACCCGAAGGCCCTTGTGGCCGAGAACCGCGTCATTGTGGTGTCCGTGACCTACCGCCTGGGCCTGTTCGGCTATCTGGCGACAGGCACCGGTCGGCCCGCGAACCTCGGCCTCCTCGACCAACTGGAGGCGTTCCGTTGGGTGCAGCGCAACATCGGCGCCTTCGGTGGCGATCCGGAGCGCGTCACTGCGTTCGGGCAGTCCGCGGGCGGCGATTCAGTAGCTCACCTCATGGCGACTCCGGAAGCGCCCTCCCTGTTCCAACGGGCCATCATCCAAAGTGCGCCGCTGGGCATCACCCGGGGCCGGCACAAGATGAGCACCGCCATGGGCATCGCGGCGGAAGCTGTCACCGAGGACACTCCGATGCTGGAGGTGGTGGAGATCGAAGGCCACGTCTCGCAGGTGGCCAGGAAGTACGGGCTGATGGCCGCCATGCCGTTCGGCACCCAGTACGGGCACGCCCCGCTGCCACCCGAAGACGAAATTGAAGCCGCCTGGAACAGGACTGCGCCGGCCATCGAGGTGCTGATCGGCCACACTTCCGATGAGGCCAGGCTGTTCCTGCCCCGGAACCCGGTGGTGGGGCGGCTGGCCAAGGTTCCGCTGCTGGGCGGGGCCGCCGTGAAGGCCATCAACTGGGCTATCACGGAAGCGGTCTACGGCAGGTCGGCCCGACGGTTTGCCCGACGCCACACCCGCGCTGGCGGCAAGGCGTACAGCTACGTGCTCTCGTGGGGCGCCCCGGGGAACTTCTACCGGGCAGCCCACACCGTTGATCTGCCGCTGCTCTTTGGCAACCGGAAAACCTGGGAAGCGGCAGGCCTGCTTGCCGGCGCCTCCTGGGACGAAACCAACGCCGTGGGCCGCGAGGTCCGCCGGCTCTGGGCCTCGTTTGCCCGCGGGGACGGCCTGGGTGAAACGGGTGGAATCCCCGGCGCGTTGAAATACACCTCAGAACCCCGGCCGGCCGCGCCGGGTCAGCGTCCCCGGGTGGGGGCAACCGTGCTGCGGATGGCCTCCACCAGGATGTCCTGGCGCTGGAAGTAGGCATTATGGCCGGCGTCCTCCACAACCAGGAGGCGGGCACCGGGCACAGTGGCGGCAACGTGCTCAGCTCCCCGGCGGATGCGCGGCCTCTCCCCGTCCCCAATCAGCACCACCAGCGGGCTGGTGATGGATTCCAGTCCCCGCTGGAACCATTCGACGTCCCGCGGGTCAGCGCTGAGGAACTCCCCTTGGCTTTCTTCAAGGCTGCGCGGGTGGCGGGCTGCTTCAATGGCGGTGGCAGTTGACCGCACCCTGACGTAGCGGGCAAAGTCCTTGGGGTTTTCCGCGATCCAGCGCTCCGTGAACGAGTTTCCTACGCCCAGCCAGATACGTTCGTCGTCATCCAGCGAACTGAACACCTCGAACTTTTCCGGCAGGCCCGGCTGACCGGGAGGTGGAACAACCAGTGGCCAGCCCATCCCGCACACTACAAGGGCAGGGGCGCCGCCGGGGTGGCGGACGGCCCACCGAAGCGCGGTCATACCGCCCATGGATTGGCCCACGATGACGGGATTCTCCAGGCCCAGGGAGTCGATGAATTGCTCAAGCTCTGCAACCCGGTCAACCAGCGGTCCCTGCCGCGGGGAATTCGAGGACCAGCCGTGGTCGTAGGTGTCGTAGGCCAGCACCCGGAAGTCCCGCTCGAGGTCCCGGATTATCGGCTCCCAGCAAGCCGCCGTCGATGCGTGGCCGTGCAGCAGCACCACCGGTTGGCCGCGGCCTGAGTCCGTGTAGTGAATATCGTTGCCGATCACATCAAGCCATGGCATGCAGGTGATCCTTTCGAGCCCGGTAAGCCGGCTGGCCCATCAGGAACAGCCTTGCAGAATCAGCGCCGGGCGTCATCTGCCCTTCCGGGCTCAGGCCTTCAGAACCCAGTTGCGGATATCCTCCGGGTCCTCGCCGTGGATGCGGGTGTGTTCGCGCGCCTGCATCCGGCGGTCCTGAAGGGTCTGCCGCAGCATGGAGTGCTTTTCCGCCAGGCCCGGCACCCGGTCAATGGCATCGATGGCCAACTGGAAGCGGTCGATCCCGTTGAGCATCGCCATGTCGAAGGGCGTGGTGGTGGTGCCCTCTTCCTTGTACCCGCGCACGTGCAGGCCCTCCTGGTTGGTCCGCCGGTACGCGAGGCGGTGGATCAGGGCCGGGTAGCCGTGGTAGGCGAAAATGATCGGCTTGTCCGGCGTGAAGATGCCGTCAAAGTCCGACGCCGGGAGGCCGTGCGGGTGCTCACTCACGTCCTGGAGCCGCATCAGATCCACTACGTTGACCACCCGGACCTTCAGTCCGGGCGCACCTTCCTTCAGCAGTTCGGCCGCCGCGACGGTTTCCACGGTAGGCACGTCGCCCGCGCAAGCCAGGACCACATCCGGCTCCTCCCCCGCGACCTCGGACCCGGCGAAGTGCCAGATCCCGAGCCCGCGTTCGCAGTGGTTCTCCGCGTCAGCCGGCCCCAGCCACGTGGGTGAGGGCTGCTTGCCGCTGACCACGATGTTCACGTAATCCGTTGACGCCAGGCAGTGCTCCATCACGGAGAGCAGCGTGTTCACGTCCGGCGGCAGGTAGACCCTGATGACCTCGGCCTTTTTGTTCACCGCATGGTCAATGAAACCCGGGTCCTGGTGCGAGAAGCCGTTGTGGTCCTGCTGCCAGACGTGGGAGGACAACAGGTAGTTCAGCGATGCCACGGGCTGGCGCCAGGGCAGCTGGCTGTGGACCTTGAGCCACTTGGCGTGCTGGTTGAACATGGAATCGACAATGTGGATGAAGGCCTCGTAGCAGCTGAACACCCCGTGCCGGCCGGTCAGGAGGTAGCCTTCCAGCCAGCCCTGGCACAGGTGCTCACTGAGCACCTCCATGACCCGGCCGGACCGCGCGAGGTGCTCGTCGACGTCGTCAATCCTGTACTGCCACACCTTGTCTGTGACCTCGTAGACGCTCTGCAGCCGGTTGGATGCAGTCTCGTCCGGCCCGAACAGCCTGAAAGTTTCCGGGTTCAGCGAGATGACGTCCCGCATCCACGAGCCCAGCGTGATCATGGGGCTGATCCGCTCGGTCCCTGACTTGGGGACGTCGACGGCGTGGTCCTTGTAGGCGGGCAGCTTCAGGGGTTTCCGCAGCAGCCCGCCGTTGGCGTGGGGCGTGGCACTCATCCGCAGGTTCCCGGCCGGCGCATTGGCCGCAATGCCGGGCATGAGCCGCCCATCGCCGTCGAACAGTTCCTCCGGACCGTAGGACTTCAGCCACGCCTCCAGCTGCTTCAGGTGTTCGCCGTTGGTTCGGACCTCCGAGAGGGGGACCTGGTGACTGCGCCAGGTCCCTTCCACCTGCAGGCCGTCCACCACCCGGGGGCCGGTCCAGCCCTTCGGCGAGCGCAGCACAATCATGGGCCAGCGGGGAGCGGAGTCACTGCCGGGAGTGCCGCCGTCGGGAGCCCCGCCCATTGTCTCGCCGTCGGGAGCATTGCGGCGGGCGTCCTGGATGGCGCGGATACCGGCGAGGGATGACTCGAGCGCGGCCGCGAAGTCCCGGTGCGCCTGGGCCGTGTTGTCCGGATCCTTGACGGTCACGAAATAGGGTTCGTGGCCGTAACCGCGCAGCAGCTGCTCGAGCTGCTCCTCCGGCATGCGCGCCAGGATGGTGGGGTTGGCGATCTTGTACCCGTTCAGGTGGAGGATGGGCAGCACGGCGCCGTCCGCCACCGGATCCAGGAAGTTGTGGGAGTGCCAGCTGGCCGCCAGCGGCCCCGTTTCGGCTTCGCCGTCCCCAATGACGACGGCGGTGATCAGCCGGGGGTTGTCGAATACGGACCCGTACGCATGGGCCAGCGCGTACCCCAGTTCGCCGCCCTCGCTGATGGACCCGGGGGTTTCGGGTGCTGCGTGGCTGGGAATGCCGCCCGGGTAGGAGAACTGGCGGAACAGTTCGGCCATGCCGTCGGCGTCGTTGCCCACCTGGCCGTAAATCTCCGAGTAGGTGCCCTCCAGCCAGGCGTTTGCCACCACGGCCGGACCACCATGGCCCGGGCCGGCGACGAATAGCATCTCCTGGGCGTCGCGCCGGATTACCCGGTTCAGGTGCCCGTAGACGAAGTTCAGTCCGGGCGTTGTCCCCCAGTGCCCCAGCAGCCTGGACTTGGTATCTTCCGCCTTGAGCGGTTCGCGCAGCAGCGGATTGGAGCGGAGGTAGATCTGCCCCACGGAAAGGTAGTTCGCGGCCCGCCACCAGCGGTCCACCAGTTCGAGCTCGTCCTGCGTCATGCTGCCGGTCATAAGAGTCCTCCCGTTGCTGCCGCCGCCCCCTGGCAACCGCGCCTCCATCGCAACACCTTTGGACCCAGGAGCACAAGCCCTTTCAGCGGCCGTTCTTCGACTTGCCCCGCGATAGCTACCTGCGGGTAGTCTTTGTTCACAATGTTCACGTTGACCATCAACCAGACGGATAGCCGACGCGATGGCGACCGTGTCCCTCACCTGCTGAAGGACCTGCGGCATATTCCGGCGCGCCTGGATTTTGACAGGTCCGTGGAGGACGAGGTCCAGGGCATTGTGGACTGTCCGCACCAGGCAGTGGAGGCAGCGCTGGTCGCGTTGCGCTGCGGTTCCTGGTATGTAGGGATCGGTGTTGGGCCGGTCAATGAGCCGCTTCCCAACCAGATCAAGGACGCCTCAGGGCACGGCCTGGTGTATGCCCGCCGCGCCGTGGACCGGCTTCGGAACGGCAAGGAACGCATCCCGGTTGCCGTGGAAGGGCCTTTTACGGACCTTGCCCAGGAGGCCGAGGCGGTCCTCCGGCTGCTGGGCCACATTGTCCGCGACCGGAGCGGGGCAGAGTGGCGGGTCCTGGATTTGATGACGCCCGGAGTCCGGGGGCAGCAGAAGGCTGTGGCCCACGAGCTGGGCATCACCACCCAGGCCGTCAGCAAGGCGGTGGCGAGGTCACAGTGGGTTGAGGAACACGCCGCCCGTCCGGCCGCGGCCCGGCTGCTGGCGCTGATCCTCGAAGTGCGCTGACCCCGGTTACTGCAAGGCCCCGATGATGGCCCCCATCGCAGTGAACGTCACAATGTTGTAGCTCGCGTTGATCGCAAAGAGCGTGAGGCTGCGCCGTTCGAAGAGGTAGTTGACTCCGAGCGCAGCCGCCACCCAGGCTAGACCGGCGGCGAGCCCGGCAAGAGCACCAAAGCCCGCGCCGCCGTTGCCGATGAAGGCGGCCAACGCCACGGCCATGACCACGGCGAGTAGGAACGAGCCTGCAAAGACCCTGACTGTTCCGTGCTTCAACTGCTCGTCTGTTACGCCCGCCTCGCGTTGCCATACCTTGGCGAACAGCACCGAGTACCAGAGGCCGCCCACGATGAAGCCGGCCAGCGCGGCCAGCAGCACAGCCAGCCAATTGATGTTCAGTTCCACTTTTGCCGCCCCTTCAGGTCGCGGCCGTTCGGCTGCGTCCTTGACTGGAGCTTACGGTCGCACGCCGGTGCTGGCTTGTATAAAAGCCGCACCGCGCGTCGGGGGCGTCCAGCACGTGCTCAGCGCGCCGCCGTCGGGCTGTCCACAGGGACAAAGGTGGCGTACTCCGGTCCGTGCTGACGGATGAGGCGGAGGTATTCCGACGGCGTGAAGCCGCTGAAGCGCCGGAAGGTCCGGATCAGATGGGGCTGGTCATAGTAGTCCGCCAGGGCCAGCAGTTCCCGCCCGCCCGCGCCGTCCGCCGGGAGCCTGGCTGCGGCGTTGACGAAGCGGTAGAAACGGCAGACATCGGCGTAGCTTTTGGGCGTCAGCCCGCAATCGCGGAGCATGATCCGCTGCAGGGTGGATTCGCTGATGCCCAGGCGGCGGGCGAGTCCGCTCACCGGGAGGTCCCCCGCCGCCAACAGCGCCACAGCCTCCCGCGTCCGCTGGTCCACCCGGTCATGGAGGCGGGCGGTAAGGAAACCCTCCAAAGCAGCAAATGCTAACGCTGGCTCAGCATCCGCCAGACCGGCGCGGAGGTCCGCGAAGCCGGGCAGGAAACCGTCCGTGTCCTGCACCTTGTCCTGCAGTTGCACCGGCGGCACGTCGGTAAAGGCGGCCATTCCGTACGGCCGCAGCGCCGCCCCAACGTTAAACAAGTGGGACGGATTCTCACTGACGAGGTAGCTGCGCTGGATGCCGGAATAGAAGCCCACGGCGACCTCCGTGGAACCTTTGTCCGGCGCGACGGCAAACGGGTTGATCAAGCGGTATGGCGCAGACAGGTTAAGGATCAGGTGCGCCAACGGGCCGGGGAGGATTTTCTCGTACCTCGCCGTGGGGGCGCCGCGCACAAACCAGAAGTGGCTGACGTAGGGCTGCAGCCGGGCGGGGGCGGGACACTCCTCGTAGTGCACAGGAGCAGTCTATGGCGCGCGGGTGAGCCCGGCAGCTGCTACGGCAGGAGGCTGCGCAACACGTGGGCGGCGCCGTCGTCGTACACGGAAGCGGTGACCTCGTTGGCCACCGCTATCACCTCGGCAGGCGCCTGGCCCATGGCCACGCCACGTCCGGCCCAATTGAGCATCTCGATATCATTCCGGCCGTCACCGATGGCCACCGTGAGATGCTGCCCGATGTCCAGCCGGTCCCGGAGAATTTCCAGGGCGCTGGCCTTGGTAACGCCGGCCGCGGCGATATCCAGCCAGGCCGTCCAGCCGACGGAGTAGGTGACGCCGGCCAGGCCGATCTCTCGGATGGTTTCGGAGAATTCTTCAGGGGTGTTTTCAGTGCTGAACACGACGAGGCGGACGGCGGTGGAGTCCAGGAGGGTCTGGAAGTCGACGCCGATGGCCTCCACGCCAAAGCTGGCATCCTGGAATCGCTCGGTGGACAGGAAGTTGCCGTCCTCGTCCTCCAGCGCATACTTCGCGGTGGGGAGCTTGGACCGGAGGGCGCGGAGTGCAGGAGCGGGATCGAACGTTACCTTGTGGATCACTTCGTAGCCGTCGGACAGGGCCGGGTCCAGCCGGAGTGTCACGCCGCCGTTGCAGCAGACCGCGTACCCGGTGCCGATGCCGATCTGCTCAATGATGGGCAGCGTGGCGTTCAGGGACCGGCCGGTGGCGATCATGACCTCGTGCCCGGCTGCTACAACAGCCTGGGCAGCGTCCCGGACGCCGGGTGACATGTGGCCGTCGTGGTCCACCAGGGTGCCGTCGACGTCCAACGCGATCATGAACCGGTCAGTGTTGTTTTCAGTTGTGCTCCGCTGGTCTTCGTTGCCAGCGACCGAGCCTTCAGTCAATGTAGTCATACATCCAGTGAAACAGATGGCCCCGGCACCGGCTAGGACGCGGGCCACACGCCCCGTGAACAGCCGGTAAATACTCACAGGGTTATCCCGTTGTGAGTGTTAACCTCGGTTCCGCCACGGGTGCCGGAAGCTAGAGGACTGGGAGGACTTCCAGGCCACCGAGGTACTTCTGCAGCGCGGCCGGGACGTTGACCGAGCCGTCGGCGTTCTGGTGGTGCTCCAGAATGGCCACGATCCAGCGGGTGGTCGCCAGGGTCCCGTTCAGCGTTGCCACCGCGCGGGTGCCCTTGGCTACGCCTTCGGCATTGATTACACGCTCACGGATGTTCAGGCGGCGGGCCTGGAATGTGGTGCAGTTGGAGGTGGACGTCAGCTCACGGTAGGCGCCCTGCGTGGGGACCCAGGCTTCGCAGTCGAACTTGCGGGCAGCCGACATGCCGAGGTCACCGGCCGCGGTGTCGATCACGCGGTACGGGAGCTCGCACTTGGCCAGCATTTCCTCTTCCCAGGCCAGCAGCCGTTCGTGTTCCGCAGCAGCCTCTTCAACGGTGGTGTAGATGAACATCTCCACCTTGTTGAACTGGTGGACGCGGATGATCCCGCGGGTGTCCTTGCCGTGTGAACCGGCCTCGCGGCGGTAGCAGGAGCTCTGCCCGGCGAAACGGATGGGACCGGCGGTCAGGTCCAGGATCTCGTCCGAGTGGTAGCCGGCCAGCGCCACCTCGGAGGTTCCCACAAGGTAAAGGTCATCCTCGGCGAGACGGTAGATCTCGGCGTCGTGCTTCACATCAAATCCGGTGCCCTGCATAATTTCGGGGCGCACCAGGGTGGGCGTGATCATAGGAACGAAGCCCGCGTCCACGGCCTGCTCCATGGCCATCTGCAGCAGCGCCATCTCCAGCCGTGCACCCACACCGCGCAGGAAGTAGAACCGCGAGCCGGACACCTTGGCGCCGCGCTCCATATCGATAGCGCCGATCAGCTCGCCGATTTCCAGGTGGTCCCGCGGTTCAAAATCAGGGAACTCGCGGGGCGTGCCGACGGTCTTCACCACGATGTAGTCGTCCTCGCCGCCCTCAGGGACGCCGTCCTCAATGAGGTTGGGGATGGTGCGGAGCAGTTCGTCCTGCTTGGCCTGCACAGCGTCAGCCTCAGCCGATGCTGCTTTGACCGTGTTGGCCAACTCTTTGACCTCGGCCAGGAGTGCCTTTTTCTCGTCGCCCTTGGCCTGCGCCACCTTCTTACCGAAGACGTTCTGCTCGGCGCGCAAATTCTCGAAGCGGATCAGCGCGGCCCGCCGGGCCGCATCTGCGGAGATAATCGCGTCCACCACGGATTCGTCCGCTCCACGGGCGCGCTGGCTGGCACGGTACTTGTCCGGGTATTCGCTGAGTTCTTTTACGTCGATCACCAGACAAGAGTATCCAATCCGGCCGGAGCCGGGCTTCCGGCACGGACGGGAAACGGGGCCGCGGACGCCGGGATACTGTTGGAGCACCATGAACGACTGGCTTCTCTACCTCCTGAGCGCGGCAGCATTGGCTTTCGCCGTCTCCAGTTGGTGGGGCGTGCGCCGGCTCAAAGCCCTTCACATCCGCAGCGCCGTGGGTGAGGATGCCCACGAAACGGGCCTTGCTCACCAGCGGGTGGCGGTGATCCTTAACCCCATCAAGGCGCGCTCCTCAGACGCCAGGGAAGCCATCCAGCGGGCCTGCATTTCCGCCGGCTGGGACGAACCGCTGTTCCTGGAGACCACCGCTGAGGACCCTGGACACTCCCAGGCCCGGGCAGCGCTGGACTACAAGGCCGACGTCGTTCTGGTGGGCGGCGGCGACGGAACAGTGCGCGTGGTGGCAGAGACCCTCGCACACACCGGCGTGGCCATGGGCATCATTCCCCTGGGGACCGGCAACCTCCTGTCCCGCAACGTGGACCTGGACGTCTACGACCTGCACGCCAATGTGCAGACCGCTCTTTTCGGCCAGCAACGCTTCATCGACACGGCACGGATGGCGATCGAGAATTCACGCACGGGGCACTTCTCAGAACACGCGTTCCTGGTCATCGCCGGCATCGGGATGGACGCCGAAATCCTTGCCGACACCAATGACGGGCTCAAAAAAGCCGTGGGCTGGCTGGCCTACACGGAGGCGGGGATGCGGCACTTGCCTGGCCGCCGGAAGAAGGTATCCATCGCCCTGGACGGCAACCCGGAGCAGGTCCGGAACATCCGCAGCGTGCTTTTCGCCAACTGCGGGCTGATTCCCGGCGGCATCGACTTCATCCCTGAGGCCATGATCGACGACGGCATGCTGGATGTGGTGGTCATGAGCCCGCGGAGCGCCGTGGGCTGGTTGGCCATGTACGCCAAGATCGTCTTCAAGCACAAGGGCAACCTGCCCATCATGACCGTGTACCGGGCAGGGAAAATTGTCATCAAATGCCCCGAACCGATGCCCACGCAAGTGGACGGCGACACCACCGGGGAAGCGACAAAAATCACTGTCCGGGTAGAGCCGCGGTCCCTCCTCATCAGGGTGAAGGGCCAGCCGGCCTAAGGGTCAGCGGCAAGCGGGTTAACCGGCCTCAGGCGCTGGCCTTCTTGGCGGTTCCGGTCTCGGCTGCAGCCTTCGCGGCGGCACGCGCCTCTGATTGCTCACGGATCATGGCCTGCTCTTCTTCAAAGCGCAGGCGGTCAGCGCGATCAGCGTCGTCGCCGTCCCAGTCCTGATTCTCTGCGGTGGGCTTGGGGTTTACGATCATGCCCTGACCGTCGTTGTCTGTGCTGCTAGTGCTCATGACCCGCTCCCTTCGTTAGGGGCCATCCCCCAAGTGGATCAAGTAAGCATACGCACAGTAGTTGCCCCGGGGAAGTACCTTGGCCGGCATTCACCTACGCTGTGGGCGAAGCCCCGGAAACGGTTTCAGGCGCTGAGGGGCCACCCTGCAGAATTCCGGCCACCCACGCGTGCGCCGCCTTGAATGCCTCGTCGGAGGTGTGCGGAGCCACTGAGGTGCTCTGGGCATCCGCGCGGCCATACGAACCCAGGAAGCGGGTGTGGGGGCTGATCCGGTGCAGTCCGGCCAAGGCGTCAGCTACCCGGGCGTCCCCGACGTGCCCGTCGGCATCGATGCTGAAGAAGTAGTGGCCAAGGTACTGCCCGGTGGGCCGGGATTCGATGCGGCTCAGGTTGACGCCGCGGGTGGCGAACTGGTCCAGGATTTCCATCAGTGCGCCAGGGCGGTCCTCCGGCAACGGGACCACAACGGTGGTTTTGTCGGCACCGGTCCGCTCGGGCAAGGCTCCCGGCCGGCTGACCAGAATAAACCGGGTCACGGCGCCCGGGTTGTCACCGATGTTCTCTGCCAGGACAGCCAGCCCGGGCTGTTCCTGAGCCACGATGGGGGCACAAATTGCTGCGTCGTAGTGGGTGCCGTCCTCCAAGAGCCCCATGGCTGCCGCGGCCGTGGACGAACCGGGGACGTATTCTGCGCCGGGAATATTCGCTTCGACCCAGAGCCGGCACTGCGCCCAGGCATGGCCGTGGGTTGAGATGCGGCGGATCTCGGAGACCTTCAATCCGGGCCGCGCCACCAGCACAAAGCTGATTGGCACCAGGACCTCCCGGATTATCCGCAGCTCCTGCCCGCTGGCGATGGCATCGAGGGTTGCTGTAACGCCGCCCTCCACCGAGTTCTCGATGGGGACCATCGCCGCATCCGCGGAACCTTCGCGCACCTTGTCCAGCGCGGCATTGACGTTGGAGGCCGGGATGCGGGTAGCCAGCGCGGCGCCGGGGACCTGCATCAGCGCTGCCTCGGTGAAAGTACCCTCGGGACCCAGAAAGGTGTACGTAGCGGGTGACGCCGGCATGAAATATTCCCCTAGGGTGATGAACGCAGTTAGACCTGGTGCCCGAACGGACTAGAGGATCAGCGGCTTAAGACCGTTGTCCGAGACCAGTGGCTTACCCGATTCAAGCCACTGGTCCATTCCGCCGGCAACGTTGATGGCCGCATAGCCCTGAGCGGTGAGCCACTGGGCGGCCCTTTGCGATCTGCCTCCCGTACGGCAGATGACGTACAGGTCCTGGTCCGGGTCCAGTTCGTCCAGCCGGGCAGGAAGCTGGTCCAGCGGAATGTGGAGGGCGCCATCGGCGTGCCCGGCCACCCACTCGTAGTCTTCGCGCACATCCAGGATCGCAGCATCGTCCGGAACATCGTTGACTGGCACAGTATCGAAATCGCTCACAGGAGTCCTCCTTTGGAACATCATGGTCTGATCCCAGCCTAGCGCGAGGCGCCTGCCATGCCCGCTGCCGTCCGGGCAGGTTACGCTTCTATCTGATTCTGAGGAGGCGCCTTGACCGCTGTGCAGCCAACCGGTGCCGGGACTGAAATCCACGAGCTTCCGGCGGTCCGGCTCCAGGATGCGCTGCGCAGCGGGGAGGTCTCCGCACGGGAAGCCACCGCCCATTTCCTGGCCCGCATCGAAGATCAGAATCCGCGGCTGGGCGCCTTTATCACCGTGACGGCCGAACAGGCGCTGGTGGATGCCGACGCAGCCGACCAGCGATTCGCCGGGGTCCGGAGAGGATTCGGCTTGGGGGCCGGTGGCGGAACGGCAGACGGCGGCGAAGAGGAGCTGCCGTTCCTGCACGGGATGCCAGTGGCCTTTAAGGACCTGACGGATGTGGCGGGCGTGGTGACCACGCACGGCAGCGCTGCACTGGAGCGCAAACCTGCTCCCGTAGACGGCGCCCTCCCTGCACTCCTCAAAGCCGCAGGCATCGTCTCACTGGGAAAGACCCAGGTTCCGGAGTTCGGACTGACGGCATACAGCGAAAACCGCATCGCACCGCCGTCGCGCAATCCGTACGCGCTGAGCCGGAGTTCCGGCGGCTCCTCCGGCGGCAGTGCCGCGGCGGTTGCCACGGGCCTGCTGCCCTTCACGCCAGGGTCCGACGGCGGCGGATCAATACGCATTCCGGCGGCGGCTTGCGGGTTGGTGGGCCTCAAACCCGGACGCGGGCTGGTGCCCTCGGGCGAGAGTTCTGGCGATCCCGGCCGCCTGGTGGTGGCGGGCCCACTGGCCCGGAGCGCGGCGGATGCGGCACTGATGATGGATGCGCTGACGCCTCCCACGGGCAGCAGCTACCTCGGCGCCGTCGGGCACGAACCCCGCCGGCTGCGGATCGGCCTGACCCTGGACAGCCCGTGGTCCACCATCTTCCCGTTTAGGCCGGAGAGGGAGGCCCTGGACGCTCTGCGGACTGGCCGGGAGATGCTCGAACATGCCGGGCACAGCGTTGCCGACGCCGCCATCCGTTACGACAACCGCTACCCTGACGCCTTCACCACAGCCTGGACTGCCGCCGTCGGCACAGCCCGCATCAGCCCCCACCGCGAAGCCCTCCTCACCCCGCTGACCCGCACTTTTCGGCGCAGGGCCCAACAACGCAGCGCCGCGAAGCTGAATGAAGCACTGGCATTCCTGCGCCAGTTCGAGCGCGACACCATCACCCAGTACGGCAAATGGGACCTGATCCTGACGGCTGCCCTCGCGCAGACCCCGCGGCCGGTTGGCTGGTTCACCGGCGCCACTCACGGCGGCGAGCGGTGGCCCGCCGCCGAATGGGACCACGACGCCGACGGCGACTACCGGCGCCAGTGCGAGTTCGCGCCGTGGTCATCCATGGTCAACGTCTGCGGCCTTCCGGCCATCACCGTCCCTGTTTATTGGACGGGCGGACAGCACGGACACGGCCTTCCTATGGGAATTCAGCTCGTGGGGCCAGCGGGATCGGAAGCACTGCTGCTCCAGGTGGCGGCCCAGCTCGGGTTCTGACTGCAGGGGTGTCGACTCCGGGACCCATCAGGAGGAGGATTGAAAGCGCAGTCACTATGAGGAGGTTTGTGATGTGCTATTCATCGATGGAGGACTTCGGCTGGCGGACCAAGAAGGAAGCCACCCCGAAATCCGAACCGCGCCAGGAAACCCAGCCGGACCGTCAGGAGCCGCATTACACGGCCAAGGACTTCTCCTTCTGGGCTTTCCCGCGCCGCCGGAGAACTGAAGCGCAGGAACCGGCCGCTGAGCGCAGCCACGAGAGGGTCTGACCACTCTGGTCCCACCCCCGCCCGGGCTCCCACCCGCCCGACGAAAGGCCCCCGGACAGGGGCCTTTCCGCTGCCGGCGCCGCCGTTGCACGCCCGGCCGTTTTCGCTGAAAGCAGGGACATAATGCGTGAACCGTACGTCCACGAGGCGTCACTCGTCATGGATGCTGAAGGCGATCCCGGGGCGCCAGGGGCAGCGATCACGGTGGAGCTATGCGGAAGCTGGGAGCACACTCCGCCGTGCCCGTTGGCACCGCACCACACGAGCCATCAGCGGGCAGGCGACGAGGTGGCGCTCAGGGTGGTCTTCGCAGCCGAGCCGGAGGCGGAAAGCGAGGTCCGGCGGCGGATCGACAGCGCGTTGGCGGCGGGAAGCCTTACCGGTCCGGATGGTGTAAGAACAGACTGGTCGCTGCGTGGGAGCGCAGCCGGAGTTTTGACCACTGCGGAGCGCGGACAGGCGGAGCGGATCGCCGCGACGTAGCGCCCGCTCAGTAGCCGTAACCGGAGCCGTACGCCATCAGCCCCAGCACGAGGAACAGCCATAGCGCGCCATAACCCAGCAGACACAGGTAGCCCAGGACCAGGCCCGTGATGGACAGGCCCTTGCCCGAGGGTTCACGGCGAAGGGCCAGATGGCCCGTGATGATGGCGGCGATCTGCGGAATCATGAGCCAGCCAAGGATGACCGACGCGATGCCACAGACCATGCTGGCAATACTCAGGCCCTTAGGCTCTGCCGGCATGCCGTAGTACTGCGGCTGGCCGTAGGGGCCGGGCTGGGCATAAGGGCTTGGCTGTCCATAAGTGTTCGAAGGCTGGCCATACGCACCAGCGCTCTGTCCGTAGGGGCTGGACGGTTGCACGTACGGCGCTCCGTGCTGTTGGCCTGACGGGTTGTCCGGCTGGCCGTAGAGGCCTGCCCCGTACTGGTTCGGATCGTAAAGGGGCGGCGCGGGGATCTCGGAACCCTGTGGCGGCACAAAGCGCGGCGGCTCGTAACCGGACGGCGAATCGCCTGTCCCGCGGGCACCTGAACCTTGGGAATCGGGGCGCGGCGTTGGCTGGTCACTCATGGTTTCCCCCTCGGAAGTCTTACTGATTAGCCTACCGCCGCGGGCATTCCAGTCCTACCTCCCGGCACTACCCGCCCCAGTAGGGAAGGACGTACACGGCGAACACCACGAAGGCGGCAAGGAACATCAGGTGGGTCATGCTGGTGGCCTGCTGCTGGGCCCGCGATTTCCGGCCCGCACCGTGGCCTGCGTTGCCGATACCCGCGCCGGTGGCACGCCCGACGCCGGGTCCGAGGTTCCGAGGACCGGGCCGGCCTGGTGCCGGCTTGCTTGCAGGCGCCGGCCCGTTTGCTGGTGACCTGCCCGGCGCCGGCGTCCCCCGCGCCTGTCTGCCGGACGCCGCTGTCCCCCGCGCCTGCCTGCCGGACGCCTGCGTCCCCGGCGCCTGCCTCTGCGGGGACGGCGCAATCCTCGGCGGGCCGGCCGGTTTCGATGTCAGAGCCCGGACGGCAGGGCTCTCCGCGGCTGGTTCCTGAGTGAGTTCCTGGCCAAGGTACGCATACAGGGCAGCCACGGCCTGCTCGTCGAGGACCGTCGGCAGAGCCAGCACGGCGGCAACAATGCGGTCTGCGCCCGCCACGGCGACGTCGGAGCTGGTGATGCCGAACAGGTCCGGCTGCCCGGTGAGACAGATCAGGGGGCGGACGAACCGCCGGTGCGGCGGCGCCAGTACGGACGCGACGGCGGCGCACTGCGCCAAGGCGCCTTCCACGGACTGCGTCCTGGCAAACCGGCCCTGCCAAAGGACGCCGGAAGCGACACTGACCTCGCCGGTCCAGTTCTTGGCGTCCACCACCACGACGCCGCCGGGCCCAACCAGCACGTGGTCGAGGTTGGCGTTGGGCCGGCCCGGCCAGTGCACATCGTGAAGCAGGAACCAGCCGTGCGCAGGGAGCAGGTCCAGCTTTTCCGCCACGATCCGTTCGCCCACTGCACCTTCGTCCCACGCCTTGGTGGCACGCTCCGCCTGGTCGAGCTGATGCTTCAGGCGCTGCACCCTCGCTGCAGCCAGCCTTGCCTGTTCGGCTGCTCCGTCACCTGCCCCCATGACCGGCCCCCTTACTCTCCAGGCGGCCGACTACTGCCGCATGCGACGCGGCCCCAGTGCCGCCGTCGCGCTGTACTGTTCCTGATTTTTCCGAACGTAACAGCGGCGGCGGGAGCCGGTATATAGGTACTTTTGGGCCCGGTACTCAGTTTTCATTACCTGTTTCGTGACATTCCGCGTCACAGGGGCCGGATTCTGGACAGGCCGTTATGCCACCGGCCTGCGTCTGGCATGCTGGTCCCATGGCTAGCCGCGCGGGCACAGTTGCCCAACCCCAGGACCTTGTTGACATCACTGCGCTCCTCGACGCGTACTACGACATCACGCCGGATCTTGGTGATCCCGGCCAGCGCGTAGCGTTCGGCACCTCGGGGCACCGCGGTTCCAGCCTCAAGGCATCGTTCAACGAAAAACACATCGTCGCGATCACGCAGGCAATCGTGGAATACCGGGCAGGGCAGGGCATCACCGGTCCCCTGTTCCTGGCCAAGGACACCCACGCCCTCAGCGAACCGGCGCAGAACTCCGCCCTCGAAGTGCTGGCCGCCAACGGTGTGCAGGTGCTTGTGGACGCCCGTCACGGCTACACGCCCACCCCTGCGCTGAGCCACGCGATCCTGACCTACAACAACAAGCGCGCTGCGGGTGCCCCGGAGGCGGACGGCATTGTTGTCACGCCCAGCCACAACCCGCCAGCCGATGGCGGCTTCAAGTACAACCCCCCGCACGGGGGCCCTGCAGACTCCGACGCCACCGGCTGGATCGCCAACCGCGCCAACGAGCTGCTTGAAAACGGCCTCCGCGGCGTGAAGCGCATTCCGCTCGCTGACGCCCTGGCCGCGGACAGCACCGGCAAGTTCGACTTCCTGAGCAGCTACGTTGACGATCTCCCGTCCGTGCTGAACCTGGACGCCATCCGCGACGCCGGTGTCCGCATCGGTGCCGACCCCATGGGCGGTGCCGCAGTGGATTACTGGGGCGAGATCGGCGAACGCCACCACTTGAACCTCACCGTGGTGAACCCCACCGTGGACCCGCAATGGGCGTTCATGACCCTGGACTGGGACGAAAAGATCCGGATGGACTGCTCCTCGCCGGCGGCGATGGCCTCGCTGATCAAGCGGATGTCCGACGGCGGCAGTTCAGCCGCGTTCGACGTCGCCACCGGCAACGACGCCGACGCCGACCGCCACGGCATCGTCACTCCCGACGGTGGTCTGATGAACCCCAATCACTACCTTGCGGTGGCCATCGACTACCTCTACCGCAACCGCAGCGGTTGGAACCCCAACTCTGTGGTGGGCAAGACCCTGGTGTCTTCCTCGATCATCGACCGCGTGGCTGAAAGCCTGGGCCGGAAGCTGGTGGAGGTCCCCGTTGGCTTCAAGTGGTTTGTGCCGGGACTGCTGTCCGGCGAAGGCGCGTTCGGCGGCGAGGAATCAGCCGGCGCATCCTTTAACAAGCTGGACGGCAGCGTCTGGACCACAGATAAGGACGGCATCCTGCTGGCCCTGCTGGCCTCGGAAATCACCGCGGTCACGGGCAAGTCCCCGTCGCAGCTGTACAAGGGCCTGACTGACCAGTTCGGCGCCCCTGTCTACGCGCGCATTGACGCTGCAGCAACCCGGGAGCAGAAGGTGGCACTCGGCAAGCTCTCGCCGTCGGATGTCACCGCCACCGAACTGGCAGGCGAGACCATCCTCGCGAAGCTGACCGAAGCTCCCGGCAACGGCGCACCGATTGGCGGGCTCAAGGTGGTCACCGAGAACGCCTGGTTCGCCGCCCGCCCGTCCGGCACCGAGGACGTCTACAAGATCTACGCCGAGTCCTTTAAGGGCGAAGATCACCTCAAGCAGGTCCAGGCCGAGGCCAAGGCTCTGGTGGACGGCGTCATCGCCTAGCCACCCACACCCCCGACCAAAACCGACGCTCTCTCACTTACTGCAGAAAAAACAGCAACGCTCGATCACTTTCCTAAAGAAAGTGATCGAGCCCCTCTCCGTCAGGCTGGTTGTGAGTCATTCATTACCTGTTGATTTAAGGAGCCGGCGATGCCTGTTGATAAAAAGGGTTTTACGCGTGAAGAGATCCGTGAGTTCTTGCATGAGTATTATTTGCAGCCGCACGGGACCAGAAAGGAGTG
>NZ_JAFCTI010000010.1:110996-163631 GCF_049895945.1 Pseudarthrobacter sp. DSP2-3-2b1 | reverse complement strand
CTCCTCGATCCTGAACTCGTCCTCGAGGTGGACACGTACTGGGTGGCCGTGGGCGGCCAGGACCCCGTGGACATCCTCACCAAGCTCGGGGACCGGGTGAAGCTCATCCACATCAAGGACGGGCCGCTGACCAACGACACCAAGGCACAGTTGCCGGCCGGGAAGGGCAAGGTGCCCGTGCTGGCCGTCATTGCCGCGGCGAAGTCCCTGGAGACCGGCGTCGTGGAATTTGATGACTATGACGGGGACATTTTTAAAGGGATCGCCGAGAGCCTCGCCTTCCTGAACGCCGCCGACGCCGCCAACGCTGCCGGTGCTGCCGCTGCCCGTGCCGCCGCACCGCAAGGCGGCAAGGCATGAGCGGCACAGCACCCGCCGGTGCAGGAAATTCAGGCGCAGCCTCTGGCCGGGGGCCGGTGGGTGTCGCCGTCATCGGCGCCGGAAACATCAGCAAGCAGTACCTGGACAACCTCACGGTCTTCCCCGACCTCAAAGTGCTTGTCATCGCCGACCTGTTCGAAGAAGCCGCCAAGGCCCGCGCCCAGGAATACGGCATCCCCGAGTGGGGCGGCGTGGACGCTGCGCTGAACCACCCCGAGGTTGAAATCATCGTCAACCTGACCATCCCGGCAGCCCACGTCGAGGTGGCCACCGCCGCCGTCCACGCCGGCAAACACGTCTGGACCGAAAAGCCGTTCTCCCTGGACCGCGAGTCCGGCCTCGGCCTGCTCAAAACCGCCGACGACGCCGGGATCCGCCTCGGCTGCGCCCCGGACACCTTCCTCGGCGCCGGGCTGCAGACCGCACGCCGAATCATCGAACGCGGCGACATCGGCACCCCACTGACCGCCATGACCACGTTCCAGACCCCCGGCCCGGAATCCTGGCACCCCAACCCGGCCTTCCTCTTCCAGTCCGGCGCAGGGCCGCTGTTCGACATGGGCCCGTACTACCTCACCACCCTGATCCAGACATTCGGCTCCATCCGCAAGGTCGCCGCCATCGGATCCAAAGCCAAAGAGGTCCGCGTCATCGGCTCCGGGCCCAAGGCCGGGCAGGAATTCACCGTCGAGGTCCCCACCCACGTCTCCGCGATGGCGCAGTTCGAAAACGGGGCCTCCTCCCACAGCGTCTTCTCCTTCGAATCCCCGCGCTCCCGCATGGGCTTCGTGGAAATCACCGGCACCGAGGCCACACTCTCCCTGCCGGACCCCAACCATTTCGACGGCGACCTCCGGCTCTGGCACGCAGGGGACGAGGCCTGGACCACCGTTCCCGCAACCGGACCGGCGAAGGGCCGCGGCATGGGCGTCCTGGACATGGCCCGCTCCCTGCGCGCCGGCGTCCCCCACCGCGCCACCGGCAACCTCGCCTACCACGTCCTGGACACCATGGTCTCGATCACCGAATCCATGGAATCCGGCACCTTCGTGGACGTCACCAGCACCGCTCCCGCCTCCCCGGCCGTCCCCGAGGACTGGGCACCCGAAACAGCCACCCTCTAGGAATTGCCATGACTGCACCGGATTCACTCCCCGCCAACCCGCAGCCGCACCCAAAACTGGGTGTGGCGATGATCGGCTACGCGTTTATGGGCAAGGCCCATTCCAATGCCTGGCGCAACGTGGCCAGCTACTTTGACGTGCCGGCGTTCGAGCAGAAAGTCCTGGTGGGCAGGGATGCCACCGGGGTGGCCGAAGCCGCGGCGAAGTACGGCTGGGCTGAGACGGCCTCCGACTGGCGAACGGTCCTGGAACGGGACGACATCCACATCATCGATATCTGCGCACCCGGCTGGCTGCACGCGGAGATCGCCATCGCAGCGCTCGAGGCGGGCAAGCACGTGCTCCTGGAGAAGCCGCTCGCCAACACCCTGGCCGAGGCTGAAGCCATGGCCACCGCGGCCCAGGCCGCCCGCGCCCGGGGCGTCCAGTCGATGGTGGGGTTCACCTACCGCCGCGTCCCGGCCCTTGCCCTGGCGAAGGAACTCATCGCCGAAGGCAGGCTCGGCACCGTCCGGCACGTCCGCGCCGCCTACCTCCAGGACTGGCTTGCGGACGAAACAGCGCCCATGACCTGGCGGCTCAGAAAGGAATCGGCCGGGTCCGGGGCCCTCGGCGACATCGCCTCCCACGCCATCGATCAGGTCCTGTTCCTGCTCGGGGACACGGCCACGGAAGTCTCGGGCCGGACGCACACGTTCACCACGCAACGCCCCAGTGCAAGCGGTCCCAAGGCAGGGCTGGAGGATGTAACGGTCGACGACGCCGCCTGGGCAACGCTGTCCCTCGCCTCCGGGGCAATCGCCTCAGTGGAGGTCTCCCGGGTAGCCACCGGCCAGAAGAACTCGCTGCAAGTGGAGATCTACGGCGACAAAGGCTCCCTGATGTTCGATCTCGAGAACCTTAACGAGCTCCGTTTCCTCGACGCCACCGCGCCGGCCCGGGAACAGGGCTTCCGCCGGATCCTGGTCACCGAACCCGAACACCCCTACCTGGACGCCTGGTGGCCGCAGGGCCACATCATCGGCTGGGAACACGGCTTCACCCATCAGGCCCGCGATTTCCTGCTGGCCATCGGCACCGGAACCCCGCCCTCGCCGTCGTTCGAGGACGGACTCGCCGTTCAGCGGATCCTGGCCGCCATCGAGGAATCCGCCGCCGCGAAAAGCACCCTCATCGAACTGGCCGCCGCCGTCCAGCCCGCAGCCAAGACCCCCGCACCCAACGTCCCCAACGCCTCCGCCCCCGCAGCCAACGCCCCCGCAGAAGGAGCCTGACATGCCCCGTCCCTATACCCTGTTCACCGGCCAGTGGGCCGACCTCCCCTTCGAGGAAGTCGCCCGCCTGGCGTCCGGCTGGGGCTACGACGGCCTGGAAATAGCCGTCTCGGGTGACCACCTGGACGCCTGGCGCTGGGACGAACCCGGCTACGTCGAGTCCAAACTCGCCGTCCTGGACAAATACAACCTCAAGGTCTGGGCCATCTCCAACCACCTCAAAGGCCAGGCCGTGTGCGATGACCCCATCGACTTCCGCCACGAAGCCATCGTCGGGGCAAAAGTGTGGGGCGATGGCGATCCCGAAGGCGTCCGCCAACGCGCCGCAGAGGAAATGAAGCACACCGCCCGGCTCGCCAAAGCCCTCGGCGTGGACACCGTCGTCGGGTTCACCGGCTCTTCCATCTGGCAGTACGTGGCGATGTTCCCGCCCGTCCCGCCTGACGTGATCGAGGCCGGCTACCAGGACTTCGCGGACCGCTGGAACCCCATCCTGGACGTCTTCGACGAATGCGGGGTCCGCTTCGCCCACGAAGTCCACCCCTCCGAGATCGCCTACGACTACTGGACCACCGTCCGCACCCTCGAAGCGATCGGCCACCGCGAAGCGTTCGGCCTGAACTGGGACCCCTCCCACATGATGTGGCAGGGCATCGACCCCGTCTCCTTCATCTGGGACTTCAAAGACCGGATCTACCACGTGGACTGCAAGGACACCAAGCTCCGCCCCACCGGCCGGAACACCGTCATGGGCTCCCACCTGCCCTGGGGCGACCCCCGCCGCGGCTGGGACTTCGTCTCCGCCGGCCGCGGCGACGTCCCCTGGGAATCCTCCTTCCGCGCCCTCACCGCCATCGGCTACACCGGCCCCATCTCCATCGAATGGGAAGACGCCGGCATGGACCGCCTCCACGGCGCCCCCGAAGCCCTCGCCGCACTCAAAAAATTCGACTTCCCGGCGTCGAACACCTCCTTCGACGCCGCCTTCAAGCAGTAACACCCGGCGGCGGGATTTAGACTGCGTGCATGACCCACACCATCCGGAAGGCAACAGCGGACGACGCCGGCCCGCTCGCCGCCCTTGCGGCGGTCACCTTTCCGCTCGCGTGCCCGCCGTCGGCGTCACCGGAAGACATTGCCGCCCACCTGGCCAACACGCTCAGCGAAAAGCACTTTAGGGACTATCTGGCGGACCCGGCGGTCACCATCCTGGTTATTGATTCCGTTGGCGGCCTGCGCGGCTACAGCCTGCTGGTGGACAGGCCCACCCAGGACCCGGATGTGACTGCCGCGCTGAAGCTCCTGCCGTCCGTAGAGCTCAGCAAGTGCTACGTCCATCCGGAGCATCATGGGCTGGGTGCCGCGGCGGAACTGATGCATGCCAGCCTGCAGGCCGCCGCGGAAACCGGGGCGGCCGGCGTCTGGCTGGGCGTGAACAGCCAGAACGCCCGCGCCATCAGGTTCTACGAAAAGTCAGGCTTCCGCAAGGTGGGAAGCAAGTCATTCCGGCTGGGCACCACAGTGGAACACGATTTTGTCCTGGAGCGCGCCGTTCCCTGACACCCTATTCCGCGGCACCAAGGCGCTCCCTAGTCGCCGGCCCGACCGCCCAGGCGTTCGTCCAGCGGTGGACGGGGCTCCTTCAGCAGCTTCAGTCCAGGAGGCAGGCCCTCGATGCTGCCTTCAGTCCGGTTCGCGCTGATGGTGATCCGGGCATGTCCCAGGCGGACGTTTTCGGCCCTGAAGTCACCTTTTTCCTCGGCCAGGATCGGGGCAAGGTGGACCACCCCCTGGGTGAAGTCCGGATCGAAGCGGAGCAGGATCCGGGCGAGCTGGATGGGTGCCGCCGCTGCCCAGGCCTGCGGGGAACACGCCGTCGGATACGGGACGGGACCGTAGAACTCCGATCTGTCGAACCCGCAGAACAGTTCAGGCAACTGACCGTCGAAATGGGCTGCAGCATCGAAGATCCCCCGGGCCAGCCGCTTGGCCTCGGCCACAAAACCGTAGCGCATCAGGCCGGTGGCCACGAGTGCCGAGTCGTGCGGCCAGACCGATCCGTTGTGATAGCTCACCGGGTTGTAGGCGCCCATGTTCGAAGCAAGGGTCCTTATCCCCCAGCCACTGAACATCTCCGGCGACATCAGGTGCTCCACCACTGACGGAGCCTTGTCCTCGTCAACGATGCCCACCCAAAGGCAGTGGCCCATGTTTGACGTACAGGCGTCCACCGGATTTTTGTCCTTGTCCAGCGCCACGGCGAAGTAGCCCTTGTCCGGCAGCCAGAACTTCTCGTTGAAGGCCTTCTTCAGCGTGGCAGCACGCTCGGCCCAGTAGAGCTCCTTTTCGGTGTCACCGGCCGAACGTGCCAGCAGGGAGCGGGCCACATAGGCGGAATAGACATACCCCTGGACCTCGCACAGCGCGGTAGGAGGCTCAGCCATCCGCCCGTCCGCAAAGTTGATCCCGTCCCAGGAATCCTTCCACCCCTGGTTGAGCAGCCCATGTGGATTCGGACGCATGTACTCCACAAAGCCGTCACCGTCACGGTCCCCGTACTTCTCCATCCACTCCAGGGCCCTGTCGGCATGCGGCAGCAGGGATTCGATGATGTCGTCCGAGAGGCCCCAACGGCTGAGCTCGCCCAGTACGCTGACAAACAGGGGCGTGGCATCCGCAGTGCCGTAATACGCTGTTCCGCCCAGTGCCATGCCCGCCGTTACGCCCAGCCTGACCTCATGCGGAATGCGGCCGGGCTCTTCTTCGGAATCATTGTCCACCTTGGTCCCCTGGATGGAGGCCAGCGTCTGGAGGGTGCCCACTGCCAGCGTGGAATCGACCAGCAGGGACATGTACGAGGAAAGCAGTGAGTCCCGCCCGAAGAGCGCCATGAACCAGGGCGCACCGGCGGCAACGGCCGCACGGTCGGGGTGTTCGGCGTCGAAAATCCGCAGCGATCCCAGATCAGCCTGGCTCCTCAACAGGGTTTCTTCAATGTTCCTGTCCTCCACGGAGATCCGCGGGACATTTTCCTCCCAGGCGAGGTGCCGCTGCACGCCCTCCCGGTGCCGGGGCAGTCCGGCCTCCGTGAAGGGCTCCTTGGGAGCCACGCCGTTGACCAAGGGGACCACAATGACTGATGTGGACCACTTGCCCCTTGCCGGGATGGTTGCCCGGAAACGCAAAGCGTCAGCAGTGACTTCGGCGCCCGCGGCCCGCACCGCTGACCCGCGGCGCTGGCCATCCCGGACTGCTTCGAGCAGAAGCTCGCCGTCGCGGACACTTCTCGTTAAGGTGGCCTCGGTGCTCAGGCGGCCACCCTTGACATCGAAGAGGTCAGCCTGGTCAGCATCCACCAGGAGCTCGATCTCGCAGTCGACACTCTCCGCGGAGTAGTTCTCCAGGGTGATGTCGTCCTGCAGGCCCGGTCCGATGTGGCGGTCCTGGCGGACAACCAGCGGGCTGTCGAACCTGCCATCCGGCCATTTTGCCCTGCCCACGAAAGTGGCCTCATAGGCATCGGGACGGTGCGCCACGAGGGGTTCGCGCAGCGCACCGTTGATACGCAGAATCCAACGGGACACAATCCGGGTGTCCTGATAGAAAGCCCCGTTGGTGCCGCCCTCAGGGCTGATGTCGCCACTGGAGGCGGAAATGCAGAACGAGGACCCTTCCACGAGGGTTACTGCATCGGCTCCGCCGATATCGGCTTCCGTGTCGGCGTTCCAGGCGGTCATTTGGTGCTCTCCTTACCTCATGGCCGCCGGGTGGTGATCGGGCTCGGTTCCGGCGTCCGGATGACGGTTCCCCGTACTCGATTCTGGTGCAAGTGCGAACCATCCGGAACCCCCGGGAGCTGACTCTTTTCCAGCAGTTTTGCGTACAGGTCCAGGTGGTTGGCAATCATCTTCTCGGTACTGAACTGCTTCAGCGCCCGGTCCCTGCAGTGCGCCCTGTCCAGCGATGCCGCCAGCGGAAGGAACCGGTGCAGCTCCTCTGTTTGGCCCAGGTATCCGGTCTTTCCGTGGTCCACAATTTCAGGGGCGGAGCCGATCAGCGTGCCCACCACAGGGGTGCCTGTGGACAGGGATTCAATCATCACCAGGCCGAACGGCTCGGACCACTGGATGGGATTCAGGAACGCCACCGCCTCACCCATCAGGCGGTACTTGTCCGCGTCCGCCAGTTCGCCAAGGAATTCCTCGTTGGCACCCAGGAGCGGCTCAATGGCGGAGCGGAAGTACTCGATCTCGTCGGGTTCGCGCATCTTGGCGGCTATGCGCAGCGGAATGTCCGCAGCGCGGGCAATATGGATTGCTTCAAGCACACCCTTGTCCGGGCACATCCTGCCAACAAAGCAGACGTAGCCGCCCTTCCCCGAACCGACCGGCACTGCAGCAACGTCCATTCCGTGGTGGATCACCCGGGTGACAGGGACGTCCGGCACCCGGGAGGTCTGATCGCGCGAGATGCCGATGATGGCTGTATCGGCTGCCATGGCGCGGTACAGGTCCGCCGACGCCGGGATGAGCGGGCCGTGGATGGTGGTGACCACCGGCGGGGCCCCCCGCCGGGCGGTGCACAGTGGTCCGGCCAGAGTGTGATCGTGGATGATGTCGACGTCAGCCAGGCCTTCATAAGCCCGGATGACATGGCTGAGCTCCGAGAGCGTAAACCCAAGTTCCGCCGGCTCCGATGGCCGCATATTGGGGACCAGAGGAACCGGACAGGTGCTGTCCGACGACGCCGCCAACAACACCTCATGCCCCGCCGCGACGAAACCACGGGCAAGGGAGTCAACAACCCTCTCTATGCCTCCGTATCCGATTGGGGGGATCGGAATCCATGGTGCTGCAACAAGTCCTATCCGCATGCGTTTGCCTCCGGGGGATGACAGTCCAAGGTCCCCCGACCTGGCAACTGAACTTTCCTGATAGGCGTCTGCTTAACCTGTTATTCCGACTATCGCCCCACGGGAGGCACCCTGACAAGCCCCTGAAGTCCCCCCGTGTGACTAATCAGACAACCGCCGCCGGGAATGGCGGCCGGCGGCGGGCAGTTGTGGCTGACATGAAGATTGAGATCTGGTCAGACGTCGCGTGTCCCTGGTGCTACATCGGCAAGCGCCGTTTCGAAGCCGCCCTGTCCGGCTTCGAGCACCGCGGTTCCGTGGACGTCACGTGGCGCAGCTACCAGCTGGACCCGGCCCTGCCGGAGCACTACGACGGCTCGGAGCTGGACTACCTGAGCACCCGGAAGGGCATCGCCCCTCAGCAGGTCTCGCAAATGTTCAACCACGTCACGGAGCAGGCCAAGGGTGAGGGCCTTGACTACCGTTTCGACAAGGTTGTGGTGGCCAACAGCTTCACGGCCCACCGGCTGATCCACCTCGCAGCTGCCCATGGCAAGCAGGATGCGGCCAAGGAGCGCCTGCTCAGCGATCACTTCGAGCACGGCCAGGACATCGGCAGCGCTGAATACCTCACGAGGCTGGGCCACGAGCTGGGCATCGACGCAGCGGAAGTGGCCGGGCTCTTCACCACGGACAAATACGCCGACGACGTCCGTTCCGACTTCGAGGAGGCCCGCGCCCTGGGCATCAGCGGCGTCCCGTTCTTTGTGATCGACCGCAAGTTCGGGCTCTCCGGCGCCCAGCCGGTCGAGACATTCGCCACCGCACTCAACCAGGCCTGGCAGGACGCCAATCCACTGGTCCTGGTCAACTCTGCGGACGGCGAAGCATGCGGCCCCGATGGCTGCGCAGTCTGATAACAGATTTTACTGACACATCGCGGTAAAGTGTCTGCATGCCCAGGATTTCGGCGGCCACCAACGCCGCGCAACGCGCCGAGACGCAACGCCGGGTCCTGACAGCCTTCGGCGAGCTTTTATTCACTCACGGCCTGCCGGGGCTGACCATGACGGACGTCGCCCGGCACGCAGGCGTAGGGCGCACCGCGGTGTACAACTACTACGCCGATATCGAAGAACTCCTGATCGCCTATGCACTGGATGAGACCGAGCGCTTCCTCGCAGAGCTGCGGGAATCCCTGGCCCGGCTGGAGAACCCGGTGGAGCGGCTGGCACTGTACGTCCGCACCCAGGTGGAGGATCTAAGCCGCCGCCACCTTCCGCCGGGCCCTGCAATGGCGGCGGTACTCTCGCCGTCGTCCTTTGCCAAACTGGCCGACCACGTGGGCGAGCTGAGCATCATGCTGCAAGGCATCCTCCGGGACGCCATGGCGCAGGGCTACCTGCCGGAAGCGGACATCAGCCAGCAGGCGCAGCTCATTCACGGCACGCTCTCCTCCAGTGCCGCCCGCGGCAGCAACGAACCCGCTGAACTGGAGGCCCGGATCACCCGCACGGTGCGCTTCATCCTGTTGGGTGCCGGCGCCAGGTTCAACGCCGACGGCACTCCCCGCCGCGTTGATCATCCGCTTGCCTGACCCCGAAAAACCAGCTCTTACGGCTTGGGGCCGGCTGTCGGAATGGCCGGCCATTTGGCGTCGTCAGCGATCCGCCGGCTTTCCCGGGGGCAACTGAGCGGCCCGGGCGTCTGGTCCACCGTGTCAGCCGCGGCAAGTGCTTTGAAGTCCCCCGCCAGAACCAGGTCCACACTCGTGTCCGTGCGGTCGTCCTGGAAGTAGTCCGAACCCGGCACGTTCCGCTGGACGCTGAACGCTGCGGACTGGCCGGCCGCTCCGGACAGCACCGCGGCAACTCCGCGGTAGCCGGCGTCGGTGTTGGCAACGGCCCCCACCACGAACTTCCTGCCGAGCAGGGCATCGGCCACCGTCCTGGCCAGGCCCGGGCGGCTGGTGGAGTTGTACACGTTGAGGTTGATCTGCTCGTTGGGGGTGTAATCGAAGGTGGCGGCGGGGCAGATGGACGCCGGTTCATCGCTGACCTCGGTAGCCGGAATCCGGAGCTGGCCGCTCACGATGGCCACAGCGGTGATAATCGCGCCCACAATCAGGCCCAGCAGCAGCACCAGCACCACGCCATGCACCACCCGGCGGCGCAGCCTGCCGGGGTCGTCAGGGTCCCCCGCCGCCTCAAAGGTTGCCCGCAGTTCAGGCCCGGTCACCACACGGTGGCCGTGTAGGACGCTGACGTCCTTCGGCTTCCTAGCCATCGATCACCAACACGCGGGCGTGGATGGCGGTCCGCTGGTGCAGCGCGGTGCGGACGGCCCGGTGCAGGCCGTCCTCGAGGTAGAGCGTGCCCTGGTATTGCACCACGTGGGGAAATAGATCCCCGAAGAAGGTGGAGTCCTCGGCCAGGAGGGCCTCAAGGTCCAGCGTCCGCTTGGTGGTCACCAGCTCGTCCAGGCGGACGGGGCGCGGCGGAAGCGATGCCCATTGTTTGGGCGTGTTGTAGCCATGGTCGGGGTACGGGCGTCCTTCGCCCACAGCTTTGAAGATCACCATGCCACACTAGGCATGTTGGCCTCCCAAGAGAAGTGTCAGGCCCGCAGCACCTTCAGGTTGTAGCCAAACAGTGACCATCCGTCACATCACGGGGACTTGGGCAGCCGGCACAGGCACGGCCGCGGCGGGCTGACAGAATGGAGCCATGACTGCACCCGAGTTCCCTGCCGGTTCCACGCCGGGCGTCCGCCTGCCGTCCGCACCGCCGCTGGCCCTCCTGCTCGACGTCGACGGCCCGGTGGCCAGCCCGGTGACCCGCAACGTAAAACCTGAGATCATCGCAGACCTGGTGGCCCTCGCAGCGGCCGGCATCCCGGTGGTTTTCAATACCGGGCGCTCCGATGCTTTCATCAGGGAGCAGGTCATGGAACCGATGATCGCCGCCGGCATTCCCGCCGGAACCCTCATCCACGCCATCTGCGAAAAGGGTGCCGTCTGGTTCAGCTACACCGCGGCCGGGCCCGGCCCCATCCATGTGGACCACGATTTGGCCGTGCCCCAGTCCTACGGCGACGACGTCCGCAGGCTGGTGGCCGAGGACTTCTCCGCCCACATGTTCTTCGACGAAACCAAGCGGGCCATGGTGTCCGTGGAGCAGCACATCGAGGTCGCTTCCGCTGAATACCTGGCGGAACAGAAGCTCTTCGACGCCGAGGCCATGGAGCTCATGGCCAGGCACGGCCTGGGTGTGGTCCGGCTGGACCACCACGAGCCGAACTCCGACGACGAGGTGGACTACCGTGTGGATCCCACCATCATCTCCACGGACATCGAGTCCGTGCGGCTGGGCAAGGACCTGGGCGCCAGCCGCGCCGTTGAACTCCTGGCGGCGCAGGGCATCACCCCGCAGGCATGGCGGACCGTGGGAGATTCCCGCACCGATTACGCCATGGCCGACTGGCTGCACCACAACGACCACCCGGTCAAGCACGTGGACGTCCGCCCGGCGGACGGCGTCCCGGTGAAGCCCTACGAGGTGCTGACCGCCACGGACCTGGGGCTCGGGGAAGACGTGATTCACGACGACGCCGGCGGCGCTTTCCTGCGCAGCTGGCGGGAGGCAGCGGCGGGCTGAGTCCGTTCCCGGCGGCCTTCCCCGGATGGGTTCCCCGGCTTGGATCCGGCCGCCTGAGGCCTGCTGCTTGGCGGTGCCGCTATTATTCAAGATAGAACCATTACCATTCAGCGGCGACGGAGACAACCATTACAGAAGCACCTGTCCAGGACGAGATCTATTACGGTGGCCAGGCGTCCGTAGAAGTGCGGAGCCATGCGGAGGTGACATCTCCGGCCGCCGAGGCACGGCTGAAGCACCGGCCGGACGTTGTCCGCCACAAGGGCAGGTTTGCCCTGATCAACCACAACCGGACGCCGTACCAGGCCATGGTGGAGGACCTGTTGTTCCTTCGTGGTGTCCTCGCGGCCGAAGGCTTGGATTACCTGCTGGTCAGGGGCAACAGCGACCGTCCCGTCATCGCCCTGGACTGGAAGGACCGCAAAAAGCTCCGGGCCGCCCTTGTGAAGGCCTGCCGCAACGAACCGGTCTACTCCATGACGGTTGACGCGAAAAAGAAGTCCTCTGTGCTGGTCGCCGATGGCGAGCTCTCGCCCAACAGGCAGGCGCGCATCTTCCGTCTCTACCGTCCCCGCGTCGAGCCTGACGGCGGTTTCGAATTCGGTTCCTCCGCCGGCGTCCAGATTGAGCTGTGGAGCTTCGAGGGTGATCAGCTGATCCTCCCGATCGAAAACTCACTGACGCGCCGCACCATGCTGAGCCAGGACGCGGTCCGCGGGACGGTGGAGCGCTACGGGCACACGTGGCCCACCATCGAGAACATGTTCGCCGATCACGCCAGCGACATCAGCTTCGACATCGATCTGGTTTTCTCCTGGGTTGATGGCAGCTCCCCGGAGTACATTGCGGCCCGCCGCGCCCAGCAAAAAGACGTGGTCCTGGGCGAAGGCGACGACAGCGAAGCCCGCTTCCGGCAGATCAACGAACTCAAGTACGCCCTGCGCTCGGTGTACATGTTTGCGCCATGGATCCGCCGCATCTTCATCGCCACGGACTCCCCCGCTCCCGAATGGCTCGCCGAGCACCCGTCGGTGACCATTGTCCGCAGCGAGGAATTCTTCTCGGATCCCTCAGTGCTGCCCACCCACAACTCGCAGGCCGTCGAATGCCAGCTCCATAACATCGAAGGGCTCTCAGAGCACTTCCTCTACTCCAATGACGACATGTTCTTCGGCCGGCCCGTTGGCCCGGACATGTTCTTCACGCCGGGGGGCATCACCAAGTTCATCGAGGCCGAGACCCGGATCGGGCTGGGAGACAACGACGCCGAACGGAGCGGCTTCGAGAACGCCGCACGCGTGAACCGCAAGCTGCTCTGGAACCGCTTCGGGCGGATCACCACCCGGCACCTGGAACATTCGGCCGCCCCGCTGCGCCGCAGCGTGGTGGCAAAGATGGAACGCGAGTTCCCGGCGGAGTTCGAGAAGACGGCGGCGAGCAGGTTCCGCGCCGCTGACAACATCTCGGTCACCAACTCCTTCTACCACTACTACGCCCTGCTCACGGGCCGTGCTGTCACCCAGACCGCGGCCAAAGTGCGCTACGTGGATACCACCGCCCGCGCCGGGCTGAACTACCTGCCCAAGCTTTTGGCCAAGCGCAACATGGACTTCTTCTGCCTGAATGACGGCAGTTTCCCCGAAGTCCCGGCGGACGAGCGCGCGCAGCTGGTGACCGACTTCCTGGAGAAGTACTTCCCCATCAAGGCGCCCTGGGAGCTTTAGCCCCGTGTGGCAGGCCGCAAGTGTTGCCTGACGCTGCAGCGGTTAGCCGGCAGGCAGTCCGGCGTTGGTTGCCGCCTTGGTTCCTGCCTTCAGTGGTGCCTTCGCCGATTCCGGAATCGTGACCCCGGCGTCGGCAAGGCGCCGAGTGGTCTCCTCTGCGGTGACGTACTCGCCCACAGTGAGGGCACTGCCCAAAGGAACAACCGAGTGGACAATGGTGTGCTCGTAAACGTGGACCAGGTTGAATGACTGACCGGCGTCGCGGCCGCGCGTGCCACCCACCGGCACGTTGAGGTCCTGCGTGTAGCACGAGGCTGAGGCCACCGAGACGGGCACTCCGGCGAAGCTGGCAGTGGTCGAATAGTGCAGGTGGCCGGCCAGGATGGTGCGGACGTCCGAGTTACGGACCACCGCGGCCAGGGACGCCTGGTCCCGGAGCTCCACCAAGACGGAAAGGTCCAGGACGGACGGAACCGGCGGGTGGTGCAAGGCGAGGATGGTGCCGTCCGGGGCCGGAGTCTCAAGCTCCCGGCTCAGCCATTCCAGTTGTGCGGCGCTCAGTTCGCCATGATGGTAGCCCGGCACAGAGGTATCCATGGTGATGACGCGGAGCCCGTTGAGGTAATAGCTGTGGTCCACGGGCTCGTCGGTTCCCACCTGGTCGAGCAGGCCCTTGCGGAAGTTTGCCCGGTTGTCATGGTTTCCCATGGCCCAGATGACCTTGGCGCCCATGTCCCTGCAGGCTGGCTCCACGATGGCCCGGAGCTTGGCATAGGCCTCGGCCTCGCCCTTGTCCGCCAGATCGCCGGTGAAGATGACTGCTTCAGGCCTGGCGCCGGATGCCCTGACTTCCTCAAAAAGCTGTACGAGCCTGGCTTCGCTGTCAACTGAGCCGTAAAGAGGTTCCGGACCCCCCATCAGATGGGGATCGCTCAGGTGGAGAAGGAAGTGGCGTGGCCGGGGGTGTTCGGCCTCGATGTGCTTCATTGCTACCTCTATGGTCGGCGGGAAGCGGCTCTTCCCTTCTACCTTCAGTACGCCCAATCCAACCAGACATTTGGCAAACATTAGGCAAATCGCCGCTGCCGTGTTGGAAAAAGGCAAAAGAATTACGGCCGGGACATGTCCGGGGTGGACTGCCCGGCACCTTTCAGGACAGGACCTCCTCTATCGCGTCAATGATCTCGGCGGAATCCGGTTCAACTGCGGGCGCGAAGCGGGCCACCACTTTGCCCTCGCGGTTGACCAGGAACTTTTCGAAGTTCCACTTGACGAGTCCGGGCAACAGGCCGGACTTGAATTTTGTCAGCTCTGAATACAGCGGGTGCTGGTTCTTGCCCCGCACATCCGCTTTGGAGGTCAGCGGAAATGTGACGCCGAAGTTCCGTTCGCAGAATTCCGCGATTTCAGCGTCGTCTCCGGGTTCCTGGCCGGCGAACTGGTTGCACGGGACGCCCAGGACCTCCAGGCCACGGTCACGGAACTTGCCGTAGAGGGTCTCGAGACCTGCGTACTGCTGGGTGAAGCCGCAGTTGGAAGCAACGTTAACCACCAGCACAGCGTTGCCGTTGAAACGGCCAAAATCGGTCTCCGAGCCGTCGTTAAGCGTGAGGGGGATGGAGTACAGGTCAGTCATGAGGGGTCCTCCCGAAGTGGTCATACGTGTGATTCGTTGCCAAGGGGCCATCGTACGGGTCCATTCTGGAGCCTCCTCTCAGGATCCGGCCGTCGGGGACGGGGTAGCTTCCGTGGTGACCGGATCCGCCGTCGGAGACTCGGTGGGCGGCGCCTCCTCGGTCGTCAACGTGGGCGTTGGCGTTGGCGTCGGGGTCGGCGTGGGCGTGGGCGTCTGCGTCCGCTCGGCCCTCCTTCGGTCGCGCCAATCGCTGTACGTCGGCGACGGCGTGGCCGTGGGGGTCTCGGCCGAAGAGTCCGACGGCGACGCGGTGGCCTCCGTTGTGGGGGTGGGCGATCCCGGGGTAGGCGTCCCTGTCCCGGACGGAGACGTGGACGGATCTTCCGACGTCGGCGCTGGTGTCTCTGTCTCAGTGGGCGTGGGCGTCACTGTCCCGGACGGCGTGGAGGGGTCGGAGGGCGAGGCAGTGCCGGACGGCGAAGCAGTTTCGGAGGGCGAAGCAGTTTCGGAGGGCGAAGCAGTGCCGGACGGCGTGGAAGTGTCCGACGGCGACGCGGTGGGCGTGGGTGCCTGTGTTTCCGGGGCGGGGGTGGTTGGGTCAGGGCTGGGCGGATCGGGCAGCTCGTGCTCCCCGAACAGCACCGTGTGGCTATGGTCCGTGGCTACTGGAATAGCCCAGCGGAGGGTTTCCACAGCCGGGGATGGAGGCCTGGCCGCGAAACTCTCCATGGCGATCTCGGCCAGCTCATCCAGCTGCAGGATGGGAATCAGAACCCAGTCGAGGGGGCTGGTGTGTCTGCCGCCCAGTATGGTCTCAAAGTGAAGGTGACAGCCCGTTGACCAGCCGGTAGTCCCGACCCGCGCCACCACCTGGCCCACCTGAACGGATTCGCCGGTCTTGACGGCGATGGCTTCCAAGTGGTTGTACGTGGTGATGAGGCCGTTGCCGTGATCGATCTCCACGCGGTTGCCGCCGCCCCAGGGGTGCCACCCGGCAGCCCGCACCACCCCTGCATCAGCTGCATAGACCCTGGTGCCGCAGCGGGCTGCATAGTCCTGGCCCAGATGATAGTCACCGCCGGATCCGGTGAGCGGGCTGACCCGGTAGCCAAAGTGTGAGCTCTCATTGAGCAGTTCCAGCGGAGCCATCAGGGATCCCGCGGACGGCCGCCTCAAGCCGGCGGACGCAACATTGAGCTTGGGCTGTTCGCCTTTGGCGACCGTTGTGACAATGGTGCGGTGGAAAGGAACCAGCGCCCTGGCGTCGATCACGAAGCCACCGGCCGGCGCGGGCAGCGGCGTCTCTTCGACCGATCCGGACGGGCCGGCGGACGGCAAGGTGACCACAGGCGTGGGGTGGCCTGTGCTCAGGGCTGCCGGGCCGTCGTCGGACGTTCCGCCGGGAGGAGGGGCCCAAGGAAGGCCGAGGGCAAGGGCCGAGGCAGCAACCGCCACAGCGGCCGCGAGAAGGCGCACCGCTAAAGAGCAGGGTCCGGCGGACTCCCTATCACGGCCTGCGCCCCAATGATTTCCCACAAATCGACTCCCGGATAGACCCGCCGGACCCCAGTCGGAACAGGCGTACTCTCCCATAGCACCACATCGGACGGACCCTGTGAACCCCGGCGTCCAAGCGGTGTGGATATTTTGTGGTCACCTGCGCAGGGCCATCATTGGGGCAGCAAATCTGGGACAGAATGGGGGTATGCGCAACCTCCTCAGGGAATGGCAGGGCGAACTGAAGCGTGCGTTTACCGGCAGCACTGATGGCCCGCCGCCGTGGGTTCCGCGCCTTGCCGAAGGGGATGACCCCGGCTATCACCTGCCGGGTTCCGCGGTGTGGGCGGTGCACGGCTCCATGCCGACCATCGTTGCCGGGATCCGCGCGCTCCTGATGCAGGCCCTGCATCCTGCCGCGTTGGCCGGAGTCCACGAGCATTCGGCCTTCCGGGACGATCCCCTGGGCAGGCTTGCCCGGACCATCCGCTGGATCTTCACCGTGACGTACGGCTCGAAGGCTGCCGCAGAGGAAGCGTCGGCGCGGCTTCGGCGCCTGCACGAGCCCGTGCAGGGCAGCTTCACCAACGGCCACGGGATGCAGCGAAGCTACTCGGCCAACGATCCCGATCTGGCTCGGTGGGTCCACATCGCTTTCGTTGATGCCTTCCTGTCGGCCCACAAAATCTGGGGCGGCCCCATCCCGGGTGGCCCGGATGCCTACGTCCGCGAGTGGGCCCAGGCGGGGCGGCTGATGGGGGTGGAGGATCCGCCCCTCACCGAAGCGGAGATGCGGCAGCAACTGGACCGCTGGTACGACGCCGGTGAGCTCCGGGCAGACAGCCGGCTCGCAGAAACTGTTGAGTTCATCCGGAATCCGCCGTTGCATCCGCTGCTGCGCCCGGGCTACCGGGTGATGTTCGCAGGCGCCGTGTACAGCCTCGAGCCAAAGTACCGCCGGATGCTTGGCCTGCGCGTGCCCTCCGTGGGGCCGTTACCCCTGCCGGTGCGGTTCGCCACCAAGGCGGCTCTCGGCGTCGTCCGCCTGGCGCTGGGACGGCGCGGACCCAGCGAACTTGCTGCCCGCGAGCGGCTCAGGCGCCTCGGCTACCACTTCGACACCTGACAAGGTCACTGCCGCCTGGAACGCTTTTGTTTCGGCAGACGGCTATGCCCGGAAATGCAAAATCCCGGCCCTGACGTAGGTCAGGACCGGGATTGATTGCGCGGAGAATGGGGGATTTGAACCCCCGAGGGCGTTAACCCAACACGCGTTCCAGGCGTGCGCCATAGGCCGCTAGGCGAATTCTCCAGCTGCTTCTGAATCAAAAGCAGACACTAGACTACCTGAACTTTTCGGCTTCGCCCAATTGACGCCCCGCGCCCTGCCGCCACAGCGGGCTGAGGAAACGGCTCTGCGCGTTAACGCCAAAATGGACGCCCCCAACGCGCCCATTCCACCGGTACCCGTTGAGCTGCCGGGTCCGGCCTTCGCGCCAGGCCCCGCAGCTCACAATCTTGAGATTGCCCCAATCGGTGTACATACCCATGATCAGGCCTGCCCGCCTGATTAGCAATGAAAAGTGGGTGTTGACACCCGCAGTTACTGGCACCATGAAGCAATGACGCGCCTGAACGCCCTGGTGATTTACGTCCCGGCCACCCACACCGACCTGCTGCTCGCAGCAATCGGCGATGCTGGAGCAGGCCGGCTCGGCAACTACTCGCACTGCTCCTTCGTCACCTCCGGGACCGGCCACTTCACGCCGCACGCCGGGGCAACGCCTTTTATTGGCGGGGAAGGGCGTGCCGCCACCGTGGTGGAGGACAGGATCGAATGCGTTGTGGAGGAAGGGTTGCTCGACGCCGTTGTGCTGGCCCTGCGCGCCGCCCACCCGTACGAGGAACCCGCTTTTATGAGCTGGCCGGTGGACGGCTGGCGCTAACCTCCCAGGGGGCCGGCCGGTGACGTCCGGACCATTCCGAATCTTCGGGTAAACTTGTCTGCGGCCCCTCATGTGGCGTCATCCTGTTGAACTCCCCCAGGACCGGAAGGTAGCAAGGGTAAACGGGCTCTGGCGGGTGCATGGGGGGTCTTTACTCTTCCCCCACAAGGTGACCACAGGGCCACCGCCGGCGAGGGATCCTGATTGTCGGCCCCGATTGGTAGGGTTTTCTCGTGACTGTTACTACCACCGCCCTTTACCGCAGGTACCGTCCGGACTCCTTCGCTGACGTTATCGGGCAGGAACATGTCACAGAGCCGCTGATGACGGCCCTGCGCAAAAACCGCGTCAACCACGCCTACCTTTTCTCCGGCCCGCGCGGCTGCGGAAAGACAACCTCGGCACGAATTCTGGCCCGCTGCCTTAACTGTGCACAGGGCCCCACGGACACCCCCTGCGGAACCTGCCCCAGCTGCGTTGAACTTGCCCGCGGCGGTTCCGGCTCGCTGGACGTCATCGAGATCGACGCCGCCAGTCACGGTGGCGTGGACGACGCCCGGGATCTCCGCGAGCGCGCAACCTACGCCCCGGTGCGGGACCGCTACAAGATCTTCATCATTGACGAGGCCCACATGGTCACGTCTGCCGGCTTCAACGCCCTCCTGAAGATCGTTGAAGAGCCGCCGGAGCACATCAAGTTCATCTTCGCCACCACGGAGCCGGACAAAGTCATCGGCACCATCCGTTCCAGGACCCACCATTACCCGTTCCGGCTGGTACCGCCGGAACCGCTGATGGCGTACCTCGAACTGCTCTGTAACCAGGAGAACGTTCCGGTTGCCCCCGGCGTGCTCTCGCTGGTGGTCCGGGCCGGCGGCGGTTCCGTGCGCGATTCCCTGTCAGTGCTGGACCAGCTGATGGCCGGCGCCGGGCCCAGCGGCCTGGATTACGAGCTGGCCGTAGCCCTCCTCGGCTACACCCACGCCTCGCTGCTTGACGACGTCGTGGAGGCCATTGCCGCTTCCGACGCCGCAACGGTGTTCCGGGCTGTGGACCGCGTCATTCAGACCGGCCACGATCCCCGGCGGTTTGTTGAGGACCTGCTGGAACGCTTCCGCGACCTGATCGTTGTCCAGGCCATGCCTGAAAGTGCGCAGGTCATCTTGCGCGGCATGCCCGCGGACCAGATCGCCCGGCTCCAGAACCAGGCGCACAACCTGGGCGCCGCAGAACTCTCACGGGCCGCTGATGTGACCAACACGGCGCTGACCGAGATGACCGGTGCCACGTCGCCGCGCCTTCATCTCGAGCTCCTCTGCGCCCGCATCCTGCTGCCCAGCTCAGAACAGACCGAACGCGGCATTGCAGCCCGCATTGACCGGGTGGAGCGGCGCCTGAATTACGCCGGGAACGACGCCGGCGCTTCCGTCCCGGCGCGGGCCGCCGGTCCTGCTGCGCCCGCGGAGGCCCCGCCGCGTCACACCGTGCCCGCAGAGGCCCCGCCGCGTCACACCGTGCCCGCTGAGGCCCCGCCGCGTCACACCGTGCCCGCTGAGGCCGTTCAGGGTGACGTGGTCCATCGTGATGCGGCGCAGGGCGCGCCTTCACCAATCGACGCACCCATCCCAGCAACTCCGGCTGCGGCACAGCCCACCTCGCCGGTTCCGGCCGGTGCGGCCACCGCTGCCGGCGCCCCTGCCGCCCCGCAGGCTGCCTCCCCGAGCGAGTCCCGCCCCACGCTGACTGCGCCCAGGGTCAGCACCAGCGACTGGCCCGTCGAGGAGTCCGGAAGCGGCCGCCCGGCTTCTGCCGCACCTAGTCCGGTCCGTCCCGCTGATCGCGACCAGCGACCCGCTGCCGGGACCATGCCTGCCGCTCCCCCGGCAACCAAACATGTACCGGCTGCGAGTCTTTCCCCTGCCGCGCCGCCTGCCGCGGCGACACCCGCAGCAGGACCCCAGACCGCTGGCAATCAGCCAACGGGCATCCAGGCCCCTGCTCCGGCGGCAGCAGCAGCCCCCGCCACTGCCGGGCCTGCGGCGAGCGGCGACGTCGAAATCATGCGCCGCGCCTGGCCAGAGGTCCTGCAGACACTGTCCAAGATCAAGCGCAGCACATGGGCACTGGTGGAGCCCAATGCCCAGGTCGGCGCTTTTGACGGCCAGGTCCTCACTCTCGCGTTCACCACCACAGGGTTGGCCGGAGCATTCGGCCGTGCCGATCATTCTGAGAACCTGCGGCAGGCAATCCACAAAACCGTGGGCATCGACTGCCAGATCACCGCCGTGGCCGGCGGCACCAGCAGCCCAGCGAGCTCTGAGCCAAACCCAAAAGCGCCCGCTAACCCCGAAACTCCGGCCAGTTCCGCGGACGTAGCCTGGGGCCTGGCCCCCGCAGGCGCGGCACCAGTACCGGCCGCAACAGCTCCGCAGGCACCTTCAGTTCCCACGATTGACCCCGTTCCGGTATCTTCCGCTCCGGCTGCGCCCCCCGCTCCGGAATCTCCCGTTCCGACGGTTAATCCAGCCCCGGCGCCTGCCATTGCGGCTGTTCCCCCCGCTCCGGCACCTGCCGATGCAACAAAGCAACCCGCTGCCGCCCCGGAGTCCTTGGAGTCCCAGACGGAAGCGTCCGCCCAGAATGCCGCCCCACTGGCTGTGGCCCTGGGTACCGATCAACCGGTGGCATCGGCACCCGGTCCGCAGGAGCAGCAGTCGCAGGCGGAGTCGTCCCCAACGCATCCGGCCGCGTCCCAACCGGCTGCATCCACTGATGGATCCTTTGCCTACTCGGACGACGATTGGGGTCCCCCGCGGGACGAAGATGCTCCCCCGCTGGACGAGGAACCTCCCATGGACTGGGACCCGTCCAGTGCTGCTGAACCCCAACGTTCCCCATCGAAGGTCGGGCCCTCGCAGGCGACTGCCCCCTCACAGGCCGGCAAAAAGGCGCCCCGAACCAGCCCACACTCCGCACCTGCTTCTGCTTCTGCTTCTGCTTCTGCTTCTGCTTCTGCTTCTGCTTCTGCTTTCACTTCCACTTCTACGGTGCCACCCGCCCAGGCTGACGCCGCCGCCGATCCGTGGGCGCGTGCCGTCGAGCAGGCGCCTGGCGTCTGGGTCATCGGCTCAGAGACCAACGTGGGCAAGAAACGGGAAGAGCCGCCCGCGGAAGACTTCACCCCCGCCCCGGCGCCCAGCTACGAGCCCGCAACTGCCCAGGTCCCGCAGCCCTCCCGGGTAACCGGCCTGTCCGAAGCCGATGCCAGCTGGGGCCTGCTTCCCAGTGAAGCCGGCCTACCAGCCGAACAAGCGGCCGGGCAGGCAACTGAATACGTCACAGCCAACCCTGCATGGTCAGTGCCCGGCGGCGGCGCAGCAGCGAGCAACGGCCAAGACACCCTTGCAGCGCAGCCACCGTCGCATGGGGGTGGAGAAAGCCCCGCGCAGGAGCCGGAGCCTGCAGAAGTCCGCGAGTACGCCATGGCCTCGGCTGTGGCTCCTTCGGCACCCCTTCATCCTGCCCCGGCTGCAAATGCCTCAGCGGCAGCCGCAAGGCAAAGCCTGTACCAGCGGCTGTCCAACAGCCCTGAAGCGGAGGCCGGACGCGCCAAGGCTCCGGCCCGGGCCGTCGCTGCACTGGTGCAGGACATCCCCAGCGCGGACGACGAAACCATCGAAGAGTCCGGTGTGTTCGGACGCGCCGCCGTCGAGCGTATTCTGGGCGGAAAGCTGATCGAGGAGCGGTCCCCGGACGGCAGCCCCCTTCCTCCCCGGTTCTAGGCCGGCAGCTCCGCTGCACACCGGTACAGCGGAGTCCACAGCGTCATCCATCTCCAAGCCAACCCAAAAGAGGAAAACGTGTACGAAGGTGCAGTCCAGGAGCTGATCGACGAGCTCGGACGCCTTCCGGGTGTCGGTCCCAAGTCCGCCCAACGGCTGGCCTTCCATATCCTCGAAGCAGACCCGCAGGACATGAAACGCCTCGTGGAGGCGATCACCACCGTGAAAGAGCGCGTGAAGTTCTGCACGGCCTGCGGAAACGTCACAGAGCAGGAGCTGTGCAACATTTGCCGCGACCCACGGCGGGACCCCTCAGTCATCTGCGTGGTGGAGGAGTCCAAGGACGTCCTGGCTGTGGAGCGCACCCGTTCGTTCAGGGGCCGGTACCACGTGCTCGGCGGGGCGATCAACCCCATCGCCGGGGTGGGACCCGAGCAGCTCCGGATCCGGGAGCTCCTGACCAGGCTGAACGACGGCGCCATCCAGGAAGTCATCATCGCAACCGACCCCAACCTTGAGGGCGAGGCGACGGCCACCTATCTTGCGCGGATGCTGAAGTCCATCGGAATTGTGGTTACCCGCCTCGCATCCGGGTTGCCAGTGGGAGGAGACCTTGAGTACGCAGACGAGGTCACCCTGGGCCGCGCCTTCGAGGGCCGCCGGAACGCGCTCACGTAACTATCGGGAGGACGTGATTAGGGCGTGATCTTGGACGGGACCGGACCGCTGGTCACCGCACGGCTGGCACTGCGGCTGATCCGTGGTTCGGACGCGGCTGCCATCCACCGGTTCCGCGGCAACTCCGCAGCCACCACCTACCTCTCCCACGGCCCCCTCACGGAGGAGGAAAACCGCGAACGGTTGGCAGCGGCACTGGCATTGAGCGAGGCGTCCACTCCCCCATGGTTTAACCACAGCTGGGCTATCGTCCTGCGGGAGTCCGGGGAAGTGGTGGGCGATGCCCGGACCTGGAACACCGCAGAGCTCTCCCCTGCCGGCGTGCTGGCCCCCGGCAGGCATCCCGCCCACCACGCCGCGTTGGCCTACGTCCTGCACCCCGATCACCAGCACCAGGGGTACGGCCGCGAGGCAGCAGCGGCCCTGGTGGACTGGCTCTTCACAGGCTCAGGCATCAGTGCGATAGTGGCAGGCGTCTACGAACCGAACACGCCGTCCATCAGGCTCCTCCGGAGCCTCGGGTTCCGGAAGGACACGGCCCTGACCGATCAGCCGGCCGGCGGCAAAGGCTTCCCGCTGCTGATGTTCAGGCTGGACCGGCCGGATAGGCCACCAGGCTGACTCGCCTGCGGCGCTAGGCGATGCGGGTTCCCCGGGCCAGCCTGTGCGCCGGTGTGCGCAGGGAACGCCATCCGAGCCACAGCAGCAAGCCAGCCAGGAGCAACTGCAGCCCCAGTCCCAGCGGCCACAATGGAGTTTCCTGCGCCAGGTAACGCGGCTTCGCCTCACCATTCGCGCACGGGTAGGTGCCTTCGGGACCGGCCATGGCATAGCGCGCAGCCTGGCTGATCGATTCGATGGCCCCCTGGGGCGATCCGAAGTTAGTGGTGGCCCGGACCGGGTACGGGATGGCGTCGGCTACCACCACGTACGGGTTCATGGACAGCATCCACGCCACCCTCTCGGTATGCACGGCAGGCTGCGCCACCAACGGACCGGAGCAGGTGAATTCAGGCTCCCGGGTTGTTGAGGAAACTTCCCCCTCCTGGGGCATCCGCTCGAGGGCAGAGTAGCCGCGGTACTGCGCCTGGTTCGCCATGATGGTGCCCTGCGAGAGTCCGGTGCCGAGCCCGAAGGAAATCAGGGAGCCGAATACCAGCCCGGCCACGGCGAGATACGTCACCACAATGGAGAACAGCGGCCTGCCGGCGAGGGCGGAAATGCCGACGCCGATGGCGCACACCACTCCGACCTCAACGGCGAGCATCAGCAGGGCAACCAGAACATGGCCGGGAGTCATGCCGCCCAAGGCCACCCCGATCACCAGGAACGGCGTGCTGGCGACGAGGAACGCCAGCGCCGCGAACCAGGCCGCCAGGAACTTGCCCCAGAGGATCTGGCCGGGACGGAGCAGTGTCACCTGCAGGATGGCCAGCGTGCCGCCGGCACGGTCGCCGTTAACCGCGTTGGCGGACAGTGCAGGGGCCACCAGGAGCGCGAAGAGGAGCACAAAAGCCAGGACCACTTCGAAGATCATGGATCCCGGGCCGGCCGTCTCGGCCGGATTGAAACCGCCATAGGTCCGCTGGGTTTCGCGCTGGGCATTCCAGCCGGCCCACGTCAGCCAGGTCACCAGGCCGGTCAAAATAAACCAGATCGCCAGCATGATGTACCAGCCGCGGGACCGGAGCCGCTGCTTGAGCTCAAGGACCACCACGTCGCGGATACCCGCGAAATAGCCGCCTGCCCGGCCATGGGCCGGCGGCTTCATCGTCACTGTCGGCTGGCTCATCGCCGCTCCCCCTCAAGATTCATGTACGTCTCTTCCAAGGCACCCGAGGCGGGTGCGAAAGAGGTGACCACCACGCCGGCGAGCACCAGGTCGCGCAGCAGGCGGGCGGCGGCGTCGTCGTTCAGCAGCAGCAGGCTGATGGCAGGCCGCCGGCCGTCCTCAACCCGGAAGGTGAGTCCCAGATCCGTGAGCTTGGCGGCGAGTGCCGCGGCGTCCGCGGCCGTGATGGCGTAGCGGCGGCCCGCAGCCGCGGCCTCCTCCGTGGTCTGGTGCCGGACGGTCCGTCCCCGGTTGACGAAGACGGCGGCGTCGGCAATTTCGTCAAGCTCGCTCAGCACGTGGGAAGAGACAACAATCGCTTTCCCTTCCGCGGCCAGCTGGCGCAACATCACCCGCAGCTCCACCCGCGATCCGGGGTCAAGTCCGGACGCGGGCTCGTCGAGGAGCAGGACGGAGGGATCGTGGATCAGGGCGCGGGCCAGGCTGAGCCGCTGCTGCTGTCCCCTGGACAGGACACGGGCCGGCTGGTCGGCGAGGTCGGTCAAGCGGACCCGGTCCAGCATTTCGGCGACCCGCTGCGTGATTCCGTCCTTGGGCAGCTGGTAGAAACGCGCCATCTGGGTGAGGATCTCGCGGGCCGTCAGCGATTCCCAGACACCCAGGGTGTCAGGCATCCAACCGATCCTGCTCCGCACCTGGGCACGGTGGTGCTGCGGATCAAGCCCAGCCACGGTGATGGTGCCGGAATCGGGCGCCAGCAGTGAGGCCAGCATCAGCAGCAGTGTCGTTTTGCCGGCGCCGTTGGGGCCGATAAGGGCCGTGACTTTTCCGGCCGGCGCATGGAAATCCATGAGTTCGACGGCGTGGACCTGCCCGAAGCTCCGGCTGACCGCGGTGGCGGTGATGCCGCCATCCTCGCGCTGTTCCGGTTCCGCCGGCACGTCCATCTCGTCCTGATTTGCAGTCATACTCCGAGCACCTGTCCCCCCACCGTGGCATGCATACTGACTATCTGAGCGTAGTCCCGCTATGTGACCCGCGGGGCGGGCACACGGCTGAGATTCGGTCACAATTCAACGCCCCGCTGCCTGCGGCGATAAACTGGACTGAAAGTCACGCCGTCGCGCCCTCAAGGGCTGTGCCTGGCATCCCGAACTCCGATTGAATCCAGTGAAGGTACGCGCATGAGTACGCCCACTACCGAAGTGCACGCAGCAACGCAGCCGCAGGAACCGCCCCGCGGCGTTACCAAACAGCTGATCGTGCAGAAGTTCGGCGGTTCCTCCGTGTCTGACGCCGACGGCATCAAGCGCGTCGCAAAGCGCGTGGTGGATGCGCAGCGGGCCGGCAACGAAGTGGTGGTGGTGGTCTCCGCCATGGGTGACACCACCGACGAGCTGCTGGACCTCGCCGCCCAGGTGACGGACTCCGCGCCCGCCCGCGAGATGGACATGCTGCTCTCCGCCGGCGAACGCATCTCGATGGCCCTGCTGGCCATGGCCATCAACAAGTTCGGCGCCTCGGCCCAGTCCTTCACGGGCTCCCAGGCCGGCATGATCACCGATGGCATCCACGGCAAGGCCAGGATCATCGACGTCGATCCCCACCGCATCCGTACCTCGCTGGACAAGGGCCACATCGCCATCGTCGCCGGCTTCCAGGGCATGAGCCGGACCACCCACGAAATCACCACGCTCGGCCGCGGCGGCTCGGACACCACCGCCGTCGCCCTGGCGGCAGCCCTCGACGCCGATGTCTGCGAGATCTACACCGACGTCGACGGCATTTACACCGCGGACCCTCGGGTGGTCCCGTCCGCCCAGAAGATTGACACCATCTCCAGCGAGGAAATGCTGGAACTCGCCGCCTCGGGCGCAAAAATCCTGCACCTGCGCTGCGTCGAGTACGCGCGCCGGTTCGGCGTTCCGCTGCACGTCCGGTCCTCATTCAGCCAGAACGAAGGCACCTGGGTCATTCCCAGCGCCGACGACAAGATCACCACTCAAGAGGGAGTTGCCTTGGAGCAGCCAATCATCTCCGGCGTTGCACACGACCGTTCCGAAGCCAAGGTCACCGTGGTGGGCGTTCCGGACATCCCCGGCAAGGCCGCCGCCATTTTCCAGGTCATCGCGGACGCCCACTCCAACATCGACATGATCGTGCAGAACGTCTCCACGCACGGCACCGGCCGGACTGACATTTCCTTCACGCTGCCCATCGTGGAAGGCGCCGACGCCCTGGCCGCCCTGAAGGCAGCGCAGGAAGAAATCGGCTTCGAGAACATCGAATACAACGAACAGATCGGCAAGCTGTCACTGATCGGCGCCGGAATGCGTTCGCACCCCGGCGTTTCGGCAACCTTCTTCAAGGCCCTGTCCAACGCCGGAATCAACATCAACATGATCTCGACCTCGGAAATCCGCATCTCCGTGGTGACCCACGCCAACCTGCTCGACGACGCCGTCCGCGCCATTCACAACGCATTCGATCTCGACAGCGAGAACGAGGCAACGGTCTACGGCGGAACGGGCCGCTAAACGCACCTCTGCCACACGCGCTACAGCAACGCGGGGTCATTTCCTTGCCCGATAACCTTGGGTTGTCAGGCAGAAAATGACCCCGCGTTGCTTCTGTTTCAGGTCATTTGCCGAGCTCTTCGCGGCGGACTGCGTAGTGGTGGCCTTCTGAGTCAGTTTCCACGACGAAGTGGGAAAGTTCTTCCTCTGAGGCCTGCTCAAACTCGTCGTGCTTGTGTACCACCGGAGCTTCTGTGTCCAGGCGCGTTGCCGGCCCGAAGACGAAACGCAGCCTCTCAGTGACGTTCATGAAACCGCTGAGTGCATGTGCCATATTTCCACCCCCTTCCCGCATCCCGGGCGAAAAGAGCCTCCAGCCTTAACTGGAGCCAGTGCCCTTATTTTACGCCCGGGGACGCGAAACCGCCCCCGCGGGTTAGCAGGATAAAGGGGTTGTGGGACTCAGCGGAGGGACTGGTCTTCGGGGTTCTTCGGCACCACGTAGGTACTGCCGTCGGGGCGGCGCAGGGTTTCCCACTGCTGGGTTTCGACTTCGCGCTGGGCAAGCAGTCGCTTGTTCTCCTCGGTCATGTCATGCACCAGCGAGCTGCGGTTGGCCGGGCCGAAGATGGCCCGCAACTTTCCCGTTGCGCGCATGAACCGCTGCGACGCGTTTTCGCGCCCTGCTGCGCTGTCCTTACCCATGAAAGCGACCCTTCGATAGAACGGATTCCTGACACCAGTGTACGCTAACAATTAGTGCACTAATTATTTGGAGGACTGTGATGACCGCCATCGCCGGCGCTGCCGAGCAGCAGGACAACGACCTCCTGCTGGAGCAGCAGCTCTGTTTTGCCCTGACTGTGGCCTCCCGGAGCGTGGTGGGCGCCTACAAACCGGTGCTGGACAGGTTGGGACTGACCCACCCGCAATATTTGGTGATGCTGTGCCTCTGGGAAACGGCGCCGCGCACCCTGCGCAGCATCAGTGACGCCCTGGCCCAGGCACCTGCCACCATCTCCCCCCTGCTCCGGCGGCTTGAGGAAGCAGGATTCATCACCCGCCAGCGAGTGGACGGAAACGAACGCGCCCTGGCAGTGGGCCTGACCCCCGCCGGCGCCGCGTTGCGCCAGCAGGCCCTCGCGGTCCCGGGCACCATGATGGAGCGCCTGGGACTGACCCGGGACCAGGTCAGCCAGCTGCACAAATCCATGATGGGGCTCATTGCCGCCACCGCCGCCGGCGGGCAAGCGGACGGGCAGGCGGGCGGGCAAGCCGGCGGGCAAGAAGGCGGGGCAGCAGGCAGCAGGCACCCCGGTGTCCGGTCCTGACAGCCCAACGGCGTAAAATGGCAGCAACCTAGGAGGGTTCATGCGCTTGCCGACACTCAGGCTGCGAACACTACGCCCGTTGCTGGCGGTCCTGGCCGTGGCCGGGCTGGCTGCCTGCACAGCGGGTCCCGACGGCACCGCCACACCGTCCGCCAGCCCCACCACGAGCTCGCCGGTGAGCACCGCCCCAAGCGGCACCGATTCGCCCTCCCCTGACACTGAGACGTCCGTTCCGGCACCCTCGCCGTCGGCCCCGCCGGCGCCTTCCGCCGGACCAGGGGCCGGGAATGCCGAACTCTCGATCATGGTCAAGCCCTCCCCTGAAGAACCGGATCTGAACTACACCCTGGTCTGCCGCGATGGCCTGCCCACCGCTGAGAGCCAGCACCCCAATCCGGAAGCTGCGTGCGCGGCCCTCAAGAACAACGCCGCCCTCCTCAGCCCGGGCACCATGAGTACTGCACAGGCCTGCACCGAGCAGTACGGCGGGCCGCAGCAGGCTACTGTCACCGGGATCGTGGACGAAACCCCCGTGGATGCCGCCTTCGCCCGGACCAACGGCTGCGAAATCGGCGCCTGGAACGCAGCCGAGGACGTTCTGGGTGCCACCGGTGGAGCAGCTTAGCCTGCTGACGGCCGGTGCCTGGCAGGAGCGCGAAGACTCGCACGCCCAACGCGTCCGCCGTTACGCCGATCCCTACCTCGCCCGCCGTTCAGCGGGCCGGAAGCACCCGGTCGAGGACTTTCTCTTCACTTACTACACCCAAAAACCCGGCCAGCTGCTGCGCTGGCACCCTGGCGCCGGCGTCGTACTTTCCGGTGAGCGGGCTGTTGCCCGCAACGGCTGGAAGCATTACAGAACGCTCGACGACGGCGAACTCGCCTCACTCGGGCTGGCGGCGGGTAGCGGGGCGGTCACCTTTGACCGTGGAAAGTTCTTGGCCGACCGGCAGGAAGCAGTGACCTTTGCGGAGATCATCCTCCGCGGAACTGCGGCGCGGCCTGCCCAGTTCGGCTGCTTCGGGTTGCATGAATGGGCCATGGTCTACCGCCAGGACAAGTTCGATCTGCGCCACGAGTACCTGAAGCTGCGGCTGGGTTCGGCGGGAACCGATCGGGTGGTGGAGGACAACCGGATCAGGTGTTCGCATTTCGATGCCTTCCGTTTCTACACGCCGGACGCCACCGCGCTCAATGAGCTGGCACCCAGCCGCGAGAACCAGCGGCACATGGAACAGCCGGGGTGCCTGCACGCCAACATGGACCTCTATAAGTGGGCCTATAAGCTCCTGCCGGCGCTGCCCAGTGAACTGGTAATGGACTGTTTTGAGCTGTCCTGGCGGATCAGGGCCATGGACATGCAGGCGTCCCCGTACGATCTTGAGGAGTGGGGCTATCCTGCCATCAGGATTGAGACGGCCGACGGCAAGGCCGCCTACGTGGAGCATCAGCGCGCCTTCGCCGCTGAGGCTGCGGAACTCCGCGGCCGGCTGGCCGCCGCGTTGGCGCCGCTCACAATATCCGAAAGGCAGTGAATCACCTGGACTCCACCGATATCCACGCGCCAGATCCCCTTAACCTGACCATCAGGCTCAGGGAGGAACCGGACGCGGAAGAGTATGTTTTCCGGCTCGTTGCTGAGAATGGCCGAGCCAAGGAAGAATCCACGCTGCCGGACCCGGACGCCGCATTGGAAGCGGTGGAGCGGTTCGGCGAGGACATTTTCTTTCCCCAGCCAGGGCCGCCCAAACTGTGCACGCAGCAGTACGGCGGACCGCAGGTTGCCTTGGTCACCGGGACCTTCCACGGCCGGGAGGTCACTGCGACTTTCAAGAGGACCGATGGGTGCGAGATTGCCCGCTGGAAGGCCCTGGCCCCGCTCCTCGGCGGAGCCCGGGGAACCGGACGATCAACAGGCGGTTCCTGGACATGAAAACGTCCCGGCCAGCTCAGCTGACCGGGACGTTTCATGCTGCTTCTGTTGCGTAAAGGTAGTGCTACGCGTTGTGCACTACACGCCGGGGATCCCGTCGATGGTGGCCATGGCCGGGGCGCCGGCCGGAGCCGGGGCTGTTCCAGCGCCCACCTGGACGTTGACCCAGGTCCGGATGCCGTTTTCGCCCAGGCTAAGGCGGGACGCGTAAGCGCCCTCCGACAGTCCGGACCAGTTCAGGGTGGCTGCCGTGGCCGTTCCGTTCGGCGCCACAATCGGGTTCGGGTTGACCGTCAGGTTCCTGGCATCACCGGAGAACGAAACGGCTTGGATCGCCGCGTTGGCCGCCCCTCCACCGGGGGTGGAGTACAGGTTGGCCACGATGTAGTACGTTCCCGCCTTCGGTGACTCGAGTTCCAGGAACTCACTGGCTGCAGCGGTGGCAACCTGGGTGGCCACCTGGCCGCCCGTTCCGTTGGGGGCATAAACCACCATGTCCCAGTCGACGTCGTTCGTTTCTGCCTGCACGCCGAGGCGGGCGAAGGTGGCGCCTTCGGGAATCTTGACGGCCACGACGGCGTTGTGTGCGTCGTTCTTGGCCGCATAAGCGCCCGGAAGCTTGTTGATGCCGGTCTGGCTGACCGGTGCAAGCCCCTCCACGCTCACGCCGATGGGCTTGTCGGAGCCGGACACCAGGTCCATGGTTCCGGTGCCCGTACCTGTGGCGGAACTGAAGGAGAAGGACGGGGCGATCTGCGCGTCAACGGGCCGGATGGCTATCGGCGAGCTGACCGAGCGGGGGCCCTTCCAGGTCAGGGAGCCGGTAGTGAACTCGCCTACGGGTGCACTGACATTCCGGATGGTGAGGGTGACCTCGCGCGTCTGGCCTGCCTTGGAGAAGTTCAGCGACTTGGGCTCCACCTGGACGTTGAAGCCCGGCATGTTGACCTCGGGCCGGTACATTCCGGGGACCAGGGCGGTCAGCTGGCGCTTGACCTGGACTTCGCCCACCAGGCTGCCGAGGGCAATGGAGGGGAGGTTCAGGTCCTTGGCTGCGACCGTGCCGGCCTGCGGTGCGCCGGTTTCCACTCCCTGGCCGTTAAGGAAGCCCAGCCAGTCCTTGATGCCCGAGTTGTAGACCAGGCCGGGATCAAGCACCCGCAGCGAATCAATGTGGCCTGCCCCGCCGTCGAACGGGTTTGTATTGGGTGTTCCGTCTGCATTGAGCAGCGGGTAGGCGGTGGTCATCATGGCGGACTTGACCATGGCGGGGCTCCACTGCGGCTGCTTGCTGAGCACCAGCGCACCGAACCCGGCGATGTGGGGAGCTGCCATGGACGTGCCTGACATGAAGCCGAACTGCTCGCCGGCGTTTCCGATTGTTGATACGCCGGCCAGGACGTTGACGCCGGGCGCGGAAATGTCCGGCTTCAGCAGGTCACCACCGGAGGCCAGGCCGGGGCCCCTGGAGGAGAACCCGGCCACCTGGGGAGCAGGAGCCTGCGGATCTCCGGTGAGGTCGCCCTTGACGAGGCTGACGGTGAGCGCCGTGTTGGCGGCCAGCTTGGCCTTCAGTTCAGGTCCCTTGGGAGCGTTCACGTGGACTGTGGGGAGGACGTGGTTATCGGCGTCCTCGGAGCTGTTGGCAAGGTTGACCAGGATCATGCCAACGCCGCCCTTGTTCTGGACCTCGAGGCTCTTGGCCGTCCGGTCCACAACACCGCGGTCACAGACAACCACCTTGCCGGCAACCTTTGCCGGGTCCAGCGTGCCGGGGCCGCACAGGTTCGCGTTCGTGACGCCGGCAGCAGCGGCCGCAGCGGCAACCACTACGGGCGTGTCCGTAACTTCAGACTTCATGATTGAGGCGCCGCGGTACATGGTGCCGTCCGATACCTTGACAGTTCCCTGCAGGTCGCTGGGGAACGTGGAGGCAGCCACGGTGGTCAGCCACGGGGAAGCGTGGTTGACGGTGGACTCCGCCGGACCGGAGTTCCCGGCAGAGGCGGCCACGAAAACGCCGGCTGCAGCAGCGTTCAGGAAGGCCAGGGCCACTGGGTCGGTGGTGCTGTTCGTGTTACCGGAAATCGAGTAGTTCAGCACGTCAACGCCGTCCTTGATGGCGGTGTCGATTGCGTCGATGGAGGCGGAGGAGTAGCAGCCTCCTGTTGCCGGATCGTTGTCTTCCCAGCAGATCTTGTAGACGGAGACCTTTGCCGCAGGTGCCACACCGGAGCTCTTGCCGAAGCTCACGCCGTCGAGGACCTGTTCAATGTTGGCGTTGCCGGCAGCCGTGGTGGCCGTGTGGGTGCCGTGGCTTCCCACGTCCACCGGGGAGATGAGTTCCTCGGGTGCGCGGTTGGCGGCGGGAACGAACTGCAGGAAGGCATCGGCGAAGTACCTGGCGCTGATGACCTTTGAGTTGCACAGTGTTCCGTCGAACGCCGCCCCGGTGCCCTCGCCCTTCTCGCATTCGCCGATGAAGGTGGTGCCGTCGGCTTTGAGCATGGCGATCTTTCCGTCGCCGGTGCGGTACGGCACCCCCACCTGGGCCTTTCCGCTGAGGGGCTGGACCGGCTCGCCCTGCAGGAAGGGGTTGTCCGGGGCGTAGCCGGAATCGATCACACCCACCACAACACCCTTGCCGGCGTTGGCCTCACCGCCGAACTTTGTTGCCCACGCGCCTTCGGCTCCGGTGAGCTTCAGGAAATCGGTGGTGGTGTAGTCAGGGGCGTTTTCGACGTCGGGCGAAACCGTCAGGACCCGGGCGTCCTTGGACAGCTCGGAGGCCTGGGTTGCGCTCAGTTCGGCGGTAAAGCCGTTGAGGGCGGCAGTGAACTGCTTGGCCGGTGTCACGCCCTGTTCCGCGGCCACTTCACGCTGGACCTTACGCAGGTGGGCGTCGTAGGCCTGGTAGCTGGGACTGCCCGCATCGAGCTTCCGCCCGCTCTGTGGCTTGGTGGCCATCAGCCCGGGAGTTTCACCCTCGTAGGCCGCTGCAGCCTTGGCTGCGAGAACCACGATATAGCGGCCGTCCTTGTACTCTGTGGCAGCAGTGTTCTTTGCTGATATTGCCGTGTCCGGCCCGGCGGGCGCCGCGGTAGCGGGGCTCATCGCCAGCGAGGTGAGGAGCAGCGGGAGGCCAACGGCCAATGCCGTCGCCTTCCTTAGTCCCCCGCCCTGCATGGGGCGCTTTCCAGTTGATTTCACGAGCGACTACACCTTTCACGAGGAAACGGGCCGGCCACGTTGCCGGTATGAAGAAGCTGGAACGGCAAAACCGTATTACAGATCTTGTAATGCGATGAGACCAGCGAATTCAAACAGTACAGACTGATAGCTCAATATGACATAGGACACACAGCGTGTTTTGAGTCAGTCATACGCACTCCGAATAGTGTCAGGTGAGTACTCGCGCCCAGGAGGCGGGCAGATTGGAAACGGCCGGGGCCATCTCCTAATTCTAGGCGCTCACTGCGGAGGCCGGAGCGGGTGGCCCCGGCTGGGGCGTCCGCGTCTCTCCTGACTGATCGGGCACAAAAGGGCACAAAAAAGGGCACTCCCCTTGACGGGGGTGCCCTTAGTAAGCCTGTGTTCGGGTGGCCCTATTCGCGCGGAGCCTCGCGTGGCGTGCGGACAACCTCGCTGATCCATTGCCGGGTCTTTTCGTCGACGGGGCCGGCCACACGGTTTTCCCGGGCCGCCTTGTCCGCGAGGATTTTCTGGAAGACCATCCGGCCCAGCCCGGCAAAAACCGCCGCGGCGACGAACGGCAACAGCAGTGATTTCGATTTCTCAGCCATTCCGCCATCCTAGTGACGCGGCACCCGCAGTGCCAGAGCCACCGTCGTTCATCCCTCCTTGAAGCGGGCCCCCATCCTGATGACAGTGACGGCGCCCACCGAATACTGGGTCAAGCGCTCCGGCCGGTAGAATGGGCTGGCAAGCTCGCGGAGCGCCCGTCCACACTGTTGCAAAGCATGTCCCCAACTGGAACGGCGTAAGACGGCGTGACTCCGCTGCGCCCTTACCCAATGCTCACGCACAGGAGTTGCCGGATGCCCCGGATCGTTGTTGACGTCATGCCCAAGCCCGAGATTCTGGACCCGCAGGGGAAGGCCATCGTGGGTGCGCTCCCCCGTCTGGGCTTCACCAGCTTTAGCTCTGTCCGCCAGGGCAAGCGTTTTGAACTGACTGTTGACGGCGAGGTGACCGACGCAATCCTGGCCCAGGCCCGCGAGGCAGCCGAAACCCTGCTGTCCAACCCCGTGATCGAGGACGTCGTCAACGTCGAGGTCGTCGAGGCCTGAGATGACTGAACTTCCCCTGATCGGCGAGGCAACCGCCGTCGCCGCCGAGCCGCGCCTGGCAGGCGCCCGGATCGGCGTTGTCACCTTCCCCGGCACACTGGACGACCGCGACGCCGCCCGTGCAGTCCGGCTCGCCGGCGGCACCGCGGTGCCGCTCTGGCACGCGGACACCGCCCTGGGCGACGTTGACGCCGTCGTGATTCCCGGAGGATTCTCCTACGGCGACTACCTCCGCGCCGGTGCCATTGCCCGCTTCGCGCCATTGATGTCCAAGATCATCGATGCGGCCAACTCTGACGCCAGGCTGCCCGTCCTGGGTATCTGCAACGGCTTCCAGATCCTGACCGAATCGCACCTGCTGCCCGGCTCCATGATCAAGAACGACCACCTGAAGTTCATGTGCCGCGACCAGGTGCTGCGGGTCGAAAACAGCAACACCGCCTGGACCCTGGACTACGATTCCGGCCAGGAAATCACCGTTCCGCTGAAGAACCAGGACGGCCAGTACATCGCCGACGAAAAGGTTCTGGACGCGCTCGAGGCCGAAGGCCGCGTGGTGTTCCGCTACGTGGGCTTCAACCCGAACGGCTCACGCCGCGACATCGCCGGCATCTCCAACGCCGCCGGCAACGTGGTGGGCCTCATGCCGCACCCGGAGCACGCCGTGGAGGTGGGCTTCGGCCCGCAGTCTGCAGGGTCCGGCGGGGCCGGGATCGGCGGGTCCGATACCGACGGCCTCGGTTTCTTCACCTCCGTTTTGAACAAGATTGTGGGAGGCGCCAAATGACCACGGAAACCACCAAGAAGTTCAACATCGACACCGTCGAGAACGCCGCCAAGACGCCGGACACCGAGCTTCCCTGGGCCGAACTGGGCCTGAAGCAGAACGAGTTCGACGAAGTAGTCAAGGTCCTGGGCCGGCGCCCCACCGGCGCCGAGCTCGCCATGTACTCGGTCATGTGGAGCGAGCACTGCTCCTACAAGTCCTCCAAGAACCACCTGCGCCAGTTCGGCGAGAAGGTGACCGAGGAAATGAAGAAGGACATGCTGGTGGGCATCGGCGAAAACGCCGGCGTCACCAACCTGGGCGACGGCTGGGCCGTGACCTTCAAGATCGAGTCCCACAACTCGCCGTCGTTCGTGGAGCCCTACCAGGGTGCCGCCACCGGCATCGGCGGCATTGTCCGCGACATCATCTCCATGGGCGCCCGCCCGGTGGCAGTGATGGATCCGCTCCGCTTCGGCGCGATCGACCACCCGGACACCGCCCGCGTTATGCACGGTGCTGTTGCCGGCATCGGCGGGTACGGCAACTCCCTTGGCCTGCCCAACATCGGCGGCGAAATGGTCTTCGACTCCGTGTACCAGGGCAACCCGCTGGTCAACGCGCTGGCTGTCGGGGTGATGCGCCACGAGGACATCCGCCTGGCGAACGCCTCGGGCAAGGGCAACAGGGTTGTGCTGTTCGGTGCCCGCACCGGTGGCGACGGCATTGGCGGCGCCTCGGTGCTCGCCTCGGAGTCGTTCGACAACACCAAGCCGTCCAAGCGTCCTGCCGTCCAGGTGGGGGACCCGTTCGCCGAGAAGGTCCTGATCGAGTGCTGCCTTGAGCTGTTCAAGGGCTCGCTCGTTGAGGGCATCCAGGACCTCGGCGCCGCAGGAATCTCCTGCGCCACCTCGGAACTGGCCTCCAACGGCGACGGCGGCATGGAAGTTGAGCTGACCTCCGTCCTGCTCCGCGACCCCACCCTGACCCCCGGCGAAATCCTGATGTCGGAGTCGCAGGAACGCATGATGGCCGTGGTCACCCCCGAGAACATCGCTGCCTTCGAAGCTGTGATGGACAAGTGGGCCGTGGAATACTCCTGGCTCGGCGAGGTCACCGACACCGGCCGCCTCATCATCACCTGGGACGGCGTGGTCATCGTGGACGTTGACCCGCGCACCGTGGCCCACGACGGACCGGTCTACGACCGCCCGTTTGCCCGCCCCGAGTGGCAGGACTCCCTCCAGGCGGACACCTTCACCGGCTCCGTCCAGGACGCCGGACGTCCCTCGTCCCCCACCGCACTGGCGGCCGCTGTCACCGAGCTCATCGCCTCACCGAACATGTGCAGCAAGGACTGGATCACCAACCAGTACGACCGCTACGTCGGCGGCAACACCGCTTTGGCGTTCCCGGACGATGCCGGCGTGGTCCGCGTGGACGAGGAAACCGGCCTGGGCGTCGCCCTGGCCACCGACGCCAACGGCCGCTACACCTACCTTGACCCGTACCACGGGGCACAGCTGGCACTGGCCGAGGCCTACCGCAACGTGGCCACCTCCGGCGCCGTTCCCATGGCCGTCAGCGACTGCCTGAACTTCGGCTCCCCCGAGGACCCGGATGTCATGTGGCAGCTCGCCGAGGCCATCCGCGGCCTGTCCGACGCCTGCATGGTGCTGGGCATCCCGGTCACGGGCGGCAACGTCTCGCTGTACAACCAGACGGGCACCACGCCCATCCACCCCTCCCCCGTGGTGGCAGTTCTCGGAAAGCTCGACGACGTCGCCCGCCGCACGCCGTCGGGCTGGCGTGAGGATGGCCAGGCCATCTACCTGCTGGGCACCACCGCGGCTGAGCTGGACGGCTCCGAGTGGGCAAACATGCGTGGCCACCTCGGCGGGCTTCCTCCCAAGGTTAACCTCGCCGCCGAGCGGGCACTGGGTGAAATCCTGATCAACGCATCCCGTGACGGCATGGTTGATTCGGCTCACGACCTCTCCGAGGGCGGCCTCGCGGCAGCCCTGGTTGAGTCCTCGCTGCGCTACGGCGTGGGTGCCCGGATCGCCCTGCAGGATGTCATGGACCGTGACGGCGTTGACCTGTTCACGGCCCTGTTCTCCGAGACCCAGGGCCGCGCCGTTGTTGGTGTGCCCCGCTCCGAGGAAATCCGGTTCACGGACATGTGCACCGCCCGCGGCTTCGCCCACACCCGGATTGGCGTTGTGGATGCGGCCAGCGGCGAGCTGGAGATCAACGGCGTGGACACCCTGTCCCTCGATGTCCTCCGCGAAGCCCACGAGGCAACCCTGCCGAAGTACTTCGGCTAGCCCTCTCATCGATTGCTCCGTAACCGCCCCTTTGAACCTTCAGAAGGGCCGGTACGGAGCAATCGATGCTTAAGCACCCTTGCGCCAGCCCGCCTGGACCAGCGCCGCCCGGATCTTGATGACTGCAGGCTTCGCGTCGTTCAGCATATGCCGCGTGGAAATGCGGACCTCCGTCCACCCCAAGGCCACATAGCGTTCTGAGCGCGCAATGTCCCGGACGATCTGTAGGTCCTGACCGTGATGCTCGCCTTCGTACTCGATTCCGATACGGTACTTGCGGTAGGAAAGGTCGGGCTCGTGGTGGCGCAGGCCGTCGTCGCCGATGATAGGCACGTTCAACTCCGGTTCCGGCAGCCCGGCCCTCACAACTGCCAGCCTCAACAGCGTCTCCTGTGGTGAGTCCGAACCCACCCGGATGAGTCTGATCGCTTCCTTGGCTCTCCGCAGTCCGCGCTTTCCCTTATGCCTGTCGATCATTCGCTGAAGATCGGCCAGACTGCAGAGCGGCATGTCCCTGCCCTCAAGGTCTGTCCTCGGCATCCGCACACAACTGTCCCCCATGGCCACGAGCTCGTCCAGGGTCAGCATCTCCGCCATATCAAGCCACGTGCGCTCCGGGGTGGTCACAGGAATCCCCTCGACTGTGGTGACCTCGTCGCTGTAGAGCTTCATTCTGTGCACGTTGACGTGCGGCCTGTTAAGGTGGGCTGCACCCTCGGGCCTGATGATGTGGTACATCTCCGGGTTCTCCTTCTGCTGGCGTCGCGGCAGGACCAGGAGCTCTGCCGCAGTGAGGTGCGATGCGGCGCACCGCTCGTTGACCTCAGTGAAGGGCCGCACCCTGATGCTCAAGGGGAGCTCCGCCGTCGGGCTCTCCGATCGGATCCCCTTACCCAGGCGGTGCAGGCCGCGGTGCCGCAGCCGCTTTTGCGATACCCCGGCGCGCGCGGCGTCCGACACGGTGAAGGGTCGATTCTGAAAATCATCGGGCAGCGGACGTGCGGTCTTCATAGATCTCATCAGAGCAGAATGCTGCATGCGCTGCAGAAGTTATCCACACCCCGCATCGATTGCTCCGTAATGGCCGTTTTGAGGCTCCAAAAGGGCTTTGTTGGAGCAATCGATGGGGGGTTAATCTTCGCTGTGGAGCTCCCGCTGACGTGAACTGAGCAGCTCGAATTCAGGCCGGTTCGCCACAAAGCGTTCGACGGCGGTGAGCACCTCCACGAGGTGCGCCCGGTCTGCTGCCACCAGGCCCGCGCCCACCTGCGAGCGCCGGTACTGTTCGTGGCCGCCCACTTCAGCAACCGACACATCGAACCGGCGCTTGACCTCGGCGAGGAGCGGCCTGATGACGGAGCGTTTCTCTTTCAGGCTTTGGACATCGCCCAGGAGGATGTCGAATTCAATCCAGCCGATCCACATGTCCCCATCGTAACCATGGGGTCAGATGGTGAGCTCGCCCATCCTGTCCCAGCCCTCGCCGTCGAACTGGCGGCTGATGATCTGCGGCGTCTCGGCCAGGGCCTGGGGCATGTCCGCCATGGCCTGCTTGAAGTGCGGGCTGTTGACGTGGTCAGCGGCGGCGTCGTCCTTGAAGGCTTCCACCAGAACGAACTCGTGGGGATCCTCCACGCTGCGGGACCAGTCGAACCACAAGTTTCCGGGCTCCTGCCGGGTGGCCTGGGTGAACCCGTCCACGAGGCCCAGCCAGCGTTCGGACCACTCGGGTTTGACCTTGAATTTGACGACGATGAAGATCATGGAATTTCCGTCCGTTTCCGGGAGGTTGGCCGCTCAGCCTGCGGCGAGTTGGCGTGCCCCTTCAAGGTATCGCGAAGTGACGTGCCTCTGCGCCGCCCTGGTCACCGGGCCCCCGACGCGGTAGATCCAGTTGGCCGGCTTGCTGAAGGCCGTGATCTTCAGAAACACCCGCACGGTGGCGTCGATCTCCACCTCAAAGGCTTCTTCGCCCCGCGCCGGATGTCCCGGCAGTGTGCCGTACCCAAAGCCGGCCGACTGCGGACCGTCGCCTGGCACCGGCCGCCGCACCCACACCACTTCGCAGGGGGCGTTGATCCGGAAAGGCCCGACGCCGAATCCGCTCACCACACGCGTTCCCGGCCGGACGGCGTCGGACTCGGCCCGGACGCGCAGCCCCGACCGCCGCTGCAGTTCCCAGGTCAGGATTCCCTGCGCCACCCGGCGGTACAGCGCAACCCCGTCGCCGAGGTAGGCCTGGGACACCAGGCTGGGGTACCCCTCCGGTGGCCGCCCGTTCTCGGTGGCTCCCACACCCGGGTAATCGAGCCGGCCGCCCACCAGCCTCTTGCTGCTCATACGGGATCAGCTCCCGTGGCTCCTGGATAAGGCAAAGATGCCAGCCGGGCCCAGCCCAGCTGTTCCTGCTGCTTCCGGCTCAGAGTGGCCACCACCAGATCGTAGGAGTCCTCCACCATGTCCCGGACCATAGAGTCCGGAAGGGCACCGTCCAATTTCACGCCATTCCAGTGGGTCTTGTTCATATGCCAGGCACCGGTGATCCCCGGGTGGGCTGCGCGGAGCTGCTCGGCCAGCGCCGGCTCGCATTTGAGGCTGACGGAAAGGTCATCCGCGTCCAGGGTGGAGGAGGCGAACATCTTCGCGTCCTGCCTGCTGCCGCCGGCCACCGCTGCCCTCACCTTGAAGACCGAGGTCTCCGGTCCGAACGGAAAATCTTCGTATGCGCCGGGAAAAGAAAGGCAGATCTCCCTGAGCTCAGCTGGTTCCATCCTGTGAGCCTACAAAGCCGTTCGCGGCGGTGCTAGTCTGCGAAGATGTCACCTGACCAGGCCACCATCCCTGTTCTGGACTTGAGCACCGCGCGTCAGCCCTACGGTTCCTTCAGCCCGGAATTCATCGAACAGCTGCGGGACGCCGCCCACAACGTGGGTTTCTTCCAGATCACGGGCTACGGTGCGGCTCCCGGCCAGGCCGAGGAGCTCCTCGGCCTCATCAAACGCTTCTTTGACTTGCCGCTTGAGGAGCGAATGAAGCTGGACAACCGGCTCTCACCCCACTTCCGCGGCTACACCCGGATGGGCACGGAGGTCACCCAGGGACGGGCGGACGCACGCGAGCAGATCGACTACTCCCCCGAGCGCGATCCCATCCCCGACTACCCGGCGGACCAGCCGTACTGGCTGCTCCAGGGCCATAATCTGTGGCCGGACGAGACACTGCCCGAGCTCAAGCCGGCGGCCATGGCCTGGGCGGATCTGATGTCCGCGGTGGGCATGGAACTCCTGCGTGGCATCGCCGTTGCCCTGGGGCTGCCCGAAGACCACTTCGACGAACCTTTCGGCGACGAACCCGCCTGGATGGGCAAACTGGTGCACTACGTGGGCGGCGTGGTTGCAGAGGCCGGTGACCAGGGCGTGGGATCGCACGCAGACTATGGCTTTGTGACCCTCCTGCTCCAGGACGAGGTGGGCGGGCTGGAGGTGCTGCCGCCCGGAATGCGTGAATGGGTTGAGGTGGACTACATTCCGGGCGCCCTGGTGGTGAACCTGGGCGAAATGCTGGAAGTGGCCACGGAAGGCTACCTGGCCGCCACCATCCACCGCGTCAAGGCGCCGCCGCCCGGTGTGGACCGGTATTCAGTACCCTTTTTCTGGTCACCGAGGCTGGACGCCGTGATTGACCCGGTGCCCCTGCCGCCCGAACTTAAGGCACAGGCGCGCGGGCTGTCCGACGACCCGTCCAACCCGATGCTCGCCTCATTCGGCATGAACATGCTCAAGGGCCGGATGCGGGCCCACCCGGACGTCGCGGAGCGCCACTACCCGGAGCTCATGAAAGGCTGACCCCGCCGGGAGCCTGGGTCAGAGATCGTACTTCCAGGCCTGCTGGGCCGGGCAGGCGTTCATCACGACGTCCAGCCCGGCGGCCTTGGCACGCTCGGCGGCGGCCTCGTCAATAACGCCCAGCTGCAGCCACACGGCCTTGGCTCCTGCAGCGATCGCCTGGTCAATCACAGCGCCGACCTTGTACGAGTTGACGAAGCAATCAACGACGTCGAGAGGATGCTTTTCCGACGGAATATCGGCCAGCGTCCGGTACCCGGTATCGCCGTGCACAGCGTCTCCCGGCAGGTTCACGGGGATGATTTCCATGCCAAGCCTGTCCCGGATGAAGAGTGACGTGTCATAGGCGGCCCGCCATTCATTGGTGGTCAGGCCCACGATCGCCCACCGCCCTTTGTTTCGCATAAGGCGTTCAATAACGGCTGGATCGTTGACGTGGGCCATGATGCAAGACTACAGCGCGAACCCTCCCCCACATCGCCGAACAATTGAATGATCGCGCGCCTGCGATGCTGGCATGAACGAATATTACGCTGCCCGGCGCGGAATTTGCCGCGGACCGTGCGGTTCGGCTGTAGTGGTAGTGACCATCCCGAGCGGCCGAGAGACCTGGATCTATGACGCCGCAGCATCCCTGGGCGACGCTTGCCGCCGTCATGGCAGCACAGTTGAGGCGACCATCCTTAACCAAACTGCAGGGTGCTACCGCCAGGATCGATGGAGCATACCCATGACCCAGGAGATTTATCCTGCCACGCCATTTTTGAACCCGATTTCCCCTCCGGGTTCCGCCAGCACGGCCCCACCAGGTGTGCCCGCGGAATCCCTCCACACCACTTCGAACGCGACGGCGATCGGAGCAGGGTTGCGTGACGCGGCCGGCCCCGCCAATAGCCCATCGGGATGGTCCTCGACCGGGTTGCAGGACCTCGCTGTGCACGGCGAAGCGTCCGGCGGGCCGGCCCGTCACAGCAGCACCACCACGGCCACGGATCCGGAAGCCAAGCCGCCAATCCAGGAAACGCCCCAAGACACTGTTGCCTTTTGGGAACAGCAGGCTCTCCGCCTTGACTGGGCAGCGCCCAAGGGAAACCCTGGCGGCAAACCCTGGCACACCGCGCACCGCCGCATCCCGGCCGACGCAGAAGCCGGAAAAGGCCCCGAGATCACCTGGTTTGAAGGCGGCAAGCTCAACGTCGCGTACAACTGCGTGGACCGCCACGTGGCCAACGGCCGCGGCGAGAAGGTGGCCCTTTACTTCGAAGGCGAGCCCGGGGACCGCCGCGCCATCACGTATGCGGAGCTGCAGCGCGACGTGTCCAAGGCGGCCAATGCGCTCCTGGCCCTGGGAATCACCAAGGGCGACCGCGTGGTCATATACCTGCCGGTTATCCCCGAAACTGTCATCATCACCCTCGCAGTGGCCCGCATCGGCGCCATCCACTCCCTGGTGTTCGGCGGTTTCTCCGCCGAGGCACTGAAGTTCCGGGTGGAGGACACCGGCGCCAAGCTCCTGGTGACCACTGACGGCCAGTTCCGCCGCGGCGTCGCCGTGCCGGTCAAGGACAACGCTGACGCTGCGGTCGCCGGCCAGAACGCGATCGAGCACGTGCTGGTGGTCAACCGCACCACCCCCGCCGACGAACTGGCGAGCGTCCACATGACCGAAGGCCGCGACGTGTGGTGGCATGACGCCGTCGGGCGCGCTTCGGAACTCCACGAGCCGGAAGCGTTCGACGCCGAGACTCCCCTGTTCATCATGTACACCTCCGGGACCACCGGTAAGCCCAAGGGCCTGGTGCACACCTCCGGCGGTTACCTCACGCAGGCGTCCTGGAGCTTCGAGCACCTGTTCAGCAACCCGGACCCCGCACTCCGGGACGCGGACGTGCACTGGTGCACCGCGGACCTGGCCTGGGTCACGGCGCACACCTACGAAATCTACGGTCCGCTCTCCAACGGCGTGACGCAGGTGATCTTCGAGGGCACCCCCAACACCCCGCATCCCGGCCGGCACTTCGAAATCATTGAACGCTACGGCGTCACCCAGTACTACACCGCACCCACGCTGGTCCGCTCGCTTATGGGCTGGTTCCCGGACGGCGTGCCGGACACCTATGACCTCTCGTCCATCCGGATGCTGGGCACCGTGGGCGAGGCGGTCAATCCCGAGGCCTGGCGCTGGCTGCGCCGGAACGTGGGTGCCGGCACCGCTCCCGTGGTGGACACCTGGTGGCAGTCCGAAACCGGCGCCACCATCCTCTCCCCCGCGCCCACGGACACCCACTTCAAACCGGGCTGCGCCGCCCGCGCGTTGCCCGGCGTCAGCACCAGGATCGTGGACGACGCCGGCAAGACAGTGCCGCCCGGTGTCCAGGGTTTCATCGTGGTTGACACCCCCGGGCCGGCTATCGCGCGAACGGTCTGGGGAAACCCCCGCCGCTACTACGACTCCTACTGGAGCAAGTACGTGGAACAGGGCTGGTTCCTGGCCGGCGACGGCGCCAAATACGACGCCGACGGCGACATCTGGATCCTGGGCCGCGTGGACGACACCCTGAACGTCTCGGGCCACCTGCTCTCCACCATCGAGATCGAGTCCGCCCTCGTGTCACACCCGCACGTGGTGGAGGCGGGCGTCTGTCCGGTCGCGGATGCGAAGACCGGGCACGCGATTGTTGCTTTCGTTGTCCTTAAATCCGGGGTTTCCGGGGAAGTCGGCGCGGAACTCCGGAACCACGTCGCGAAGGCGATCGGCCCGATCGCTAAGCCGCGCGACGTCGTCGTGGTCCAGGACGTGCCCAAAACCCGCAGCGGCAAGATCATGCGCCGGCTGCTGACCCAACTCTTCGAGGGGACCGCCCTGGGCGATATCACCTCACTCCAGAACGAACCGGCGATCGCCGGCATCCAGGACGTCCTGCGCGAGCGGACCCTAGCAAAGGAAAATTCATGAATGACATCAGCAACGTTGCCCGTCTTTCCGAACCGCTGAAGTTCGCGTACTGGGTGCCGAACGTTTCCGGCGGCCTGGTGGTCTCCACCATCGAACAGCGAACCGGCTGGGACTTCGACTACAACAGGAAGCTCGCTCAAATTGCCGAAAATTCCGGCTTCGAATACGCGCTGACGCAGACCCGCTACGCCGCCTCCTACGGCGCGGACAAGCAGCACGAGGCCACCTCGTTCAGCCTCGCCCTGCTGGCCGCCACCGAGCGCCTCAAGGTCATCGCCGCCGTCCACCCGGGCATGTGGCACCCCGGCGTGCTGGCCAAGTTCATCATCACCGCGGACCACATCTCCAACGGCCGCGCCGCCGTGAACATCGTCTCCGGCTGGCTCAAGAACGAGTTCACGAACTTCGGCCTCGACTGGCTGGAACACGATGAACGCTACGTCCGCACCGAGGAGTTCATCAAGGTCCTCCGCGGCCTCTGGACCGAGCAGGAGTACAGCCAGGCCGGCAAGTACTACAACATCACCGACTTCACGCTGAACCCGGCCCCCGTGGACGTTCCGGGCCGGGCGCACCCGGAGATCTTCTTTGGCGGCAACTCGACGGCGGCCCAGGCCACCGCGGGCCGCGTGGCCGACTGGTACTTCTCCAACGGCAAGGACCTTGAAGGGTTCAAGGAGAACATCGCCGGGGTGGTCGCTTCCGCAGGAGAAAGCGGGCGGGAAACCACGCGCGGCACTGACGGCGCACTGACTGCCGCTTTGCCCTCTCCGAGATTTGGCCTCAACGGCTTCGTCATCGCCCGCGACTCTGAGAAGGAGGCCCGGGACACGCTCCGCGAAATCGTGGCGAAGGCGCACAAGCCCGCCGTCCAGGGCTTCCGCGACGCCGTCCAGGAAGCCGGAGCGTCCACCAAGGACGGCAAGGGCATGTGGGCCGATTCCAGCTTCGAGGACCTGGTCCAGTACAACGACGGCTTCAAGACGCAGCTGATCGGAACCCCTGAGCAGATCGCCGAGCGGATCGTGGAATACAAGAAGATCGGCGTGAACCTGTTCCTCACCGGCTACCTGCACTTCCAGGAGGAAGTGGCTGCTTTCGGTGCGGACATCCTGCCGATTGTCCGCGAGCTTGAAGCCGACCTCGCCCGCAAGCACGGCACCGAGCTGGACCTGTCCGGAACTCCGGCGGCCGCGAAGGTTGAGGCGGGCGTCTGATGGCTGACCGCAAGTTTGGCTTCCGCACCCGCGCCCTGCACGCCGGCGGCACCCCCGACGCCGAGCACGGCGCCCGCGCGGTGCCGATCTACCAGACCACGTCCTTCGTGTTCAAGGACACCCAGGACGCCGCCAACCTTTTCGCCCTGCAGAAGTACGGCAACATCTACTCCCGGATCGGCAACCCCACAGTGGCCGCCTTCGAGGAGCGCATCGCGTCCCTGGAGGGCGGCATCGGGGCGGTGGCAACGTCGTCGGGCATGGCGGCCGAATTCATCACCTTCGCGGCGCTGACCCAGGCCGGCGACCACATTGTGGCTGCCTCCCAGCTGTACGGCGGAACGGTCACCCAGCTGGATGTGACCCTGCGACGTTTTGGCGTGGACACCACCTTTGTTCCCGGCACCGACCCCGCTGACTACGCCGCTGCCGTCCGGGAAAACACCAAGGCAATCTTCGTCGAGGTGGTGGCCAACCCGTCCTCGGAGGTCCAGGACCTGGAGGGGCTGGCGAAGGTAGCGCGCGACGCCGGCATCCCCCTCGTGGTGGACGCCACCTTGAGCACGCCGTACCTCGTGCGGCCGATCGAGCACGGAGCCGATATTGTCATCCACTCCGCCACCAAGTTCCTGGGCGGCCACGGCACCACCCTCGGCGGCGTGATCGTCGAGAGCGGCCGGTTCGACTGGGGCAATGGCAAGTTCCCCACCATGACCGAACCGGTGGCCTCCTACGGCAACGTCTCCTGGTGGGGCAACTTCGGCGAGTACGGCTTCCTGACCAAGCTCCGCTGCGAGCAGCTGCGCGACATCGGCCCGGCCCTTAGCCCACAGTCCGCGTTCCAGCTCCTGCAGGGCGTGGAAACCCTCCCGCAGCGCCTGGACGAGCACCTGAAGAACGCGCAGGCGGTTGCGGAGTGGCTGGAGGCGGACGGGCGGGTGGCGTACGTGAACTTCTCCGGCCTGCCCTCACACCCGCACTTCGAGCGTGCCAGGAAGTACCTGCCCAAAGGCCCGGGCTCCGTCTTTTCCTTCGGTGTGAAGGGCGGCCGCGCAGCCGGGCAGAAATTCATCGAATCCCTGCAGCTCGCCTCCCACCTGGCCAACGTGGGTGATTCCCGCACCCTGGTCATCCACCCCGGATCCACCACCCACCAGCAGCTGAGCCCGGAGCAGCTGGCAACAGCCGGAGTACCCGAGGACCTGGTAAGGATTTCCATTGGCCTTGAGGACCTCGATGACATCCTCTGGGACCTGGACCAGGCTCTAAGCGAGGCCTCGGCGACGGTCCCTGCCGCCGGCGGCACGGCCACCGAACCCGCGGATTCCTGCACGATTGGAGCCATCGCATGAGCACGGCCGAACGCACCTGGACCGGACCGTCCGCGCCCGAACGCCTAAACCTGTTGCGGCAGGCTAAGTCCATTGCGATCGTGGGCGCCTCGGACAAACCCTCGCGGGCCAGCTACTTCGTGGCGACATACCTGCAATCCTCCACAAGGTACAAGGTCTATTTCGTGAACCCGGTGGTGAAGGAAATCCTGGGGCAGCCCACGTTTGCGACGCTTGCCGATCTTCCCGAGAGCCCGGACATCGTGGATGTGTTCCGCAAGCACGATGACCTACCGGGCGTCCTGGCAGAGACCATCGCTGCGGGGGCCAAAACCCTGTGGCTGCAGCTGGGCTCCTGGCACGAGGAAGTGGCCGCAGACGCTGAGGCGGCGGGGCTCAACGTGGTGATGGACCGCTGCGTGAAAATTGAGCACGCCCGGTTCCATGGCGGCCTGCACCTGGCCGGCTTCGATACCGGCGTGATCTCTTCGAAGCGTCAGCTGCTTTCCTGACCGCTGCTGCCCCACTCCTGCCGCCCGCCCCGCGCACTCTTCGCGCCGGGTGGGCGGTCAGCGGCTGAACTTGTTCAGCCAGGTCACGCCGGCGTCAGCTTTGCCGGCAACGGCCCTTCCAGTCTTTGCCAGTGAGGAGGAGGCTCCCTCCACGGTAGGGGCCACCGCGCCGGACCTTCCGGCCTTGTCCTGCCCTCCGGTGGCGTCAGAATTGGCTTTGCCTGCCGGTTCTCCGCCTTCGCCGGTCCCGGCGTCCTTCGCAGCAGTACCGCCGGCGTTGCCGCCTGCCGCATTGCCTGCTCCGCCGTCGTCGTCCGCTTTCGACGGGGAGCCGTCCGCTCCCTTCCCCTTGCCCGCGGAATCCGAGGGGACCTGCTGCCCGGTTCCGGGCTGGGACGCCTCCGCCCCTGTGTTCCCGGGCTCGGCGGATCGTGGGCCGGAAGGGCCAGCCTGGCCTTCAGTGCCATCCCCGGCCGCCTGTCCGCCAATTGTCTGGTCCCCGGGCGCCTGCAGCTCCATAGGGAGGCCGGCGTCCTCCGGAGCGGCAAGCGGAGCTGCCGCGATGGTCCAGGCGGGGCTCCAGTCAGCGAGTATCTGCTGGACAGAGCTGCCCGTGGACCCGTCAGGGACCGGCCCCGTGGCGGCCACTCCCGTGACGCCGAGCCCCATGCCGGCGATGACGGCGAGTCCCACCACGGAGCCCCGGTGCCGGCGGAGCAGGCGGTGGCGCTCCAGCTGATGGGCCGGACCGGACAGAAGCAGGGCCGCAAGTTCTGCGCCGGGCTCGGGGACCGGGAGGGAACGAAGGGACCCCAAGGAGAGCAGCGCGGCGCGGAGCCTGGCATCCGTCTCTCCGGCGTCGAGCAGCATGTCATCCACGGTCCGGGCAAGGGACCGGGTAATCACCGGACTGGAAGGGGCATTCATGGCACCACATATTCCTTTACAGCGGACTCCTCGCGGAGTTTGACCAATGCACGGCGCTGCAGCTGCTTTACAGCGCCGGCGGTTTTCCCCATGATGTCCGCGACCTGATCGACTGTCAGGCCGCCGACGAGGCGCAGGGACAAAACTTCCCGCTGCTCGTCCGGCAGACCGCCGAGCAGGTCCAGGACTTCCTGGGGGGAGATTTTTTGGAGAACTTCAGTTTCGGCCGATGTGTCCTCGCGCCGGTCCAGGTCCGGTTCGAACGGCAGTTCAACAGGTGCGCGCCGCTGCCGCCGGTGATCGTCCACCATGCGGGCATGGGCCACAGAAAAAACGAATGTGCGCAGCCCGGCAACCCCGCCGGTGACTGTCTCGAGCCGCGGCAGGACGGCGAGGAAGACTTCCTGCATAACCGCCTCCGGATCTTCTACTCCGCGGGCTGTGAGGTAGCCCAGGACCTGCGACGCATACGTTCGGTACACGATGTTGAACAGCTCCGGATCGCGGGCGCGGGCACGCAATACGTCGTCTGTCAGCGCATCGGTCACGGGACGCAGGGCTTTCGGTGAAGGGGAAGGGGCTTGCCCCGCCAACTTTACCCTCCGGTAACCGTGCTGCCGGCAACCCCACGAGCCGGCTGGGGGAACAAAAAGGCCGGGCTGGAACGTGATGGGGGACAAGTTCCAGACCGGCGCTTCATAGGGGTAATCGCTGACACTGGCCAAAGGGTTACGCCCGGTCACAAAAAACTTTGAAAAACTTTTGGCGGCCCTGAAAGCAGCCTCAGGCAGGGGCCGGACTTACCCTCATGCGGGGGCCTGCGCTGCTCCGATCCAGCGCGGCGTGGCTGCCTGCCGCCGCGGAGACGTGGCATGGGCAAAGGCGCGGAGCCTGGCCGCCGGAACCAGTTGCTCGTCGCAGGCCGGCGGGGCTGAAACCGGCTGGGCTGCAACGGGCTCAGGTACCGGCTGCGGCCGCGCTGCTGCGGTTGGCGGAGAAACGCGTGAAAGGTCTGTGACCAGCCCCGTCCCGGCGCACTCACGCACAGCTGCGATCCCGGCAGCCACCGCCGGCTTGTCAGCGAACGCCTCCGACACGGCCATCACGGTTCCGTCCGGCCCCATCAGCCGGAACCTGAACTGCGCATCGGCGTCCACAAAAACTTCAAACATCCCGGCCATGGGAAATCCTTCCGCTCTGCGGGTGATCTGCTCCGGCGACGTCTTCGCCACCGGCCTGCCGTGATGCGTTGCTGCATCCGGTCCCGCGGGTCTGGTCGAACGATCTGTTGATCAGTTCAGGGTGTGCTTAAGAGTCTGGCCGCCGCAGCGGCGGCCTCACAAGACCGGCCGGGTAAACCCTGTGTAAATTGCATAACACCGTAAATTGCCTAACACGGTACATTGCATAACGCCGCCGGGAGGCCGCCGCCCTGGGCGGCGGAGCCCAACCCACCCTCCGTTAACTGACGACGCCGGCGGGCCACCATTTCAGGTGACCCGCCGGCGTCGTACTGGTGTTGCTTTAGTCCTTGATGAGGTCGTTGACCACGATGGTCTGGTCCCGGTCAGGGCCAACGCCGATCGCGGAGAACCGCGTGCCGGAGAGCTTCTCCAGGGCGAGCACGTAGTTCCGGGCGTTCTCCGGGAGGTCCTCCAGGGTGCGGGCGCCGGTGATGTCCTCGGTCCAGCCTTCGAAGTACTCGAATATGGGTACCGCGTGGTGGAATTCGGTCTGCGTCATGGGCATTTCGTCGTGCCGTACGCCGTCGACGTCGTAGGCCACACAGACCGGGATCTGCTCGATGCCGGTCAGGACATCCAGCTTGGTGACGAAGTAGTCCGTGAAGCCGTTGACGCGGGAGGCGTGGCGGGCCAGGACGGCGTCGTACCAGCCGCAACGGCGCGGGCGGCCGGTGTTGACGCCGAACTCACCGCCGGTCTTCTGCAGGTACATGCCCATCTCGTCGAACAGTTCCGTGGGGAACGGTCCGGCGCCGACGCGCGTGGTGTAGGCCTTGATGATGCCGATGGAACGCGAGATGCGGGTGGGTCCGATGCCGGAGCCCACTGACGCGCCGCCCGCCGTCGGGTTGGAGGACGTGACGAATGGGTACGTCCCGTGGTCCACGTCCAGGAAGGTGGCCTGGCCGCCCTCCATGAGCACCACCTTGCCCTCGTCCAGCGCCTTGTTCAGGACGAAGGTGCTGTCGATGACCAGCGGGCGCAGGCGTTCGGCGAAGGAAAGGAAGTAGCTGACGATCTCCTCCACCTCGATGTCGCGGCGGTTGTAGACCTTGACCAGGAGTTCGTTCTTCTGGCGCAGCGAGCCTTCCACCTTCTGGCGGAGGATGGATTCGTCAAAGACGTCCTGGACGCGGATGCCCAGGCGGGCCACCTTGTCCATGTAGGCGGGGCCGATGCCTCGGCCGGTGGTGCCGATGGCGCGGCTGCCGAGGAAGCGCTCGGTGACCTTGTCCAGGACCTGGTGGTAAGGCGCCACCAGGTGGGCATTGGCCGAAACGCGCAGTTTGGACGTGTCCGCACCACGTGCCTCCAGGCCATCAATTTCCTGGAACAGGGCCTCCAGGTTCACCACGCAGCCGTTTCCGATGATGGGAACCGCGTTGGGGCTGAGGATGCCGGCCGGAAGGAGCTTGAGCTCGTACTTCTCACCGCCTACGACGACGGTGTGCCCGGCATTATTGCCACCATTGGGCTTAACGACGTAGTCCACACGGCCACCCAAGAGATCTGTGGCCTTGCCTTTTCCTTCGTCGCCCCACTGGGCTCCTACGATCACGATTGCTGGCATGGGATCCTCCCCCATTCGTTCGGGCCGCACTCCCGGTTGACCCGCCGGTGGTACACCGGACGGTTCACCGAAGGCCGGCGCCGTTCATGAGAACGCCCCGAAGGCAACAGCCTGACGGGAGCGTTCAGGACGCCCTGCCACGCAAGAGTTCGGGGCTCTTACCACCCAAGTTTAGCCGATGCCGGGGTTTCTCCACTCGTTCGGCCTGGCAAGGTTCACATACGAAACAATCCGGCCCTGACTTGCCCGGGCCCCGCACGCCTGAGCTGATCGCCGCCAACGCCGCGAAGGAAACCGCCACGCCTACACCGATCCTTCCTCAGGGATCCTGGCGCACCGGCTTCGTGGCGTCCCTGTCCCCCGGGTCCTGCGCCCGCGTGGCCAACAAGTACTACACATCCGACGAAGAGCTGCTCTACGCCTGTGCAGACGTGATGCGTGAGGAGTATAAGGCCATTAGGTCATCATTCCCGGCGTGGTCTCGCTGGACGCCCTCGGCGAAGGTGCGCCGCGCCACCAAGCGCCTCTGGTAGGTATTTTCGATCCAGCCGCAGGGTCCGTCCTGTGCCTTCCATCACGAGGAGGCCCGGGAGGGGCCCTGCATTTTGCGGGGCTTGCTAAACTGATAGAGACCGACCAGGAATCGGTCCACATCACATTTCAAACCACCCCGGACTTGCCGTGCCCAACACGCGCCCATTTTCCGGATTGGCAGCAGCACCGATCCCCGCAGGAGACATTGCACTTCATGACAGCCCTGGCACCCGAATCCTTCCGTGAACAGCTCCTGAACCGCCGTTACGAGCCCAATGTTGGGGCAGTCAACGAGCTGTGCGATTCGCTGCAGAGCGTCAAGCCGCACACCGTGGTCCCCTACGTTGACCCGATGCACGACATCGACCAGTGCCGCATCATCAGCCTCTTCTCCAACATCGGCGAGGCGGATCCCTCCGGCTTCATCACCGCGGGCGACGACGACGCCACCACCCGCATGCTGGGCATCCAGTGGAAGCTGGGCCTGCGCCCCGAGTGTGTCATGCCGTGGAATGTCCACCCGTGGCACACCGACGGTGAGGCCAACGGCAAGTTCACGCCGGACCAGATTTCCTCCGGCCTCAAGCCGCTGCTCAAGTTCCTTGCCCTGGTGCCCCGCGCCTCGGTGATCGTGGCTCACGGCACCGAAGCCAACCGCCTGGCCAATCTGCTCCTGAAGACCGAGGTTCCCATGATCTGGCGCCGCGGCCTGAAGACCTACAAGGTCCGCAGCCTCAGCGGCCGCGCCTTCGCCGGAACGCCGGCCCGGCAGGAACAGTACCTCGAGGACATGCGCGTAGCGTACGCGGACGCCATGGCCCGCACCGGCCTGCAGAAGGCCAGCTGAACACTGGGCTGAACCACAGCAACCAACGACGACGGCCGGTCACCTTTTCGAAAAGGTGTCCGGCCCCCCTCGTCAAGCCCCAATTATAAATGGGCACCAAGGCTGCTTTAGCGGACGGATCGGAGTC